>PALN01000042.1 GCA_002706405.1 Rhodospirillaceae bacterium | reverse complement strand
GGTCGACGGCCAGTGGCGGACGCGCGGCGAAGAACACCAGGGCGACGACGCCCAGCCCGACTGGGTGCGCGATTTCGCCGACTGCTCCCTGCCCTTCGCCGCCGACTTCATGGACGAGGACGCGCCCGTGACCCTGACCGCCATGGGCCCGGACATCGCCGAGGACCGCATTTCGGGCGAATGGGTCGGTCTGGCCCGCGTCACGGAAACGGGTGCGGACATCCTGCGCGGCGAAATCGACGCCATGCAGGCCGAGGGCCTGACCAAGGCAGGCCTGCCCGCGCTGTTCTCCCGCCTGGTCGCCAAGGGGCACGAGATTTCCGTGGCCTACGTGGCCGGACAATGGATGGACATCGATCAGGCCGCCGACCTGAACCAGGCAAAGCTGTTCCTGTAAAAAACCACGACTATCTCCCACCCTCCCTCTCCCCCGCTCCGGGGGAGAGGGCCGGGGTGAGGGGGTGGTTCGGTCGAAAATCCCCCTCACCCACTGCCGCTAGAACCCTAACGAGCTTGAGCCTCACTGCCCTCTCCCTTAAGGGAGAAGGAACTGGTTTCAGACTTTTGGCCCCGGAGCCCCGCCATGATCGACGCCGACGACTTTCTGACCCCGCTGCGCGCGCGCGGCTTCGACTTCTTCACAGGCGTGCCCTGTTCGTTCCTCACCCCCCTGATCAACAAGGTGGTCGGCGGCGCCACCGGGGGCGGCAATGCGCGGCTCGACTACGTGCCGGCGGCCAGCGAGGGCGAGGCCGTGGCGATCGCCTCCGGCGCCTGGTTGGCCGGGCGCGGCACGGTGGTGATGTTCCAGAACTCCGGCCTGGGCAACGCCGTCAATCCGCTGACGTCCTTGAACCATCCGTTCCGCATCCCGTCCTTGGTGGTGACCACCTGGCGGGGCGGGCCCGGGTTGAAGGACGAACCCCAGCACGAGGTCATGGGTGAGATCACGCCGGACCTGCTCGACGTCATCCGCATCCCCCATCTGCCCTTCCCGACGGAGGCGCAAGCCGTCACCCCGGCCCTCACGGTCGCCCAAAGCTACATGGACGCGGAAAACCTGCCCTTCGCCTTCATCATGGAAAAGGGCAGCGTCAAGGACGACGGCCTGGACGCCACGCCCCTGCCCGCCCCCGACATGGGCCCGGTGACGGATCTGTTCACCGGCGACGGCCTGCCGGGGCGCATGCGCGCCATGGAGGCCGTGCTGGAGGTCCTGCCCGACGACGCCGGCATCATCGCCACCACAGGCAAATGCGGGCGCGAGTTGTTCACCATCGAAGACCGCAAACAGCACCTCTATCAGGTCGGCTCCATGGGCGGGGCCGCCGGCATGGGGCTGGGAGCGGCACTCAACGTCACCTCGCCCATCGTCGTGTTCGACGGTGACGGGGCGGCCCTGATGAAGCTGGGGTCGCTTGCAACCATCGGGTCCATGGCGCCCACGAACCTGATCCACATGGTGTTCGACAACGGCACCTACGATTCCACGGGCGGCCAGCCGACCACCGCCCCCGCCGTGCGCTTCGCCCGCGTCGCCCAGGCCTGCGGCTATGCCGCCGGCTGGGAAGTCGACAGCCTGGACGGCCTGAAGCAGGCGGTCACGGAAGCGCTCAAGACTCCCGGCCCGCACCTGATCCATATGAAGATCGCCCCCGGATCCATGAAGGAACTGGGCCGCCCGACCGTGAGCCCGCCCGAGGTCGCGCGCCGGTTCCGCGATTTCCTGGCGCCCTATCGCAAAGCGGCCGACTGACCGCCAGCCCTAGGAACCGCGCGCCGGGTCGGCCCGAAAGGGTCCGATTTTGGACATTGCGGAAACGCGTGTTAGGGTGCGCGCCATCGATCAACACACAATCAGGATTGGAGACGGCACCCCATGGATGGACGCCTGGTGGAAACGGCTGAGGACGTATCAAAACTTGCCTTCGGGTTTATGGCATCGAAGGCGCTGTTCGCAGCCCTCCATGTGGACGTGTTCACGGTGCTGGCCGACGGGCCGAAAACTTCGGCCGAGATCGCCCAAAAAACCGGAATTCCCACCAACCGCATCACCACTCTGATGACGGCCTTGACCAGCGTCGGCCTGGTCGACCGCTCCGACGACGAAATCTATACCAACTCGCCGGGGGCGGCGGCCTTCCTGTCGCGCGACGCCAAATACGATTTCGGCGACTATCTGCGCTATCAGATCGACCGCCAGATGTACCCGTTCCTGCAGCAGCTGAACGAGGTCATGGACGGTTCCCTCGATCCGGACGCGGTCGACAGCTATCAGCATTGGATGGCCGACCCGAAACAGGCCGCGATCTATTCCGAGGCCCAGCACGCGGGCTCCCTCGGCCCGGGCAAGACGCTCGCCCGGCTGGTCGACCTCAAGGGCGCCAAGTCATTGCTGGATATCGCCGGCGGCACCGGGGCCATGACCATCCGCCTGCTCGAAGCCAATCCGGAGATGACCGCCACCATCATCGATTTCCCCAACGTGTCCGAACTGGGCTGGCGCTTCATTACCGAGGCCGGGATGGTCGACCGGGTGCGCTACATCCCCGGCAACGCGCTGGAAATCGCCTGGCCGACGGAGCAGGACGCGATCCTCATGTCCTATCTGTTTTCCGGCATCCCCGGCGGCGAGCTGCCGCGCATGGTCTCCGACGCCTTCGACAGCCTAGCTCCCGGCGGGCGCTTCATGGTCCACGATTTCATGGTCGACGACGACCGCCAGGGCCCGCCCATGGCCGCCCTTTGGCAACTTCAGCACATGGCCTTCACGCCCGAAGCCCGCTCGGTCACCCCGGGTTGGCTGACCGCCCGCATGGCAGAGGTCGGCTTCACCGACATCCAGGAACACGAAATGGTCCCGGGCCTGACCCGGCTGATCGTCGGCACCAAGCCGGGGTAATCGCTGGGGGGCGGGATGCCCCAAGTGACCTGAAGGGGATGAATTTTGCTGAACGTTTGATATCCGCTTTACGTTCCAACTCTCTCATCGTTCCAACTCTCTCATCGTTTCGACTTTTGATGAGGCCCAGAAGCGGAAATGTGTCCGAGCTAGAACGGGATATCGTCATCCAAACCAGTAGAAGACGTGCCCTCTCGCTCTTTCGAATCTGCGGTAATGTCGTTTGGGCGAGGTGGCAAGAGAGGTTTTGGCGATTGGACCGGCGGCAGATCTCGTTTCTCTTCATCGATAGCCTTCGCTTCACCAATCGTCGCCATAATTGTCGCTACCAGCTTATTCATCGCCGGGCTATCGACGAGCTGGCTAATATTGGCAGCCCCAGCCAAGATCATCACCATCACCCCGGCAAGCATCACCACGTTTACACGTGGCTTTTCAAGCGCCGCCTCAAAGGCAGCTATACGCTTGTGCAGAAGCGCACGTCTAGGTTCCGGCATTTCCGCCTGATCAATCAGGGTCTTGATACCGTATATGTGTTGGCGAAGGCGGTCCTTAACCTTCGCATCAATTTCGACCGCATCACGCTTCCCGCGGATACTGTTATCAAGTACCAATTGCGCAGCGTAATGATCTAGTTGGACCTTAAATTCGGTGAACTGATCGGAATCGAAGCCCTTCCGTGGTGGCACGGCCATGCTCGCGAATGGCTCGATGTCATAACGCTTCGCTACAGCAATAATGGTATTCATCGCTGTGTGTTGTGCCGTCACATAGCTATACCAACCGTTCCCTTCACTCTCGTCTAAAGCCTGGAGGGCTTCGGAGACGTAAGTGTCTGCACGACGCAGCACCATCCCGAATGCCGCACGCGGGTCGTCGGGTAGCTCGACCAGGAAATCCTCGGTCAAAATATCCATTACACTCATTCGTAGAGAATAGCGTGCTTGTATAATCTTGAACAGATGACCTGAGAACGCATGATAAAGAAACGGTTACCTTCACTACCTGCCCCTGGGCGTTCAGGCCCTAACCCGGAAACCTTTAACTACTACAGGAGCAGCAACACCTTCTAAGGCCGGGATTGGAGCTCCCTCCCCTGGTATCATGCGTGGCCATATTGCGGAGCTTGGCTAGACGTAGATATTCAACCTCACTCTCCCCACCTACCCCTTCGGCGCGTCGCCGGCGAAGGTGATGCGGTGCAGGACGCGTTTGTGGCCGTGGTAGTCGTTGATCGGGTTGTGCAGGGCGCAGCGGTTGTCCCACAGCGCGATGGAGCCCGGCTCCCAGCGGAAGCGGCAGGTGAATTCGGGCCGCGTCTGATGTTCGAACAGGTAGTTCAGCAAGGGCGCGCTTTCCGCCTCGGTCCAGCCCTTGAAATTGGTCGTATGGGCGAGGCTGACATAGAGCGCCTTGCGCCCGGTTTCCGGATGGACGCGGATGATCGGATGTTCGGCGATCTTGGGCTTGGAGACGTCTTCCTTCGGCGCGTCGGCGACCCGCGCGGCGCGAGTGTCCGAAACCCGTTTCTTGTCGGAGCGGAACACCCCGGTCAGCGGCGCCAGCAAATCCTTCATCCCGTCCGATAACGTCTCATAGGCCATGTACATGCTGGCGAACATGGTGTCGCCGCCATAGGGCGGCAGTTCCAGCGCGTAGAGCATGGTCGCCATGGGCGGGCGCGGCTGATAGGTCGTGTCCGTATGCCACAGGCCGCCGAAATTCACCTTTTCATGGGGCAGTTTGACGATCGGCGTGATGACCGGAAAGTCGGGCAGGCCCTGAACGAAGGGGTATTCCACGGGCTCCCCGAACCGCTTGGCGGCGGCAAGCTGCTGCGCCGGGGTCAGGGATTGGCCGCGAAAGAACACCACGAGGTGGTCGAGCCAAGCCCGGCGAATTTCGGCCACCACCTCGTCGGCAAGGTCCCGAGAGAAATCAACGCCGTGGATTTCGGCGCCCAAGGCGCCGGCGATGGGGCGAACGTCAATATGCTGGTATGTCATCTGGATGGTTCCGTTTCTTAGAGGTCTTTGACCGAAGGCTAGCGCGGAGTTCGGCCACGCGTCATTGAAAATCCGCCGGGCCGGTCTAAGCTGTCCGTTCCCGTCGACCCCACCGGAGGACCCAACCCATGCGCGTCGTCATTGCCATGATGAAGCACGAAACCAACACCTTTTCGCCGGTGCCGACGCCGATCGAACGCTTCGCCCGCTCCACCCCCATGCCCTACGAAGGCGACGCGGCCTATAAGGCCTTCAAGGGAACCGGCAGCGGCACGGGCGGCTTCATCGACCTGGCGGAAGAAGCCGGGGCCGAGATCGTCATTCCCATTGCCGCCAACGCCTGGCCGTCCGGCCCCGTGGCCGACGATGCCTTCGACTACATGGCCGAGCGTATCCTGAGCGCCGTGAAGGCGGGATGCGACGCCCTGTTCCTCGACCTGCATGGCGCCATGGTCACCGACAGCCGGGAAGACGGCGAGGGCAGCCTGATCAAGCAAATCCGCGCCATCGCCCCCGATCTGCCCATCGCCGTGGCGCTGGACATGCACACCAACCTTTATCCCGAGCTGGCGGAAAACGTGACCAGCCTTGCGGGCTATCAGACCTATCCCCACACGGACCTTTATGAAACCGCGCAGCGCGCCGGGCGGCCCGTCTATGCCCTGCTGCGGGGCGAGGCCCAGCCGACGGTCGCCTGGGGCAACCGCCCCATGCTGCCGCACGTCATGCGCCAGGGCTCGGACAATTTCCCCAACAAGGACCTGCAGGAAATGACCCGGCGCATGGAAAAGGAAGGAGCCTTGGCCGCGACCCTGTTCACGGGCTTTCCCCATGCGGATATCCATAATGCCGGGGTATCCGCCGTGGTGGTGACGGACGGGGACAAGGCCCTGGCCGAAAAGTTCCGCGACGAGCTTCTGGATTTCGCCTGGAACGAGCGCAAGGCCTTCGTCTACGAGATCGAACCTCTGGAAAGGTCCATCACCCGCGCCAAGGAAATCAAAAAGGGCGCGGGTCCGGTCGTCCTGCTGGACCATTACGACAACGCGTCCTCCGGCGGCACGCAGGACACCATGACCGTGCTGGGCGCGATTTTGGAGGCCGGGCTGGACGATGTCGCGGCCTTCGCGATCTGTGATCCGGCGGCTGTGCAGAAAATGACCCAGGCCGGCATCGGGGCCGAGGTCACCCTGGACCTCGGCGGCAAGGTCGACATGCCGGCCATCGGCGAGACGGGCAAGCCGCTGAAAGTGACCGGACGGGTCAAGGTGCTGACCGACGGCATCTACAAGAACAAGGGCCCGGCGTCCCGCGGCGTGACCATGGACATGGGCCCCTCGGGCGTGCTCGACACGGGCCGTGTCCAGATCTGCGTGATCTCGCGACAGCAGGAACCCAACGACACGGCCTGCTTTACGTCGCTCGGCATCGATCCCGAGGAAAAGACCTTCCTGATGCTGAAAAGCCGCATCCATTACCGCGCCGGGTTCGGACGCCTGGCGAAACAGGTCATCGAATGCGCGGGATCAGGGGTATGCGGTTCCGACTATTCCAAGCTGGATTTCAAGAACGTGCGGCGGCCGATCTATCCGCTGGACAACCTCAACGACCCGACGCCGTAGGGCATCAGAACAACGCCTTGCCCGTGCCCGTGTCTTTGACGACGCGGAAGCCGATGTGGTCGACCGGGCTGCCGGTGCCGCAGCCGCCCGAATACACCTTGTCGACGAAGAACGGCACGTGGGCCCGTTCGTCGCCCTGGACCACGCGGTTGGCGCACAGCTCCGGATCACTGAGTTGGTCGATCGTCCACGGTCGGCGGTTTTCCTCGTCCGAAGAAAACCAGCAGGTCAGGGTCCATTCCCAGACGGACCCGGTCATATCGGCGATCGACCAGGGGTTTTCCCCGTTACCGCCGACCGCGCGGGTCGGCCGGAAGGTGGTGAATGTCGCCGTCCGGATCATCTGCCGCTGGGTTATCAGATCTTCGATCGTGTCTTTGGACACGTCCTGCCCGGCGAAGGCGACATAGGCCCATTCTTCTTCCGTCGGCAGGCGATAGCTTTCCCCGGTGATTTTCGACAGCCAGCGGGTGAACAGGACGGCATCGAGCCAGGAAACCCGCGTCACCGGATGGTCGCCGGTCTGATAGGGCCGCCGTTTGGCTTCGCGCGGGCAACCGCCCTCGGCATGGCAAAGGTCCCACTGATCGATGGTGATCTCGTGCCGGCTGATCTCGAACGGTCGGCGGATGGCCACGGGCTTGGAATGATACTTCCGGCCGAAGGAATTGGGGACCAGGATCGTCAGGTTGTAGTGGCCCGGAACGACCTTGGTCAGCTCCAATCCGGCCAGGGTCCGCTTTGGCGCCTTCGGGCCGACGGCGGGCCAGGCAACGATCAACGCGACCGCGGCAATCCCGGCCAGGAGGACAGCGAAGACCGCTCGGTTGCGCATGTCACCCCCTTGATCCGCCTCCCCTATTTCAGGGTTTTCAGATAGGCGAGAATGTCGGCCTTTTCCTGGGCGCTTTTCAGACCGGGGAACCGCGCCGTGGTCCCGGGCAGGAACCGCCCGGGGTTGGACAGGAATTCCAGAAGGTTCTTATCGTTCCACGTCAGGCCTGAGTTCTTCATCGCGGTCGAATACTCATACCCCGGGATGGACGCAGCCGGCTTGCCGTAGATGTCGAACAGGGTCGGGCCGAACACCACCCGGCCGCCTTTCTCGAAGGAATGGCAGACGATGCAGTGCTTTTTCGCCGCGACCAATCCGTCCTCGGCGTTGCCGGCCGTTTCCTTGGGCGCTGCTGCATCCGTCAGGGTCTTGAAATAAGCGAGAAGCTCCGCCCGCTGCGCCGGTTTCTTGATCCCGGCGAAGCTCATCTTGGTGCCCTTGATCGTTTTCTTCGGATTGTCGATGAACGCCATGAAGTTGGCTTCGTCCCAAACGATGCCCGAATCCAATAGGGCCTTGGAATACTTGTAATCCTTGACGTGGCCGGCCGGCTTGCCGAGTACGCCGAACAGGTTGGGGCCAAGCCGGTTCTTCCCGCCCTTGTTCAGGGTGTGGCAGGCCGTACATTTCTTGGCGATCTTCTTGCCGTTTTCGACATCATCCGCCGCCGAGGCACCCGATGCCGCCAAACCGATGGCCAAGGCCATCCAGATGGAAAACGCATGTGCAATCTTCACGACACTCTCCTGATCCTGACCCCCCAATTGAGATGGGGTTAGGGGTGTGGTTCACGAGCTATTTTTTGATCTGGCTGGGCTTGCGGACCTGCTTCATCAGGTCGTCGTTCCATTCGCCATCGACTTCGAAATGCGCCGACGCACCTTTAAGAACGGCCTCGATCAAATTGTGGTTCACATAGGCATAGATGCCTGGCTGCCGGAACGTATAGATCGCGCAACCGGCTGCGCCCCCGGCGATGAACCAGGTTTCCAATCCCGTCTGGGGCGGGTCCGTGAACGACCCGGTCGACCAGACATAATCCCCATGGCCGCCGATCAAATGCGGCCGGGTGTCCCGGTTGGCCTGGGAATGAACCATCAAGACCGATTCGCCGACGCTGGCCTTGAGCGTGCCTTCGCCGAGCAGGGCGCCGACGGCGCCATTGAACACGACGTGGCTGGGGGTCAAGGTCGCCATGACCTTCAATGAATCGGCGTAATCCTCGCCGGCCGTTTCGTATTTGATGTATTCGTCGTGCTCGTCCTTGGCGAGGTAGTAATCCTGTTCGCCGATATAGTAGGCGCGGTCATAGCGAATGGGCGTGCCGTCAGCAGCCTTGAGGCCGTCACGCGGCAAAACCATGATCGCACCGTTCATGCCGTGGCAGACGTGATAGGGGATCATCGCCCCGCCCGGCGCGCAGTGGTAGACGAACACCCCGGGCTTCGTCGCCCGGAACCGCAGCACAGCTTCTTCGCCCGGCGACACATGGGTCAACCCGCCACCACCGAGCGCCCCTGTCGAGGCATGGAAATCGATGTTGTGTTCCATGGCGCTGGTTTCGGGGTTGACCAGGGTCAGTTCCACATAGTCGTCCTGATGGACGACGATCATCGGGCCGGGAACGGATCCGTTGAAGGTCAACGCCCAGATTTCAGCCCCTTCGTCGTCCAGCACCATCTTCTTTTCTTCGATGTCCAGCCGGACCTCGACAACCTTCGGGCCACCGGTCGCCACCTGCTCGTGCTTGGGCAGAAACGGCGGCGCGACCATTTCCTGTTTTACCCGCGGCAGGGCGGCAATCTGCTTCTCCGACAAGGGAGCTGATGCCTTGGGAGACTTAGGGGCGGCCGCATGGGCCGGATTACTGGCCATTTCCATGGCCAACAGCCCGCCGCCGACAGTTGCGGTGCCTGACAGAAAGTTTCTTCGGGAGACGGTGGACCGAATTCCAGGGGTCTTTTCCATTTTCAACTCCGACGTTGGAATTTACTTGTTCATCGACCGCGACATGGAATTTTCTGCGTCGCAACCAGACGTTAGGACAGCGCGACGGGCACCGCCTTGACTTGTGTCAAGAACGCGACGCCCCATACGCCCGGAAATCGGGGGAACAGGAAAAACAATTCGGCCGTAGCGGCCCGACAATCAGGGGACTCAACGAGCCGGCCGGTCGATCGGATGGTGTGAAGTCGGTCTTTCGCGAAGGCGCCCGGTGCCTAGCCATCCGCCTTGTCGGTACGGATGATCTGCTCCACCACATCGGTCATGTCCGTCCCGATCACGTCCGGCTTCCGGTAGAGCGGATGATAGGGTGCGCCCGTGCGGTCGATATACGCCGCCTGCAGGCCGACGCTCATGGCGCCGTGCGTATCCCAGTCGTGCGTCGCGACAAGGCGCAGGTCGGGCAAGGGGCGTTCAAGGTGATCCGCGACGAAACGGTAAACCTTCGGATCGGGCTTGAAACTGCCCGTTTTCTCGACGGAGACGACGTCGTCAAACGCATCGCGCAATCCGGCATTCGTGATCTGGTTGGTAACCAGATCGAGCGAGGAATTGGAAAACGCCACGGTCCGATATCCGGCGGCGCGAAGGCGCGCCAGGGCCGGCTTGATATCCGGATGAGGCTTCAGGCCGCCGAAGCCCTTAAGAAGGTCGGCCCGCTTGTCGTCGGACAGAACGATGCCGCGACGGGCGGCCAGCGCATCCAGCGTGATGCCCGCCAGATTGGCGAATCCCGTTTGCACACCGGTCAGCGCACAGACCGTCGACGTTTGCAGCAACATGGCGAACCAGGTGACGAGGACGCCTGAATCCTGAAAAGCGGCCTCGAACGCCGGCTTCAGCGACGCCAGATCGAGAACCGTTTCGTTGATATCGAACAACACCGTATCGCGGGACATGAACAACTCCTTTTGTATCGTGAAGGCTCGGCCCCGAGGCGGACCCGCCGTATCAGAAAATCAGGCCGCCGATCGCCTGGGGTCCAGGTTATCCAGGTCCGCCGCCATATCTTCGGCCAGGGCCGCGATGGCCGACTGATCGGTCCCGCGGTGCATTTCATTTTTGATCGCCATGACATTCGTCTGGTATCGATGGGCAAGACGCGCGCAATCGGCATCTTCGGGCAGTTCCCCCAAAGCCTTGGCGCGCTCGAACACCCGCGCAAATTCCAATCTGAACTGGTCCAGATAGTTGCGCGCATGCTCGGCAATGGCCGTTTCCTCGGGCGTCGCATCCAACACCGTCTTGACCAGCATGCAGGCGCGATGCTGCGGGTCATCGGTCGGGCGCTTTCCAAGCTTGCGGAGATGGCCCGAAAGCGCCTGAAGCGGAGTCTCCGCTTGTGCGATTTCCTTGCGGAATTCATCCGACATGCGCTCGAAATAGCGATCCAGGGCCAGGCAGAACAACGCTTGCTTGCTTGAAAAGGCCGCATAGATGCTGCCCGGCTTCATCCGAAGCGCCATTTCCAGGTCCTTCAGGGACGTCGCATGGTAGCCCTTCGTCCAGAACAGCATCTCGGCGGCGGCAAGGGCGGTATCGCGGTCATAGGGGCGGGCACGTTTCATGGTGTTCACGATAACTGACGTTTCCAAAATGTCGCGTGTCGGCGACGGGGTCGGCAATCACATTTGAGTGATCACTAAAATTGCGCATTGAGCACTTACTCAATAACAGATATTTAGCGATCACTCAAATGAGTTCCGTCTCATTGCACCCACTTGATGGTGCCCTTCCCAAACATGAAATCAGGAGCCGCCCAATGGCCACCTTCGAACTGCATGACGAAACCACCGCCCCCGAAGCGAGCAAGCCGCTGCTCGCCAAATCCCGGAAATCGTTCGGGATGGTGCCGGGCCTCCACGCCGTGATGGCCGAAGCCCCCGGCCTGCTGGAGGCCTATCAGGTGACCCACAATCTGTTTCAGGCCTCCAGTTTCGACAACGACGAACTGACCGTCGTCTGGCAGGCGATCAACGTGGAACACGATTGCCATTATTGCGTACCCGCCCATACCGGCATCGCCAAGAGCATGGGCGTCGCCGACGACATTACGGACGCCCTGCGCAACAACACGCCCTTGCCCGATCCGCGCCTGGAAGCCTTGCGCACGTTCACCCTCAGCGTCGTCCGCAACCGCGGCGTTGTAGACGACGATACGGTGCAGGCATTTCTTGATGCCGGGTTCACCAAGCGCCAGATTCTCGAGGTCGTCCTGGGCGTCGCGCAGAAAGTGATGTCCAACTACACCAATCACTTGGCCGACACACCCGTCGACGCCCCCTTCAAAAAATTCGAATGGCATAAGGCCGCCTGAGCCCGTCCGATCATCGGGGCGGCGGGAGTGCCGCCGCCCCGAGCGATCTTCATGCCTCGGCCGACGCCCTACCCCCGGAACCAGTTTGCCGCCAGGGTCCCGAAAAAGCGGTTGGCGCCGACACGCAGGTTGCGCACGGCATAGCCGCCTTCCTGGACGATCAGGGTCGGCAGGCCGAGTTCGGCGATGGCGCGGGCGATGCGTTCCAGCCCGTCCGGCGTGACGTCGAAGCTGCCCGTGGGGTCGCCCTTCATGATGTCGAACCCCAGGGACACGACCAGGTAGCGCGGGCGGAATTTGCGCACCGCCTTAAGCGCCTCATCCAGCACCCGAAGATACCGATCGTCGTCGCAGGGCGGTTCCAACGGCCAGTTGCGGTTGAAGCCCAGGCCCTTGCCATCGCCCCGCTCGTCCCCATAGCCGGAAAAGTTGGGATAGGCATGGCGCGGATGGCCGTTGATCGACAGCGTCAACACGTCGTCGCGTTCATAAAAGATGTCCTGCGCGCCGTTGCCGTGGTGATAGTCGATGTCGAGCAAGGCCACTTTGCCGTCGCCGGACAGGTAATTGGCGGCGATTGCCGAATTGTTGAAGAAACAGAACCCGCCGAAGATGCGCCGCTCCGCGTGATGGCCGGGCGGGCGGCACAGGGCATAGGCGAAACGCTCGCCACCCCGCACCAGATCCGCCGCCGTCAACGCCACGTCGACGGCCTGGCGCGCGGCCTTGTAGACCATGGAGGTGATCGGCGTGAAGGTGTCGGCGCAGAAATAGCCGGCCCGATCTTCCAGGGCCTTCGGCGCCTTTTCCGGTCGGCGGATGGGAAAGACCTCGGGATAGATGATCGCCTTGTCGTCCAGGCGCTTGCACACGGCCCGCAGGTACGACACCAGCTTGGGATCATGGACCGCCGTGACGTGGTGATTGGGGAAATGTCGGCACGCGACCTCGACAAAGGGCACGCCTTCCAGGCCCTTCATGATCTGGCGCACGCGGATTGGCCGTTCCACGTATCCCCGCGCCTTCACGTGATGGATTTGGTGCCCCCGGGCGGCGACCACGGAAATCGGCTTGATACGCTGGCCGGGCACCGCCGGCTTTACCGGCAGCGCCGTCTTGGCCGCGCGCAGGCACACCGGATCGTCCTTGAATGAATTAACGATGCCCTGCACGAAGGGGTCGCCGACCTCGTATCCGAACTGCGCCGTCAGGATCCGGCGCACGGCGGCCCGCGCCCGGGCGCGGGGCAGGCGCCGCATGCGGCTCAGGGGATCGAACATCAGAAGCGTAAGGCAGTTGTCGTTGCGCGGATTGGGGTCCACGTCCCAATGGGTGCCCTCGACGACCCGCGCGCCATAACGTTCATAGAAGCGGATGCGCTTTTTGTTGATCGGCAGGCGCTTGGCATCATCGACCAGGGCCGGGACATCCGGCGGCACGTCGAGCAACAGCCCCTGCGCGCCGCGCGCCGCCAGCATCTCGCGCATGGCCTCGTACAGCGCGCCGCCGATGCCGCGCGCCGGGGTGTTGGGGTCGCTCGCGATGTATTGCAGATAGCCCATCTGGATTTCGGGAAAATGAAACACGAAGGCCAGGCCGGTGACGGTCCCCGCCCGATTTTCCGACACCAGCAGCAGCGGTTCGAAATCCAGCTTGGCCCGCTTGCCGAGCAGGCGTTCGATGCGCTCGATGCCCTCGGGCTCGCCGGGAAAGGCGTCGTAGAACAACGCGCGCGCCTGGGCCAGGGCCTGCTGATCCGCCGCATTGGCGGCATCGTGGATGACGCGGAATTTGATCATCGGGGCCCGGGGCCCGCTCCTCGCCTATCTGATAGACGGTTGCACTGCATTGGACTTTACGATACGGCCAAGGAAAGACCGAAGGAAACACCATTATGAATGAAACCATATGCAATATCGCCGTGATTCGCGGCGACGGTATCGGCGTTGACGTCACCGACGCGGCCCTTGCCGTGGTCGAGGCGGCGCGCGGGCGCACCGGCGGGTTCCAGTTGGCCTGCAACGATCTGGTCGCCGGGGCCGGATATTTCAAGGAAACGGGCCAGGACATGGCACCCGGGCACGAAAACGCCGCGGCCCAGGCCGATGCGATCCTGTTGGGTGCGATCGGCCTGCCGGCGGTGCGTCATGCGGACGGCACGGAAATCTCGCCTCACCTGCGCCTGCGGGAACGGTTCCAGCTTTATGCCGGCGTGCGCCCGGTCAAGGCCTATCCCAATGCGCCCCGGCGCCTGGCTGACCCCCGCGCCGACGCCATCGACCTGATCATTCTGCGCGAATCGACGGAAGGGCTGTTCTATTCCGCCGCCGCCAACAAGCGCGAGACCGTGGCCAATGACAGCGAGGTCCAGGACATCCTGCGCATCACGCGCCACACCTCGGAAAAGCTGTTCGATTTCGCTTTCCGCCTGGCTGAAAAGCGCAAATCAAAGGGCCGGAAAGGCATGGTGACCTGCGTCGACAAGGCCAACGTGTTCCGTTCCATGGCATTTTTCCGCAAGATCTTCGACGAACGCAAGGGCGCCTTCCCCGATGTCGAGACCTCCTACAACTACGTGGATGCCCAGGCCCTGGACCTGATCCGCCGGCCCTGGGATTTCGACGTCCTGGTCATGGAAAACATGTTCGGCGACATCCTGTCGGACCTTGCCGGCGGCCTGGTCGGCGGCATGGGTATGGCGTCCTGCGCCGAGGTCGGCGACGACCACGCCTTGTTCCAGCCGGCCCACGGCTCGGCCCCCGACATCATGGGACAGGACAAGGCCAACCCGCTGGCGGCGATCCTGTCGGCGGCGCTGATGCTGGATTATCTCGCGGACCGGATGGGCGGGCACGACGGCTTGACCGATGCCGCCACGGTGATCGAGGACGCCGTGCAGAAGGGGTTCGAGCAGAACCGCCTGCGCCCCATGGAATTCGGCGGCGACATGGGCACCCAGGCCGTGACCCGCGAGGTCATGGCCCTGATATCCGGAGACTAAGGGGCGTCAGGCCGCCAGCGAGCCGAAGCTTTCGTCGGCCAGACGACGGGCGTCGGGAATGTCCACATGGCGGCCCTTGAAGTGGGCCAAGCCTTCGGCCTCGATCGCGCGAATTACCCGGGACATGGTTTCCGAGCGCACGCCGATCAGGGACGCGATGTCCTGTCGCGACACGGGAAGTTCAAGGCTGACCCGCGTTCCCGCGTCGCCATCGGCTTCGCCGCCGAACGCCAACAGAAGGCGCAGGAAGCGCACCCGGCAGGATGCCGTGACCGTTTCCATGACCTTGTTCTCGGCATCCGCCATGTCTTGGGCGAGGTGGCGGAAGAACGCCATGACCAGCGCCGGGTTTTCCGCCGCCATGCGATGCACCGTGGCTGCCGGCACCTGGCAGATGCTGCCCTCTTTCAAGGCCTCAGCACTGACGCCGTGGGGCGTGCCGGTGAGAAGGGAGCGGTAACCGAAGGTCTGCCCCGGACGGACCAGACGCAACAGCACCGATTCACCATCCGGGTCGACCTTGCGGATGCCGACCAAGCCTGAGGACACGCAGTAAACGCCCGTTGCCTCGTCGCCTTCGTGGTAGATCGCCTCACCGGCGAGAAAATGGCGCGAGCGGCGGGCGTCATCCAGATGGGCGACGGCCGCCCCTTTCAGGACCGACCATTCGGCGATCTCACGATGTGCACAGCTGGAACACGGCTTACCCATGACAACTCCCCAAGGTTGGATGCCGGCATCGGCATCTCAATAGGGAGAGTGTGGCTCATATTCCGATTGCTGAAATTGATCTGAATCAACACCCCGACCTGCACAAGCGGATAGTGTTGTCGGGAACACCCGTCAGGTGGGGACGCCACGTTCTGGGAGACTCAAAGAAATGCCCGACAGGGCCCGAACCGATAATTTCGACGAGACCGTGCGCCGGTTCATCCTGCGCTACGGCGAGGCCGCCCTGGCGGAGGCCAATCGCCGCGTCCAAGAACTGGATTCAGAAGGCGACAGCGACGGCGCGGAAACCTGGCGTCAGGTCGCCGCCGCCATCGCCGCGCAAAGCGCGCCGCGCACCGGCCGCCGCCTTCATTAACAATTGCGCGGTCAGCGCGCCGCCGTGACCATGATCTCGACCTGGGTGCCCATTTCAAGCTGCACCCCGATGCAGGCCCGGGCCGGTCGCTTGAGATCACCCAGCCATTCCTTCCACACCTCGTTCATCGCCGGCTTGCGGCGCAGATCGTCGAGATAGATCACGGCCGACAGCAGCTTCGACTTGTCCGTGCCGTAATGGGCCAGGCATTTGTCGATCTTGGCCAGCACGTCGCGGGTCTGGCCGGCGATGTCCTTGGACGTATCTCCGCCCGTCAGGCCGCACAGATAAACGGTCGTGTCCGTCGCCGTGCCCTGGCTGAGAATTTCGCCCGAGTTCAGATGTTCGATGGTCATTTTGGATGTCTCCTCCGATGGATTGTTTTTGTCCCCCATTCTTGGAGCGTGAGACGCTTCGGGGCAATTGAAATTCCGGTGATCATCCTTCCCTTACGTCAACCGGCGGCCCTTGTGCCCCGCCCCCGGGACCGGGATAATCGCGGCCTAGTTCTTGGGAGGATTTGGCATGTTCACCACTGGGATGACCTTTGCCCTGGACGCGGAAGTGGAAGCCCTGCGCGACATGGTGCACCGCTTCGCGCAGGACAGGATCGCGCCGCGCGCCGCCGAAATCGACGAAACCAACGAATTCCCCCGCGACCTTTGGCCGGAGCTGGGCAAGCTGGGCCTGCTCGGCATCACGGCCGACGAAGACCACGGCGGGGCGGGCATGGGATACTTGGCCCATTGCGTGGCGATGGAGGAACTCTCCCGCGCCTCGGCTTCGGTGGCGCTCAGCTACGGCGCCCATTCCAACCTTTGCGTCAACCAGATCAATCGCAACGGCACGCCCGAGCAGAAGGCGCGCTACCTGCCCAAGCTGATCACCGGCGAGCATTTGGGCGCCCTTGCCATGAGCGAGCCCGGGGCCGGGTCCGACGTGGTCGGCATGAAGCTTCGGGCCGAGCGGCGCAACGACCGCTATATCCTGAACGGCAACAAGATGTGGATCACCAACGGCCCCCAGGCCGACGTGCTGGTCGTCTATGCCAAGACCCAGCCGGACGCGGGGTCGAAGGGCATCACCGCCTTTCTGGTCGAAAAGGACATGGTCGGGTTCTCAACCGCGCAGAAGCTGGACAAGCTGGGCATGCGCGGCTCCGACACCTGCGAGCTGGTGTTCGAGGATTGCGAGATTCCGGCGGAGAACGTGCTGGGCGAGGTCGACGGCGGGGTCCGTGTCTTGATGTCGGGCCTGGACTATGAACGCCTGGTGCTGGCCGCCGGGCCCGTCGGAATCATGCAGGCCTGTTTAGATATCGTCGTGCCCTATGTCCACGACCGCAAACAGTTCGGCCAGGCGATCGGCGAGTTCCAGCTGATGCAGGGCAAGCTGGCCGACATGTACACGGACATGAACGCCTCCCGCGCCTATGTCTATGCCGTGGCCCAGGCCTCCGACCGGGGCCGCACGACACGCAAGGACGCCGCCGGCTGCATTCTTTATGCCGCCGAAAAGGCGACCCAGGTGGCATTGCAGGCCGTACAGGCGCTGGGCGGCATGGGTTATATCAACGAAAGCCCCACGGGGCGGCTGCTACGCGACGCCAAGCTGTACGAAATCGGCGCCGGCACGTCGGAAATCCGGCGCATGCTGATTGGCCGCGAACTGTTCCAGGAAACGGCCTGAGCCCATGAGCGTCATCAAATCCCAGATCAACACCGCGTCACCGGAATTCAAGGCCAACGCCAAGGCCATGACGGCCCTGGTCGACGACATGACGGCCAAGGCCGAACAGGTCATGCAGGGCGGGCCGGAAAAATCCCGTGACCGGCATGTCGCCCGCGGCAAGCTGCTGCCGCGGGAGCGCATCAACCGCCTGCTCGACCCCGGCTCCCCGTTCCTGGAGGTCGCGCCCTTCGCGGCCTGGGACATGTACGGCGGCGAGATTCCCGCGGCCGGCATCATCACCGGCATCGGGCGGATTTCCGGCACGGAATGCATGGTGGTATGCAACGACGCCACGGTGAAGGGCGGGACCTATTATCCGGTCACCGTGAAGAAGCACCTGCGGGCGCAGGAAATCGCGCTGGAGAACAACCTGCCCTGCGTCTATCTGGTCGATAGCGGCGGGGCCAACCTGCCGAACCAGCAGGACGTGTTCCCCGACCGCGACCATTTCGGGCGCATCTTCTACAACCAGGCCCGCATGTCGGCGGCCAATATTCCCCAGATCGCAGCGGTGCTGGGGTCCTGCACCGCCGGCGGCGCCTACGTGCCGGCAATGTCGGACGAAGCCATCATCGTCAAGGGCCAAGGCACGATCTTCCTGGGCGGCCCGCCATTGGTGAAGGCGGCGACGGGCGAGGAAGTCTCGGCCGAAGATCTGGGCGGGGCCGACCTGCATGCCCGGGAATCCGGCGTCGCCGACCATTACGCCCAGGACGACGCCCATGCGCTGTCCATCCTGCGCAATTCGGTTGCCAATCTGAACCGGACCAAGCAGCCCGGCCTGGCCCTGCGCCCGCCGGAAGACCCGGCTTACGACCCGGAAGAAATCAACGGCATCGTGCCGCCGGACCTGAAACATCCCTATGACGTGCGCGAGGTCATCGCGCGCATCGTCGACGGATCGCGGTTCGATGAATTCAAAAAGCTGTACGGCGAAACCCTGGTCACCGGCTTCGCCCATATCCAGGGCATGCCCGTGGGCATCCTCGGCAACAACGGCATCCTGTTTTCGGAATCCGCCCAGAAGGGCGCGCATTTCATCGAGCTGTGCTGCCAGCGCAAGATCCCCCTGGTATTCCTGCAGAACATCACCGGCTTCATGGTCGGGCGCAAATACGAAGCCGGCGGCATCGCCAAGGACGGGGCCAAGCTGGTCACCGCCGTGGCCTCGGCCAACGTGCCCAAGGTCACGGTCATCATCGGCGGCTCGTTCGGGGCCGGCAACTACGGCATGTGCGGCAGGGCCTATTCTCCCCGGTTCCTTTGGACCTGGCCCAATTCGCGCATTTCCGTGATGGGCGGGGAACAGGCGGCGGGCGTGCTCGCCACCGTCAAACGCGACGGGATCGAACGCGACGGCAAGACCTGGTCAAAGACGGATGAAGACGCCTTCAAGGCCCCCATCGTCGAGCAGTTCGAGACCGAGGGCCATCCGCTGTACGCCACGGCGCGGTTGTGGGACGACGGCATCATCACCCCGGCCAAGACCCGCAACGTGCTGGCGCTGTCCCTGTCGGCCGCCCTCAACGCGCCCATCGAGGACACGCGGTTCGGCGTGTTCCGCATGTAGGCCGCCCGCGCCATCCCGTTACCTCGGGCGAAGCCGTTCCGTGCTTATTTAGCCTTGGATTTCTTCGATTCTTTTTCGGCTTCAGCCGCCAATCGCAGTGCGCGCAACGCTTCGGTCTTTTCCTGCGCTTTTTCCGTTCTTGCCGCTTTTTCTTTGATCAATGTCTTATCGATAACCTTGGATGGTTTGCGGTCTTTAAAGTCGCCCTGATCACCGCGCTCAATCGCCGCGAACATTTTGTCATCGGCATTGTTCGGCCGTGTTGATCCTGAGCCCATGACGTCACCTTATTTTCTATATGTTGCTTACAAATCTTCAGCTCACGTTCCATCCTACCGGCAAACCGGCCTTTAGAATATTCAATTAGGTGAGCCCGTCTAATAAAGAAGGGTTTGACCCCGGCCCCTTTCCCCGTGGGACGCCGCCATTCTTTTCAGCCGCTTTCTGAAGATTTTCCGACCGTCCTGCCGTTATGATGGGGATGTCGACGAAGGATCACTTCCCAAGGGGTCAACGAAGGGCCGCGATTTCCCATGTTCCGTAAAATTCTCATCGCCAACCGGGGGGAAATCGCCTGCCGCGTGATCGCCACGGCCAAGCGGCTGGGCATCGCCACCGTCGCCGTCTATTCCGACGCCGACAGGGCCGCGCGCCATGTCGCCCTGGCCGACGAGGCCGTCTGCATCGGCACACCCCCGGCGACGGAAAGTTATCTGAACCCGTCCGCGATCCTGGCCGCCGTCAAGGCGACGGGGGCGGAGGCCGTGCATCCGGGCTATGGGTTCTTGTCGGAAAATCCCGATTTCGCCGAGGCCGTGGCCCAGGCCGGCGCCGTGTTCATCGGCCCGCCGCCCCAGGCCATCCGCGCCATGGGGCTGAAGGACGCAGCCAAGCGCCTGATGATCGAGGCGGGCGTGCCCGTGGTGCCCGGTTATCTGGGCGACGACCAGGACGCGGCACATCTCGCCGAGGAAGCCGCCAAGATCGGCTTTCCGGTCCTGATCAAGGCCGTGGCCGGCGGCGGCGGCAAGGGGATGCGCCGGGTCGATGAGGCCAAGGACTTCGCGGCCGCCCTTGAAGGCGCCAAGCGCGAGGCCGCGTCCAGCTTCGGCGACGACCGGGTGTTGATCGAAAAATACCTGACCCAGCCGCGCCATATCGAAATTCAGGTGTTCGCCGACCAGTCCGGCAGCGCGGTCCATCTGTTCGAACGGGACTGCTCCCTGCAGCGCCGCCATCAGAAGGTCATCGAGGAAGCCCCCGCCCCCGGCATGACGCCGGCGATCCGGGCCGCCATGGGAACCGCCGCCGTCACGGCGGCCAAGGCCATCGGCTATGTCGGCGCCGGCACGGTGGAGTTCATCGCCGACGCCTCGGGCGGGCTCAGCGCCAACGGGTTCTTCTTCATGGAAATGAACACGCGCCTGCAGGTCGAACATCCGGTCACGGAAATGATCACCGGCCAGGACCTGGTGGAATGGCAGCTTCGCGTCGCCGCCGGGGAGCCCCTGCCCGCCGCCCAGGAAGACCTGGCGATTTTCGGCCATGCGGTGGAGGCCAGATTGTATGCGGAAGATCCGGCCAAGGGCTTCCTGCCCGCCGCCGGAACGCTTCATCACCTCCGTTGGCCCGTGGACGCGCCCGGCCTGCGCATCGACACGGGTGTGTCGGAAGGCGACACCATCACCTCCTTCTACGATCCCATGATCGCCAAGGTCATCGCCCACGGGAAAGATAGGGCGCAGGCCTTGAACCGTCTGGCCGAGGCCCTGAACACCATCGAAATCGCCGGCCCGGCGACCAACCGGCGGTTCCTGGCCCGTCTGGCCGGCCATGACGGGTTCCGCCGGGGGGAGATGGACACAGGCCTGATCGGCCGCGATCTGGACGCCCTGGCCGCTGCCGATGCGCCGACGGATGCGCTGCTGGCGCTGGCCGCCCTTCATGCGGCGGGCATTCTGGATGAACCGCAAGGGGACGACCCCTGGGCCAGTCTGCGCGGCTGGCGGATGTGGCCCGGCGCGGCCGCCATGGCGCATTTGGAAACGACGGCGGGCGCGCGCCTGGAAGTTCCCGTCGCGGCCCAGGGCCGGGGGCAATTCCGCGTGACCCTGCCCGGCGGCCCCGTCGAGGCCCAGGCCATCCACCACGACGGCCGGCGCGTCACCGCCGATCTGGACGGCGCGCCGACCACGGTATCGCGTGCCGCCGGACGCGACTGGGTAACCCTGTTCCTGGGCGGCGCCGAAGCGACGTTCATCCTGCCCGACCGCCTGGCCATGGATGCCGAAGGGGCCGACGCCGTCGCTCAGGTCAAGGCCCCCCTGCCCGGCCGCGTCACCGCCGTGAACGTGGCCGACGGGGACCGCGTGACCAAGGGTCAGGCGCTGCTTGTCCTGGAAGCCATGAAAATGGAGCATACCCTAACCGCCGGAAAGCCCGGGCGGGTGACTGCGCTTTCCGCCCGGACCGGCGCCCAGGTCACCGAGGGCCAGGTGCTGCTGGTCCTGGACGACGAAGAGGAGGCCGAAACATGAGCGGACAATCCGTCACCATCTACGAGGTCGGCCCCCGCGACGGCCTGCAGAACGAAAAGCGCCTGATTCCCGCCGCCGACAAGGTGCGCCTGATCGACCTGCTGAGCGCGGCCGGATTCCGGAAGATCGAGGCGACCAGTTTCGTCTCCCCCAAATGGGTGCCGCAGATGGCCGATGCCGCCGAGGTCATGGCCGCCATCACCCGCAGGCCCGGCGTGACCTATGCCGCCCTGACTCCCAACATGAAGGGCTATGAAGGGGCCAAAGCCGCCCGGGCCGACGAGGTCGCCGTGTTCGCCGCCGCCTCTGAAGCCTTCAGCCAGAAGAACATCAACTGTTCCATCGAGGAAAGCCTGGACCGATTTCGCCCCGTGGTCGAGGCGGCTAAGGCCGACGGCATTCCCGTCCGGGGCTATGTCTCCTGCGTCACCGATTGCCCCTATTCGGGCGTCGTGGCCCCGGAGGCCGCCGCCCGGGTAACCGAGGCGCTGTTCGCCCTCGGCTGTTATGAGGTCTCCCTCGGCGACAGCATCGGCAAGGCCGCCCCCGACGCCGTCGCCGCCATGCTGGACGCGGTACTGACCATCGCCGACGCGGCTGGCCTCGCCGGCCACTTCCACGACACGGGCGGGCGCGCGCTCGACAACATCGCCGTCAGCCTGGAAAAGGGGCTCAGAACCTTTGATTCTTCCGTCGGCGGGTTGGGCGGCTGTCCCTATGCGCCGGGGGCCAAGGGAAACGTGGCGACGGGCCGCGTGGTCGATTACCTGGACCGTGCCGGTTTCACCACCGGCATCGACCGGGCCGCCCTGACCGCCGCGGAAGCCTTTGTCGACGATTTGGCCGTGGGGGATGCAAATCGCGGGTGAAAATCCGGAATAAGTGGATATGCTGGACCGCAACCGCGTCTCGGTATATGCGGATGACGACGTAAAGGTCCGAAACGGGCCGCCGACCCGCGCAGAAGAACGCGGGCGCTCTTGAAGGATGGCGCTGTTGAACAACCGCCAACTGATCGCGTTGTACGGAGCAACCCTGGCCGCCGTGTTCGGGCTTGCTTGCCTATGGGAATTCGCGCTCGACGGCCTGATCTCCAGAACATTTCATCTGAGCGATGCGAGCCATAGCGACGTATTGCGCTGGGAACACGTCTTCACATCGACCACGTTTGCCGCCATCGCCATGGTCGCGCCGGCCGGGGTCGTCGCCTGGGTCATCGGAAAACAACGCAAGGCGGAAAAGGCCTATCGCCACAGCGAAGGGATTCTCCGTGCGTTCATCGATCACGCGCCGGCGCTGGTGGCCCTCAAGCACGCCGACGGGCGCTACCTTTTGATGAACAAGGAATATACGACCCAGTTCGGCCTGGATCCCGCCACGACGGAAGGCCTCGACGTCAGCAAGGTGTTCCCGAGCTATCTGGCCAAGGAATTCCGGGCCCAGGAACGCCGGGCCATCGAAGACCGCCGGGACGTGACAGAGGAGCGCGTCATTCCCCATAAGGACGGCGACCATGTGCATCTCTGCACCAAGTTTCCGGTCATGGGCGAAGACGGCACGGTCGTCGCCATCGGCACGTTCTCCACGGACATCACCGAACAGAAGGCAACGGAACAGCGTATCAACGATGCCCTCATGGACGCCGAGCGGGCCAACCGCGCGAAGTCGGAATTTCTCGCCAACATGAGCCACGAACTGCGCACGCCGCTGAATTCCATCATCGGATTTTCCCAGGTCATGTCCCTGGGCAAGGATTTCGAACTGTCCCCCGACAAGCAGTTGGAATACGCCCAGGACATCCAGCGGTCGGCCGAACATCTGCTGCAACTCATCAACGATCTTTTGGACCTGTCCAAGATCGAAGCCGGCGAGGTCACCTTGAACGAGGATGCCGTCGACCTAGCGGAATCCCTCGAACGGGCGTGCCACATGCTGCGGAGCGATGCGGAAGCCAAGCCCGTGACCCTGGACTGCCGCTGCGACAGCGGCTTGCCGAAACTGCGCGCCGACACGCGTTTTCTCATGCAGGTGATCCTGAATATTTTGTCCAATGCCGTGAAATTCAATCTTCCGGGCGGGCGGGTCGATGTCGCCGCACGGGTCGATGGCGACGGCCACATCATCATCACCATCGCCGACACCGGCATCGGCATTGCGGCCGAGGATATTCCCCTGGTTCTGGAACCCTTCGGACAGGTCGGCACCTCTTATGATCGCGCCCATATCGGCACGGGGCTCGGCCTGTCCGTGTCCAAACAACTGGTTGAACTGCACGGCGGCGCCCTGACGCTGGTCAGCGCCCCGGACGAGGGCACGACCGTGACCGTCCGCTTTCCGCCCGACCGCACGGTAACCGCATGAGCCAAAGCGCCTTTCTAATATCCGCGAGTCAGCCGGGAAGGTTGCAACCCTACCGACAAATGTGGGAGTCTTCCCCCAGGGGAGAACTAATCCGGGCCACCTGATGCTGGAGTATTTTGCGCCAATTTCTTATTGGGTGGTGACCGTTCTGTGGTTGGTCATCCTCATTCTTTACGCGGTCAAGCTGCGCCAATCCAAATTGGCGGGGGGCGGGATCGCGGTGCTGCTGATCATCCTGTCGATCGATGCCTTCCGCACGGTGCTCGAGAACGTCTATTTCGGCGCCTACCACAATTCGCGCTTGGGAATTCTGCCCGCAAGCTGGGCCGACGTCCTGGGCGATCCGTCGCTTTTGCTGTTTCCCAAGGGCGTGAACATCGCGGCGGGGGTGCTGGTTCTGGTCCTGCTGATCCGCCATTGGCTGCCCCGGGAACTCCGCGAAGGGGAGGAACTGCGGCGCAAGGACGCCGTGTTGCGCAGCGTGTTCGACAACGCCGCCGTGGGCATGGTCCTGCATGCGGCCGACGGATCGACCCGCGTGCGGGTCAACAGCGCGTTCTGCGACCTGGTCGGTTATTCGGCGGCCGAACTGCTGAACAATCCCTACGAGACCCTGACCCACCCCGACGACCTGTTACAGAGCCTGGAACAGCGCCGTCGCCTGGCCAAGGGCGAGGTCGAGGTCATCACCATGGAAAAACGCTACCTGCACAAGGACGGGCATACGGTCTGGGGCAGCGTGTCATCGTCGATCATCCATGGCGACGATGGCGAGATTCTCAACTACGTCTCGTTCATCCAGGACATCTCGGCGCGCAAGGCCGCCGAACAGTCGCTGCGCGAGGCGACGGAAAGCGCCATCGATGCCAACCGCGCCAAATCCCAATTCCTCGCCACCATGAGCCATGAATTCCGCACGCCGCTGAACGCCATCCTGGGGTTCAGCCAACTTCTCGGCAACGAGATCTTCGGGCCGCTCGGCGACAAGCGGTACAAAGGCTATGCCGACAATATCCGCGATTCCGGCGAACTGATGCTGGCCCTGGTCAACGACGTGCTCGACATCTCGACCATCGAGGCCGGCAAGCGGCTTCTGGTCTTGGAACCCGTCGACCTTGGCGACGTGATCGAGGACTGCGTGCGCACCTTTGCGACCATGGCCGAAGAGAAAGCCATCAACGTCAAGGTCAACCTGACGAACGACATGCCGCCGCTGACCGCGGACCGCCGCGCGGTGGTCCAGGTCGTCCTTAACCTGGTGTCCAATGCCGTCAAGTTCACGGACCCTGCCGGCCACGTGACCATCGGCGTGACCCGCAGCGGCGATATCCTGGCGCTTACGGTCGAGGACACGGGAATCGGCATCCCGGAGGGGGCCCTGGAAACGGTCACCGAACCGTTCACCCGCAGCCATTCCAACCCGCATCTGTCGCAAACGGGAACCGGGCTCGGCCTGTCCATCGTCAAATCCCTGACCGAAGCCCACGGCGGCACGCTGACCATCGACAGCACGGCGGGCAAGGGCACCTTGGTCACGGCCTGCTTTCCTCTGAAACCGGCCGGCGGGAACCAGCCGCCGCTCGGCGCCGGAACGGCCTGAACGCTGGCACCGGGCCGCATCGCGCCCCGTCCTTGACCTCCGGGCGTTAACCGTTAGGCTGCTGGACCAACGGTATCAATCAATCAATTTCTGTTCCCTAAGGGGGGAGACCATGACCAAGATCCACATCCAATTCACCCTGTTTTCGGCGTTCTATTCGCCGCTCATTTCCACCATGTCCGGCGGCTTTTTGCAGGCCGAGGGGCTTGAGCCCGATTGGTCCGTGGCCCCGCCGGGCAAGTCGGCGATCGACGCGGTGGTGGACGGCACCGCCCATGTCGCGCAATCGGCGCTGTCCCAGGGTTTCACGACGCTCGGCAAGGGCGAAACGCCCAAGGTCAAACACTTCGCCCAGATCAACGAAATGGACGGCTTTTTCGTCGCCGGTCGCGAGGCCGATCCCGACTTCACCTGGAAGAAGCTGGAGGGCGCCGAACTGGTCTGCTTCGGCGGCGGTCAGCCGCGCGCCATGTTCATGTATGCCTGTCACAAGGCGGGCATCGATTTCTCGAAAATCAACCTGATCACGCCGGGCGGGGCAGCCGACATCGACAAGGCGTTCCGCGACGGTCTCGGCGACTATGTGCAGCAGCAGGGC
Organism: Rhodospirillaceae bacterium; assembly: GCA_002706405.1. GTDB lineage: Bacteria > Pseudomonadota > Alphaproteobacteria > Rhodospirillales > Casp-alpha2 > UBA1479. The sequence continues at coordinate 22,287 of PALN01000042.1, read as the reverse complement.
CCGTTCCCGCAGCAGCTGGAAAAGGACGGCGTCGGCCATGTCGTCGCCCAGGTCGGCCCGCAGATCGGCCCCAACGGCTTTTCATCGCTCTGCGCCACGCCGGAATGGCTGGCGTCAGACATGGCCAAGGCCTTCATGCGCGCCTACAAGAAAACCCGCGTTTACATGAACGAGACCCCGGCCGCCGAGATCGCCAAGGCGGAAAGCTCATACTTCCCCAAGATCGACGAGGACGTGCTGGCCGACTGCATCGCGACCTACCAGAAGCTCGGCTGCTGGACGCCCCACGTGGAAATCACCAAGGCGGCCTACGAGGTCACCCAGGACGTGTTCGAACACTTCGGCACGCTGAAGGAACGCTATCCCTACGAAGCGGTGTGCTGCCTGCCGCCCGAAACGGATTGATGCGGTCCGATTGACCCCCGCCCCCGGGATAAGGAGACGACGCCATGCCGGAAACGTTCCACCTGATCAGCGCCGTCACCTGCCCCTGGGTACAGCGGGCCGTCATCATGCTGCGCGCCAAGGGCGTGGATTTCGACGTCACCTATGTAAACCTGCGGGAAAAGCCCGACTGGTTCCTGGCGCTTTCGCCCCACGGCAAGGTGCCGGTGCTCAAGGTCGACGGCGAGGTGCTGTTCGAATCCAACGCCATCGCCGAGTACCTGGACGAGGTGTTCGAACCCCGCCTGCATCCGGCCGATCCCATCAAGCGGGCCAAGAACCGGGCCTGGACGGACTTCCTGCCGACCTTCGCCTGGGGCCCGGGGCTGAACAACCTGAGCTACTGCGCCTCTGCCGACGACCTGCCGGGAGCCCTGGAGACGGCGCGCCAGCGGGTCAGCCGTCTGGAAGACGCCATCGCCAAGGAACGGGGCAACGACGGACCGTTCTTCAACGGCCCCGATATGTGCCTGGTCGACGCCGCCTACGCGCCGTTCTTCCAGCGCTTCATGCTGTGCGAGGACCATCTGAAGACGGGGCTGCTGGACGATTTCCCGCTGGTCGCGGCCTGGGTCGATGCCCTGTTGGCCACGGACGCGGTGACCGGCTCCGTCCCGCCCGAGTTTCCCGAAGCGTTCGATGAAAACCTGCAACGCCGGGGCGCGCTGGCCTGGAGTCTCAAGAGCGGCGCCCAGGCGGCGGAATAGGCCCGCGGACCGCGGCCTTTGCCCCCGTTAGGGCTGCAGGCAGATATTCATCTGCCGCGTCAGGGGCGGGTTGCATTCCCAGTCGTTGCCCGTGCGGTCGAGGTGGGCGTTTTGCGGCACCCGAACCTCGGCGCAGGCGCCGTTCTCGATATGATAGCCGCGCTCGCATTTCCAGCCTTCGCCGTAGGATGAATCCACGAAATAGGCGTTCTTCGGGACGTTGACGGCAACGCAGGCCCCCGCGACTTCGCGGTAGCCGCGCTCGCACTCCCAGCCGGCGCCATGGCTGGCGTTGGTCAGGTAGCCGTTCTTGGGCACCTTGATCTCGACACAGGCCTCGTCTTGCCGGCGAAAGGTTCGCCGGCATTCCCAGGTATCGCCGTAGGAGCTGAGAAAGGAATTTTCCGGCAGCACGACGGCGACGCAGGTTTCACCCTTCTCCACATAGCCGCGCACGCATTCCCAGCCCCGGCCGTAGGACACATTGGTGATGAAGGCATTCGCCGGGACCGAGACGGCGGCGCATTCGCCGTCGATCTTGCGAAAGCCCTCGTCGCATTCCCATCCCCGGCCCATGCCGTCGCCATGGGCGTTGGACGGCAAGGGGGCCGCCGTCGATTGGGCGGACAGGGGTGCCGAGACCGAAAATACGGCCGCGAGCAGGATCAGAACCAGGGCACAGGGCCGCATGGCGGAAAGAACGGGGAACATCTTTGAATCGCTTTCATTGGCCGCCGGAACAGATCCGGCGGTTTTTGTTGGAACGGATCAGGCCGGTTCGGCCTTCGGTTCCGTCAGGGTCATCAGGATATCGGCGTACCAGGCGCAGTTGAGGCCCAGGGCTTCGTCCAGTTTGAGATCGCGCGTGCCGATATCGAGCCGGGCCGAATGAACGCCCAACAGTTTCCAGGGCAGATTGCCCAAGCCGTCCTCGCCGTCGCCGACCCGCATCACCACCGGCGCACCGCTGGTGCCGCGATGGGTCCGGGCATCGGTCAGGAAATAGCCTTCGCCCTGAAAGCGCAGCCCGAACGCCGAGGCGACAACCGCCTGTCGCACCACCGGCAGATGGTGCAGCGTATCATGGAACCCCAAGGGGAAGCCCACCACCAGCAGGGAACTGCCGATCTCCACATGCTCGTCCGAGCCGACCAGGTGATCCGGCGTGAAGGCCTGAATGACGGCCGTTTGGGGCAGCGCCGCCCGGTCGATCTCGACGACCGCGATGTCGACGACGCCCTTGCCGTCGGCGCCGTCGCGCCAGACGCTTTTGCCGTCCTCGTACAACAGGATCGACAGACCGGTCGATTCCGCGAGGTTCCCCGCGTTGGTGTGAATCTCGATCTCGATCCGGTTGGGGAAATGGTCGCTGGGCTCGTCGAGCACCACATGGCGGCTGGTCACCAGGAACAGCCGGTCGTCACGGGCGAAGAAAAAGCCGCTGGCATTGGTCAGATGGCGCTGGTGTTCAAAGGTGAACAGGCGCGGGGAGGTGAACAGCAACGGATCGATCATCGTCGGTCGCCTCCCGCCCCGGCTTGGCGCGTGCTTGGTGTCATCAAAACTGCCCTTCCGCCAGGACGTGAATGTCGGACCGCGTGCGGCCGCTTTCGTAGGCTTTCCGCGCGGCGCCGTGAATGGGCTCAATCATGGCATCGAAGGCCTTGAGAAGGCCAGCCTCGCCTTTCCCGCAACCGGGAGAAAGCTTGGCCAGCAGGCTGCCCTCGATGAAAAAGGTGATCTCCAGGGCGCTGTCATAGCCCCAGAACCGCACTCGGTTCCGCTTGGCCTCGAAGCTGCGGCTGACGTTGGGAAAATTGAGGGTCATCCGCGCCGCGCCTCCTACGCTTCGCGCGCCGTGCGCTGCGCCTGGGCGACGGCCCCTTCCAGGTTGGTGTAGCGGTACTTTCCGATGCAGTAGTATTCGATGGTCGTTTTGGTGATGCCATGGGCAGCCATTTCCTCGGCTTCGGAAATGAACTCGGCTTCCTGTGCTTTCTTTTTATCCACGTTCTTCATGACGGCTCCTTGACTGTTGGATTGGGGGGGCGCCCTCAAGGGCGCGCGCGGCGCGAAGACCAAAGGTCAGCGCTTTACGCCCGCCCGAAAGATGCGGTCGCCGCGGATCAGGTCCTTCAATTCCGACGACAGCTGGTACAACGACTTCTCCGGCGGCGGCGCTTTCGGCGCGGTTACCGTCACGGTCGCATCGTCCGGATGGCGCAAATGATCTTCCAGGGCCGCCCCCCGCGCCGAGCGGTCCCGGCCATCCTGGTCGGTGGTCATCAGCTGGTCTCAACAGGGGCTGGGCCGGTTTCCGGCGGCACTTTCAGCGCCATACCCTCATTCTCGCCCCGCGCGATGGCCACGCGGTCCTTTTTTACCTGCGACGGGTGCTGCGCCTTCCCCTCTGCCGCCGCTTGATCACGGGCGATGGCCGCATCAAGCTCACTGGGGTCGATCGTCAGAACGCGGGCGTTCCGCTGGGCGTTGATCCCGCGCTGCAGGTAGATCACGCTGCGCAGCCGGTGAAACACCGGGAACGACAGGGACTGCACGAGCTCTTCATCCGTTTCGACCCTGTAGTCTCCGGCCGGCAGCACTTCGTCAAAGCCGCCCAGAACGAACGGGTGCGCGAAGGTCACCGTCTTTTCGGTTGTTCGAGTTGTCATTGTTGGCCTCCTGGCGGACATTTCACTGCCCGCCATTAATCTTTCCGCAGTACCGGCGAAAAACGGCCTGTTTCCTCTTGCCCTCTGCAGGCAGAGTCACTTGCTGGCGGGTGTCTCCGCCGCGGGCTTGGCGTCGGGCTTGGCAGCGGCAGCGGCAGCCTTATCGGCAGCGGCGGCGGGTTTCGCAGGCTTATTGCCCGTTGAAAAATCCTTGAAGGACATTGATTGACTCCCTTGATAAATCGGAAATATATCCGTTTTAATCATATGGTATTTGGTAATTCATATTTCAATACACATATGGTTTTTATTTTATTTTTATATACCGTTAACTTTATAGACATTTGATGTTCTCTGACGATTCCCCACAGATGGCGGCCATTTCCGGCCGTTCTTGAGGTTGCGGCGGCGGCGGGAATCCGCGACAGTCGAGGCATGCAATCCGTCCTTTCCATTCTCGATCTGCTTGCCGTCGGCGTGTTCGCCGCGTCGGGTGCGCTGGTCGCCAGCCGCAAGGAAATGGACCTTGTCGGCTTCGGCCTCATGGCCTGCCTGACCGGCGTCGGCGGCGGCACCCTGCGCGACCTGCTGCTGGGCCGCGACGTGTTCTGGATCGCCGATCCCAAGCCGATCATCATTTGCCTCACCGTCGCGACGGTCCTGTTTTTCACCGCCCATATCATTCAGCGCCGTTACGCCCTGCTGCTCTGGGCCGACGGCCTGGGCATCGCGCTGTACGGCGTCATGGGGGCCGAACTGGCGCTTCAGACCGGGGCCAACCCGCTGATCGCCATCATCATGGGCATGATGACGGCGACCTTTGGCGGCCTGATCCGCGACGTGGTCTGTCAGGAAACACCGCTGATCCTGGGGAAAGAAGTCTATGCCACCTGCGCCGTCCTGGCGGCCACGGTCTATGTCGCCCTCGCCGGCCTCGACGTTCCGCGCGAGGCCGCCGTCGCCCTGGGATTCACGGCGGGATTCGCGCTCCGCGCCATGGGCATCACCCGCGGCCTGTCCGTGCCCACCTACCGGCCGCGGCCGGGGCGGGAGTATTGAGGGGAAGGAAGGGGCATCCGTTACAGGACGGCAGCCTTGGCTTTTGCATAGTTGTCATCAAGGGATGGAGTCAGAAGCAAGATCGCAGCAATCCGGCGGATCATGTTGGTGACCTCCTGCACTTCCTCCGGTTTGAGCGGACGGCCGAGAATGTCCTTTTCCCGGTAGCTGAGCCACTTCTTGATGACTTGATACCCACCCAGCTTGTAGGTCCATACCTTCTCGGGAACGTTCCGCCAATAGGCGTCCGCATTGAGGTAGATATCCAAAGTCTCGCCGCCCAAAAGATCGATAATTTGCGACGGCGTCATGCCAAGCGGGCCACTGCCCGCGCCAAAGGCCGCAACCTCCGTCGGCGTATACTCACGGGAAATGGCCTTTCCTCGTCCCGGCATGACGATGCCACCTTTTTGCGCACTTCCCCATCCCGCCGCCAAAGCGAAGTCGTTGGCCGCAAGATCGCCGCCGCCGACCTTCGACGGCACGCCCAGCGCCTTTAACTCTGCACGAACGCCAATGGTGACGCCGCTCACCGGTTTCTCCGGCTCCATCAAGGCCGCCAATTGGCGGCCAAGCTCTGCTGACGCCGTCAATACCGCCGGTTTTTCGGGAAACGGGACACGCGGCCAATCCATGCGCAGCGCGCCTGCGTTTTCCGCTCGATACATGGGGCTATGCAGAACAGAGACGATATGGTGGAACAAGTCCTCAACACCCAATCCAATCTCGGATAATTTATCCTCGACGGACTTCAGAAGATTGGGGCGCTTCTCAACAAGGCCATTATCGCCGTTGGAATGGGTCTCACGAAGGTAAGCGGGAAAGAAGGTTGAAAGTCCGCTTCCAAAATTGTCGGCCAACACGGACGTAACCGTCCCACGATTAAAATCTTCTTTAGTCTGCTTCTCTCGCGCTTCGATCCAGAAATTTCCCTCAAAAATATGAGAAAAGTATTCTGATCTTTTCTCATCGAGCAATTTAGTATCGGGCTCCCAATACAGCCAGCGCGCATCTAAAGGGCGATATAAGTACCGAACGAAATTCCCAGGAGCGATCCCACGCGCCTTTAACTTCATTCGGATCGCTGGGCCATCAAATCGGCCCGCATTATTCAAAATTGAAGGATATTTCTCCCTTATGACATCATCAGGTATCGAAGCGTCAAAATAATCAATGATTCTGTTCTGCAGCGCTTGCTCATCAACATCCACAAGAAATTCATCACGGCTAGTTTTCACACCGGGAAACGACGCAGGCAATAATTCCGACAGACTCGGCCAATCAAAATATGAAGTCGAAACCGCCGCCGCCAAGTAAGGGAGCCCTAGCGCCATACTTGGCTCCACCCCCTCATACAATTTCTCAGCAGAGACACCAGCGCTATCCAGAAGAATTTGATGCTTTTTCTGTCCCCAAAGATTCCGCACCTCGACCTCGTTGCAAGGCGTCGACTCCTGCTTGCGGACCAACGTTGTGATGGCGGTGCCGACCTGAATGCCCTCGCGGTTGTGATCGGTAGAGAAGATGCTGGGGTCCGGCGTGCCGTCCGGCGCAACCTTGCCGGTGCGGTAGGCATCACCGTTCAAACTATCGATCCGGATGGCATCAAACACCTCCAGGTAACGTTCACGCATGCCCGTGAAGGACAGGCCATCGAGCCAGGAGTAATTGCTGATGAAACAGATGATTCCCTGGCCCGTCTTTTCAGCAATTCGACGTTCAGCCATGCGGAAAAAGCGGACATATAGGTCGTTCAGGCCTTGCCCTTCGGGCTTGCGGACCTTCTTCACGGTCCGGTAAGCGTCGGAGAGGCTGCGCTCTTCTTCCATCGCCATGCCCGCAAAGCCGTTATAGGGCGGATTGCCCAGGATCACGAGGATGGGCTTTTCCCGCTTCACCTCGTTGGCGCGGTCCCGTTCCTCCTCCATTTCCGGAAAGGCCACGTGCTGCTTTTCCTTTTCCGTCGGCTCCCATCCGGTCAGAGCATTGGTCAGGTAAACGCCCGCGCGCTCCGTTCCGTCGTCGGTGAGAGGCGCCTGCAAGGATTGGAGGACCAAGCCGATCTGCAAATGGGCGACGACGAAGGGGGCGGGCATGATCTCGAAACCGAACACCCGTTCCGTCGCCGCCTTCTTGACCATCGGGCCCTTGAGGGCACCGAGTCCCTTGTCTTCCAAATTGCTGGAAATCTTTCGAAGCGTTTCCGCAAGATAGGAGCCCGTCCCGGTACAGGGATCGAGAATATAGACGTTGTCGGCGGCAAGGCCGTCCGCGATGCCGAGATCGTCCTTCAATGCCTTGTCCACCCGCGCGACCATGTAGGTTACGACCTCGGGTGGCGTGTACCAGACACCCAGTTCCTTGCGAAGCGCGGGATCGAAGGCTTCAAGGAACGGTTCGTAGAAGTATTGCACCGCCTCGGCATCCTTGAACCGAGAAAAGAATTCCTTCCGGTCGATGCGGTTCAAGGCTGCCCCCGCCCAATCCAGCAGTTCGACCAGATCAAGGGCCTTTAGTTTGGTCGGGTCCGAAACCTGCTGGAACAGGGCCTGCAACATCGGCACGCGAAGATGCCACACGGCAGACCGCCAATCGAATGCGCCCGTTGGCGGCGGTACCTGTCGTGACCAGAGAACCCAGGCGGAGAACACGCCATAGAACAACGTCTGCACTAAGGTGGATTGAAAAAAGTGAGCCCCCTTGTCCCCGGTGAAGTGGACGCCAAGCGCTTCCTCCAGCGCCGTGCGAACGGATTTCAGGGCGGGAACGTCGCCCTTTTCCTCCACCCGCCCCAAGGCGTCCCGGGCATAGGAGGCCAGGAACCAAGCAACGTCCCTCGGTTCACGCAGGGACACGCTCTGCGTCAACGCCCGCTTCAAGTACTCCCCAAAACTCTGGCCGACTTCCTGCGCATACTTCCGTGCCGTCAGGGTGCGGCTCCAAAATTCGGACTCCGTGTTGGCAAGTCTGAACGATTCAAGTTTGGTCGCGTGGCCAGCGGCATTCTCGCCGACTAGCAGGAAATCCCTGTAATTGGTGACGAGGACAAGGCGATAGGCTCCCCAATACTTGCTGATCTGTCCGGTGTCGGCGGTCAGCCAAGTGTCGTCTGACGTCCCCTTGACCTCGATCACCCCACGTTCGGGTTTTTGACCAGGTTTCGGCTCGCCTTTTTGGCATTGATTCGCCGTGTACATGCCGAAATCCGGATGCCCCGCACCCTGATTCGCAAGTTGCGACACGCAAAACACCTTCGGCTTGAGGTCCTTGCCGATAAAATTCAGCAAGCCCTCCAATGCCGAGTAATAGGTTGTCTCCGAAGTGGCAGCACCAGTCGATTTCAACGCTTGAAGTCTCGCGAAGTATTCCTCGACGGCTTGTTCCAATTTCTTCAAATTCTCTGTCCCCGTCCGACTACATCAAATCCGAAAATTCGGAGCAACGGATCGGTTTCTATAGGTTACAGAAACCAATCGAATTTCAAACAAAAACCGTGGAATTGCGCAAGGCAAGAACGCGCGATGGCCAACCCGCCATCCCCATCGCGCTTGAGTTTGATCCGCAGCAAAATTTCTCCCGTTATGTCACCTTGTAAATAACGGCCCTTTCCGCAAAACTGCGGCCCCATGACCGAATACATGACCACCAAGGAGCTGGCGGACTTTCTGCGCATCAAGCAGCGCAAGGTCTATGACCTGGCCGCCTCGGGACGCATTCCGTGCTCCCGCGCCATGGGCAAACTGCTGTTTCCCCGCGCCGAGATCGAAGCCTGGGTCGCCCGCGGCATGGTCGGCGACGGCGCGACGGCCGCCGCGACACCCCTGGCGGCCGCGCCCGCCAGGGCCCGGCCCGGCGTGTTTCTGGGCTCTCACGATCCGCTGCTGGATTGGGCGCTGCGTCAGTCGCGCTGCGGGCTCGCGACCTTTTTCGACGGCTCCGCCGACGGGCTGGCGCGGTTCGCCGAATTCGAAGGCGTCGCCGCCGGCCTGCACATGTTCAATCCGGAGGCCGGAAACAGCGACGACGATGCGGCCTGGAACATCGGTTGGGCCCGGCGCTATGCGGCGGCGGCTCCCTGCGTGCTGGTCGAATTCGCCTGGCGGGACCGGGGCTTGGTGATCGACCCCACGACCGCCGACCGGTTCACCGCCATCACCGACCTGCGGGGGCGGCTGATCGTGCCGCGCCAGGCCGAGGCCGGATCGCAGGCCCTGCTGGAACACCTCCTGGCCGAAGCCGGGATCGGGCCCGACGACTGCGTGATGACCGAGCCCGCGCGCACGGAAACGGACGCGGCGGAAGTGGTCGCCAGTCACATGGGAGAAGTCACGCTGGGGCTGCGCCCCTCGGCGGCGCAGTTCAAGTTGGCGTTCGTGCCGATCCTGCGCGAACGCTTCGACCTGCTGGTCGACCGCAAGGCCTGGTTCGAGCCGCCCATGCAGGCGTTCCTCGCCTTCTGCCGCTCAGAAGAATTCCGCTTCAAGGCCCAGACCATGGGCGGCTACGACATCTCCGGCCTGGGGCGGGTGCATTTCGTCGGCGCGTGATGTTCCTGTGCCCATTGCAGCGTCTTGGCAGCCGAAGAAAAAGAAAACCACTGCGGCAGTGAGGCGATGAGATAGCAGGGGAGATGACCGGAAATTCATTCCCTCACCGCCTCACTGTCTCTGTGGTTCAATCTTAGAAACCGCCGGGACTGCTGAATGGCGTGAAAAAGGGCGGACTCAAAGGCCCGCCCTTTCCGGATCGGATGATAACCGCCCGGTTACGACGACTTGCCGTTCGGGAAGAACAGCTGCAGGCCGTTCAGCTTGTAGGACGCGATGGTGTCCTGGCCATCCTTGGACAGAACCCAATCGATGAAGACCTGGGCTTCGGCCTGTTTCACCTTGGGGCATTTCTTCGGGTTGACCATGATGATGCCGTACTGGTTGAACAGCTGCTTGTCGCCCTCGACCTGGATTTTGTAGTCGCCCTTGTTCTTGAAGCTGATCCAGGTGGCGCGGTCGGTCAGGGCATAGGCCCCCATGCCGACGGCGGCGTTGAGGGTGGCGCCCATGCCGCTGCCGGTTTCCCGGTACCATTCGCCCGACGCCTTCTTGATGTCGACGCCGGCGGCCTTCCACAGGCGGACTTCCTTCTTATGGGTGCCCGAGTTGTCGCCGCGCGAGGCGAAGATCGCCTTGGCGTCGCCGATCATCTTGAAGGCCTTGGGCGCGTCCTTCATGCCGCCGACCTTGGCCGGGTCGGCGGGCGGGCCGACGACGATGAAGTCGTTGTACATGACGTCGGAGCGCTTCACGCCGAAGCCCGCGCTGACGAATTTTTCCTCGGCCGGCTTGGCATGGACCAGCAGCACGTCGCCGTCACAGTTCTGGGCGTTCTTGATCGCCTGGCCGGTGCCGACGGCAACCACGTTGACCTTGATGCCCGTCTTCTTCTCGAAGATCGGCAGCATGTAATCGTACAGGCCCGAGTTCTGGGTCGAGGTCGTCGACTGCACGATGATCGACTTGCCGTCGGCCTGGGCCGGGGCCGTGTGGAAGGCCGCCACGGCGAGGGCCAGGGCGGCCGCGCCGAAGGTGATCCGTTTGAGATGCTTCATGGGTAACTCCCTGATTGCTGGTTCGGATTAAGATTTATTGAGCTGAAATGTCCCTTGAGGTGGACGGGTCACAGAATGATCTTGCCCGCCATATAGTCGCCGGCCTCGGCCGAGGTCGGCTGGTTGAAGAACGCGGTCGCCGGGCTGTGCTCCAGCACCTTGCCGCGGTGCATGAACACCACGTCGTCGGCCAGGCGGCGGGCCTGGCCCATGTCGTGGGTAATGAAGATGATCTTGGTGCCCCGGTCGCGGGCCGCCTTGGTGATGTCTTCGATCACCAGGGTCGAGGCCGGATCCAGGTTGGAGGTCGGCTCGTCCATGAACAGCACGTCCGGTTCGGTGGCCAACGCCCGGGCCAGGGCCAGGCGCTGCTGTTCGCCGCCGGAGAGCAGCCGCGCCGGCTGATCCGCATGGGCGGCCAAACCAGCGTGTTCCAGGATCTCGCGCCGCCGGGCCGGGTCGGCACGGCCGCGCAGGCGCAGCACGAAATCGATGTTGGCCGCGACCGATCGGCGCAGCATCACCGCGCGCTGGAACACCATGGCCTGACGCCGGCGGACGGTTTCGTCCAACAGGCGCCCACCCCAGCCGACCCAGCCGCCCGAGGGTTCGAGCAGGCCGTGCAGCAGGCGCAGCAGAATGCTTTTTCCCGCCCCGTTGGGCCCCATGATGACGGTGACGCCGCCGCCGTCCAGGGTCAGGTCGATTCCCTTGATCAGCACCGTGCCGCCGACCTGAAAGGTCAGGTCCTCGACGGTCAGGGGGAACAGGTCGGCGCCGGGGGCGGCGTCCCGGTCGGTGCGCAGGTCGACCACGTTGGGGGCGCGTAAATCAGGCATAGGCCTGCCTTTTTGCTGTCGCGTTCAGGGCCATGACCGCCGCGTTGATGGTCAGCGCGATGGTCAGCAGGACGACGCCCAGGCCAAGCGCCAGCGCCAGGTCCCCCTTCGAGGTTTCCAGGGCGATGGTCGTGGTCATGACCCGGGTCAGATGATTGATGTTGCCGCCGACGATGATGACGGCACCAACCTCGGCCATGGCGCGGCCGAGCCCGGCCAGCATGACCGTCAGCAGGGAATAGCGCGCGTCCCACAGAAGCTCGATCATCATCCGCCCCGTGGGCACGCAGAACGAGCGGAACTGGTCGGCGTATTCCTGGTGCAGGTCTTCGATCACCTGACGCGACAGGGCGGCGATGATCGGCAGGATCAGGACCGCCTGGGCGATGATCATGGCCGTCGGCGTATAAAGCAGGCCGAGGAAGCCCAAGGGCCCCGCATTGGACAGCAGCATGTAGACGATCAGGCCGACCACCACCGGCGGTAATCCCATCATGGAGTTGACGACGATCAGCACCACGCCGCGGCCGGGAAACCGCGTGACGGCCAGCAGGGCGCCGATGCTGAGCCCGATCATCCCCGCCGCCAGCAGCGCCGTCAGGCTGACGCGGAGCGACAGCACGATGACCTCCATCAGGTCCGCGTCAAAGCTGAACAGCAAGCTGAAGGCCGTGAGAAAAGCCGCGCCGAAGTCCTGCATCGTCTGGCTGTCCGCCCGTTTCCGTTCCCAGGACACGCGGGGCGATTTCGGCCCGAGGTCCGTAAATTATGCATAGTTATGCGTATTTGACGTAATTTTGCATAGTTTACGGAATCGCGCAAGCAATCCCGCCGCGCCGACCGGGGCCGGAACGGGCCGGAACGGGCCGGAACGGGCCGGTCGCCGGGTGGCCGCGCCGCCCTACGGCGGCGGCGGCGCTCCGGGCTCAAGGTGCGCCCGTCCCGGCAAAATCCGCCCATAAAATCAATCACTCTCCGCCCTGCGGCATCACGCCTGGCGGCTTGATCGACTTTTATTTATTAACAGACTTCACATGATTACATAATTTTACACACATACCTTGACGTGATTTTTATAATGAAATCAGTAATTAAGTTGTCATACAAAAAATCGAGTGTAATATTAACAATACGACATCCGACATTTGTCGGTCGCCCGCCAAGGCCCGGTTCGCCGGATTTTAGCGCGGTGCTGGTTTACAAATTTCACAATGGGAGAAGCAGTCATGGGCAAGATCAATAAAGCATTCCTGATCCTTCCGGTTGTCTTCGCCGTTCTCATCGCGATCGGCATCCTGACCAGCTAGGTTCTATCGTCCCAAAGACTGATGATCGAGCGCGGGCCCGCAAGGCCCGCGCTTTTTTTGTCTGCGTGCCTGGAAAACAGAGGGCGCGCCGGGCGCCGCGGTCAATCGCCGTGGGAGCTCGCCTGCGCGGCCACGGCCCGCTTTCGGGCCGTCTTGAGGGCGGACTTGTCCGGCCCGGCCGGCGCGCGCTCGACCGCATGAATGAGGGTCGGATGGGCCCGCTCGGCGCAGTCGGTCCGCTCGCACAGCCGGCAGGTCACCCCGACCGGCAGGAAGGTCTCGGACCGCGTCAAATCCAGGCCGCCCGAATAGACCAATTCCCCCGCGTCCTCGAGCCGGCAGCCGAGCGCCAGCGCATAGCCGCCGTCGGGCGCGTTGAATCCGGCCCCCGGGCGGCGTTGACCGAAGGCAACGGAAAGATAGGCGCTGCCGTCCGCAAGCTGCAGGACCTGGGCGTCGACATTGCCCGGCCGCCCGCTTGCCGCATGCACGTTCCAGCGCGGGCAAATGCCCGCGAACCGGGGGATCGGCAATCCCGATCCCGGCACCCGGCGAAACACGTTGCCGGCACTGTCGATCCGCAGAAAGTGGAAGCGCACGCCTTCCTGGCCCGGGCGGCGCAAGGTCGCCAGGCGGCGGCAGGCCTGCTCCAGGCTGACGCCGAAGGCCTGACTCAGGCGTTCCACGTCGTAACGGTACGCCCGCGCCCGATCCAGAAAGGCGCCGTAGGGCATCAGCACGGCGGCGGCGAAATATCCCGCCAGATAGTCGCGGCAAAGATCTTCGGAGGCGGGAGACAAATCAGCCTCCCCGACCCAGGCATCGATCAGATCGGCCGCAGCACGGCGGCCCGTTTCGCGCGCCAGATGAAACCGCAGACTGGGCAAGGCCAGGTCGTCGCGCACGATCAGCCGCCCGCCGTCGCCGCCCTGCCCGGGCTCCAGACGCACGGCGGGACCGGCCGCGCCGCCCAGGTCGCCCTCGCCCGCACCCGACGTTTCCACCTCGATCCCAAAGCGATCCCGCAGCACCTCTGACAGGCGCGAGAACAGACCCACGGTTTCCATGCCGATTTCGGCGCGCAGCGCCTCCGCCCGGCTGTCCAGGTCGTCGAAGAAATTGTCGTTACGCTCGGTGAAGTCGCCGACCTCTTCCGCCGGCGTGCGGCTGTCGAGCAGGCTGTCGAGATTTTCACCGGTGATGAAGCGCAGCAATTCATCGACCTGAAGGGTGAGCTTCTCCGTACCGTCCACGACAATGCCGAGAAACTGCTGACGCTCCGCCGCCGCCAGATCGATGTTATCGAGCAGGATTTCCGAAAAGCTTCGAACCGAAGTCAGCAGCGTACGCACGGAATGGCTGGAGGCCACCAGGTAGGGGCTGGATGCCAGCTTGTCCGTCAGCGCCTCCACGTCCTCGCGGCTGTTTCGGTAGGAGCGGTAGAGGCGCAGGAACGAACGGCAGATATCGGGCACGGAGGTCACGAATTCGTCGAGCTCCGCCGCCGAGGGACGGGTGCCGCCGAACATGGGATCGGACAGGGCCTCTTCCAGGTCGCTTTTGATGCGAACCTCATCGCCGGCGGAAAAGTCCCGCAGATCGACGCCGAGCGCTTCCGAGAGCTTCAGCAGCAGCGACACGGTCAAAGGCCGGTCGTTATGTTCAATCATGTTCAGGTAGCTGGGCGAAATGCCGAGGATTTCGGCTAATTTAACCTGCGTCAGTCCGCGGTCCTTGCGGAGCCGCCGCAGGCGCGCGCCCAGCATTGGTGATCGCGCCATCATGTTCCCCCTCGTGGACATCCACGACTTTTCGCCCATTCTCGGGTCCAATTATCCGCCCGAGTGAAGGCCTCGCAGCATATTAACCGACGTTAATGCGGCTGTCTTCGGAATTTAATTACATTAAATCAATGCGTTAATGAGGGGCACTTGGCCGAATCAGTGAATTATTCACGCAGCCGCGACGGCTTGTAAATCCGGCGCTGTGAAAGCCGGTAAAAGCAGGCCTGGGCAGGCCGCGAGGGTCCCACCGAGGTGCAGAGGCATGGCCGGCGCGTCGTCTAAGCCGTCGGCGACGACCGACGCCCAAGCGCATCGCCCAGCCCGGCCATGACTTCATCCAATGCGACAGCAAGGTCGTTCAGCAGCGGCGCGACGTCCGGACCGTCCGGCGCCGCCTTCAAGGCGGCCTCCAAGGCTTTCGCCGCCTCGAACACCCGCGTCGCACGCATGTTGCCGCTGACGCCTTTCAACGCATGCGCCGTGCTGGCGGCCCGCGCCGCATCGCCCGCCGCCACATCGGCGGCAATGTTCTCCGCCATGTCGCCGTAGCCGTCGAAAAATTTCTCCAGCAGCTTACGCAGCATGTCTTCGTTGCCGCGCACCATGGCCCGAAATCCGACCATGTCCAGGCCCGGCAAGTTTTCAGGCAAGCGGCCGGACGGGGTATTCACGATACGGCCTTTGCACACATGAGAATCTCCTCAGCAAGCCCCCCGATCAGGACTTTTGGCGCAAGGACATCATGGCGCCTGTCGTCGTTCCGGCGTCCCGTCCTTGCCGCCTCTGTACATGGAAAATGGCTGCGGTGCGGACAAACTTCAACCCGCCATTTCCCGTACACTCAGATCGGCAACGTAAAGCGGAATACGGAGCCTCGCACCGGCGCCGGTTCGACCCAGATCTTGCCGCCGAAACGCTCCACGATTTCGCGGCAGATGGCGAGCCCCAATCCGGTCCCTTTCGGCTTGTTGGTCAGCGTTTCGCCCGAGCCGCCCTGCTGGAAGCGCTCGAAAATACTGTCCCGCTCTCCCGGTGCTACACCGGGGCCGTTGTCGGTCACGTCGACCGTGACCATTCCGCCGCCGACCGAGGCCGTGACGCGAATTTCACCGTTGCCCGGATCGCAGAATTTCACGGCGTTGGAAATCAGATTGACCAGAACCTGGATCAACCGGTCGCGGTCCGCATAGACCTTCGGCAGACCGTCGGGCATTTCCATTTCCAAGCGCACGCCTTCCGCCTGGGCCAGGGGAGAAGACGCCGCCACCGCCGTCTCGATGGTTGCCGCCAGGTCAAGCTGGACGATCTTCAAATCCAAATTCCCGGCTTCCATCTTGGACAAATCCAGAAGCTGGTCGATCAGCCGCGTCAGGCGCTGTGCCTCGGCGACCACGACGCTGTAGAAACGGTCGCGTTCCGGCCCCCGCAGGGCCGGGTTGTCGGACAGAATTTCTCCCGCCGCGCGGATCGATGTCAGCGGCGTGCGGAACTCGTGCCCCACGGTGGTGATGAAATTGTCCTTCAGCTTGTCCAGTTCCTGAAGCCGCTCATTGGCGGCCCGCAGTTCGGCCGTGGTTTCTTCCAGCGCCTTGGATTTTTCCTCCAGCTCGTGGGAATACTCGATGACCTGCGACGTCTCGTCGAGAATGCGCATCAGGTCCTCGGTGCTGACGACCTCTCCCTTCGTCACGCTGGCGACCACGGCCTGGGCCGACGCCGCCCCGATAACCCCCGCAAGCTGGCGTTCGGCGAAGGACACAAGCGCCGGCGCCGCTTCCGCCCGAGGGTCAAGACTAAACCCTTGGCGGCCGGCGAATTCGGCAAGGGCCGTCGCCGCCCGGTCATCGCCGAGAAACCGGCGCAACACGTCCCGCAGTTCGCCGACCGACGCGGACCCGCGCCATACGGTGACCGGCTTCGCCCCCGGGCTGTCCAGCTTCTGCACGAACTCACCGGCTTGCAATTGTTCCAGGTCGCTGGGCCGGCTGAGCAGCGACACCCAGACGAAGCCCCCGATATTGACCAGCATCGACCAGAACAGGGAATGCGACAGATGATCGATCCCGTCGAGCCCGAACAGGGCATAGGGCTTCAAATATTCGATGCCGAAGGGGCCGACCTCGATGAACTCCATGCCCAACCAGCCGGACCGGGCGAAAGAGGGCAGCACCAGGGTGTAGAACCACATGGCCGTGCCCAGCAGAAGGCCGGTCATGGCACCGGCCCGCGTGCCGCCCTTCCAGAAGATACCGCCCAGCAGCGACGGCGCGAACTGTGCGGCGGCGGCGAAGGACACCAGGCCGATGGTGACCAGCGCGTAGGATTCCCCGATCAGCCGCATGTAGGTATAGGCCAGCAGCAGCACGAACAGGATCGCGCTGCGGCGAACGAACAGCAGCAGCGCGGTCAGATCGCCCGTGAATCGGGTCTGGAACCAGCGCATGCGCAGCAGCACGGGCACCACCAGGTCGTTGCACACCATGGTCGACAGCGCGATGGTTGCGACGATCAGCATCCCCGTGGCCGCCGACAGGCCGCCGATATAGGCGAACAGGGCCATGCCCTGGTTGTGGTTGGCCATGGCGACGGTCAGCACGAAGGTATCCGCGTCGACGCCGCCGTCGGGAAACTGCAGCAGTCCGCCGATGGCGATGGGCAGGACGAACACGTTGATCAGGATCAGGTAGAGCGGGAACAGCCAGGCCGCCTTGCGCACATGGTCCGGGTTGACGTTCTCGACCACGCCGACCTGGAATTGGCGCGGCAGACAGACGATGGCGAACATGGACAGAATCAGCAGGGTCGACCACTGCGCATAGCCCTCCGACCCGACGTTGTGGATCAGATGTGATATTTCGGGCACCGCGTTGCCCTGGGTGAACAGATCGCCGAATCCGTCAAAAACACCGAAGGTCACGTACAGGCCGACGGCCAGGAACGCCACCAGCTTGATGATCGATTCGAAAGCGACGGCGATGACCATGCCTTCGTGATGTTCACTGGCGTCGATGTGACGGGTGCCGAACAGAATGGAAAACAACGCCATGATCAGGGCCACGAAAAAGGCCGTGTCCTGGAACAGGGGCACGCGGCCGAGATGCCGCGGCATGACGATTTCCGGATACTGGATCAGCACGGTAAAGCTGGTCGACACGGCCTTAAGCTGCAGCGCGATGTAAGGCAGGATGCCGACCACCACGATGATCGTGACAAGGCCGCCGAGATAGAGGCTTTTGCCGTAGCGGGAGGCGATGAAGTCGGCGATCGAGGTAATGCGGTTTTCCGCCGAGATGCGGACCATCTTTTCCAGCACGAAGGGCCAGAGCACCAGCACCAGGGTCGGGCCCAGGTAAATGGGCAGGAAATCAAGGCCCGACGTCGCGGCCCGGCCGACGCTGCCGTAAAAGGTCCAGCTGGTGCAATAGACCGCCATGGACAGCGCGTAGATATAGGGGTTGTTGAGGATCGAACGCCCGGCGTCCGCCCGCTTGTCGCCCCAGAAGGCGATCGCGAACAAAAGGCCGAGATAGGCCACCGACGCGATGAAGATGACCCAACCTTCAAGCACGTCAGGCCTCCGGCGGGCCGGGCCGGTCGACCCGCTCGGCGATCAGATAGATAACGCCGACAACCCCCACCCATACGGCGAACAGGACCACGTAGATTCGCGGCAATCCGAACAGATCGACCGGCCCCTCGCCGAGGGTCACCAGCGGCGGCAGAAACAACAACGTGGCGATCAGAAACAGCGAGACGGAAAACGCGCCGGCACGCCCTGTTCCCCGTTCGGGAGCCCCGGCCCGGCGTCGATCCGGGACGCGTGCCGGACCGTCCGCCATCACTCCACGGCCAACCCGACGGCAGCCTTGACCCGGGCGACCAGGTCGCGGGTAGAGAACGGTTTGGTGATGAAGTCGTCCGCCCCGGCGGCCAGCCCTTTTGCGCGGTCCGCTTCGCGTCCCTTGGCCGTCAGCATGATGACGTGAACGTCCGCCCAGGCGCTGTTGCCGCGAATTTCCTCGCACACGGAAAAGCCGTCCCGTTCGGGCAGCATGACGTCCAACAGCACCACGTCCGGCTTGGCGGCGCGCATTTCGCCGAGCGCCGAATTCCCGTCGCTGACGACGCGCGTGGTGAAACCCGACTTTTCCAGAAGGAACTTCAAAGACAGCACGATGTTGTCGTCGTCTTCCACCACCAGGACGGAGTGATCCATGAACGTCTCCCATATATTCCGCGCGCGCCCCGCGCACGCCTGCCGTTGTCGGCTTTTGCGTGATTATACCCCGGAGATCAGCCGCCGCCGCAAGATTTCTCATGGAAAAACCCGGCTGCCCCGGTTTGACAGATGCGACCCCGTCTGCAAATCCTGGCCGGCATGGAACAGGAAAGCCCCGCCGAATTCACCCGCCGCGCGATCCTGACCGGTATGGTCCTGGGTGCTGTGCTGACCCCCTGCAACGTCTATTCGGGGCTGAAGATCGGTTGGTCCTTCAACATGTCCATCGCCGCCGGGCTGCTGGCCGTCGGCGCCTGGCGCCTGGCCGAACGCAGCTTGGGCACCGCGCCCCTGGGCCTCAAGGAAAACAACATCAACCAGACCGCCGCCTCGGCCTCGGCCTCGATCGTATCGGGCGGTTTGGTGGCGCCGATTCCGGCGCTGACGCTGCTGACCGGGCAGACCCTGCAATGGCCCGTGCTGGCCTTCTGGGTGTTCTGCGTGTCGATCCTGGGCGTGATCGTCGCCGCCGGCCTGCGCCGCCAGATGATCGAGCATGAGAACCTGGCCTTTCCCGCCGGTCTGGCCACGGCGGAAACCCTGAAACGCATCCACGGCAAGGGCCGCGAACAGGGGGCGCGCCTGCGCGCGCTCCTGGCGGCGGCAGGAGTGTCGGCGGCGGTCAAGCTGGCGGTCGATCTGGCGGCGGCGGTGCCGCGCCTGGCCCTGCCGGGATCGCTGGCCGGGGGCGTGACCTTCAAGAACCTGGGCCTGGCGGTCGACCCGTCGCTGCTGATGATCGGCTTCGGAGCACTGATCGGCCCGCGCGCCGGGCTGTCGCTGCTGCTCGGCGCGGGCGTGTCCTGGGGCGTCCTGGCCCCTTGGGTGTTGGACCGGGGTTGGGCACAAGCCGGGGCGCCCGGCACGGTGTGGTTTTCCGAACTGGTCGCCTGGCTGCTGTGGCCGGGGGTGACCCTGACGGTCACGGCGGCCCTGACCGCCTTTGCCATTTCGGTCCTCCGCATCCGCCGGCGATTGGTCGGCACGGAGGGGCGGATGGGGCGCGGCTACGCCCTGGCGCTGGCCGTGGTCACGGCATTGATCTGCATTGCCGGATGGACCCTGTTCGGATTGCCGGTCTGGGTGTCGGTGCTGGCGGTGGCCCTGAGCTACGTGCTGGCCGTAATCGCCGCTCGCGTGTCCGGGGAAACGGGGGTCACGCCCGTGGGCGCCTTGGGCAAGGTGACGCAGCTGACCTACGGCGCCATCACGCCCGGCGACATGGCGGCCAATCTGATGACCGCCAACGTCACCGGAGGGGCTGCCGGGCAATGCGCCGACATGATGCACGATTTGAAGACCGGCTCCCTGATCGGCGCCGCGCCGCGATTGCAGATCTACGCGCAGGCGCTGGGCGTGTTGACGGGATCGTTGGCCGGGACGGCGGTCTATCTGAGCCTGATCCCCGATCCCGCCGCCATGCTGATGACCCCCGAATGGCCGGCCCCCGCCGTCGCCACCTGGAAGGCCGTGGCCGAAGTGATGGCGGCCGGCTTAGGCGCGATTCCGGAAGGGGCGGGTCCCGCCATGGCCGTCGCGGCGGTGTTGGGCGTGATTCTGGGCGCGGCGGACCGCGTGCTACCGGAACGCATCGCGCGCTGGCTGCCGAGCGCACCCGCTGCCGGGGTCGCCTTCGTCATCCCGGCGTGGAATTCGATCTCGCTCTGCCTGGGGGCGGTTATCGCGGCCGGGGCCGCACACCTCAACCCCCGATGGACGGAACGCTACGGCACCGCCGTGGCCGCCGGGCTGGTCGCCGGGGAAAGCCTGATCGGGGTCGCCCTGGCGGTGTCCCGCATGGCGGGTTAGTGCAGGCGCATCATCCCGCCGACCAGGCGGAATTCCGCCGGCTTGACCAGCGCCACCGAAGCGACGCGCACGGAATGCAGCGGCCCCTCCAGGTTGTTTTCCCAGAATTCCAGGAACCGGCGCAGCACGGGAAAGTCCGGCGCCATGTCCATGTCCTGCCAGATGTAGTCCTGAAGAAGGTGAAGGTGATCCGGCCGCCGATAGGTAATTTCGGCCGTGGTCAGGCGGTACCCCGAAAGCTGCACTTCCAAAGACATGTCAGACCCTCCGTCTTGGTTGCGTGGCTTGCATGTCCTCCCTGGACAGTTTGAATTGTTCCCTCTGAATTCTCCCTCCGTCAAGAATTAATGTGTTAAATCAATGTATTAGCAGCAGATGGACGAGAGTGCTGCCAATTCCGCGACAGACATGAATTTTTTTGCCGGCAAGGGGTTGAAGCCCCCGGATCGGCGACTAAATTTTTTCGCGGAAACGGGGGAAAATGCCGGGTTTCCAGGGTTTTCTCCCGTCATTTGCTTGTTCAACCAAGGAATGTTCAAGAGGAGCCATCTCATGTTCAAACCTCTTCACGACCGGGTTCTCGTCCGCCGTATCGAACAGGACGAAAAGACCAAGGGCGGGATCATCATTCCCGACACGGCCAAGGAAAAGCCCATGGAGGGCGAGATCATCGCCGTCGGTTCGGGCCACAAGGCCGAGGACGGCACCGTCACGGCGCTCGACGTCCAGGCCGGCGACCGGGTCCTGTTCGGCAAATGGTCGGGCACGGAAGTGACCATCGACGGCGAGGAACTTCTGATCATGAAGGAATCCGACATCCTGGGCATCATCGACGACGCCCAGTCCGCCAAAACCAAGAAGGCCGCCTAAGGGCGCCCTGACCGGACATCCATCCATCAGCAATTAGAAAGCTGCCTCTCTTCAAAGGAGTGATCGAAAATGGCTGCGAAAGAAGTCAAATTTCATGGCGACGCGCGGGCGCGTCTTCTCAAGGGTGTCGACACCCTGGCCAACGCCGTCAAGGTGACCCTCGGCCCCAAGGGCCGCAATGTGGTCATCGACAAGTCCTTCGGCGCGCCGCGCATCACCAAGGATGGCGTCACCGTCGCCAAGGAAATCGAACTGACCGACAAGTTCGAGAACATGGGCGCCCAGATGATCAAGGAAGTGGCGTCCAAGACCAACGACCTGGCCGGTGACGGCACCACCACCGCGACCGTGCTGGCCCAGGCCATCGTCCGCGAGGGTGCCAAGGCCGTGGCCGCCGGCATGAACCCGATGGACCTCAAGCGCGGCGTCGACATGGCCGTCGACGCGGTCGTCGCCGACGTCAAGAAGCGCTCCCACGCCGTCAAGACCAACGAGGAAGTCGCCCAGGTCGGCACCATCTCCGCCAACGGCGACCGCTCCATCGGCGACATCATCGCCGAAGCCATGCAGCGGGTCGGCAACGAGGGCGTCATCACCGTGGAAGAGGCCAAGAGCCTGGAAACGGAACTGGACGTGGTCGAAGGCATGCAGTTCGACCGCGGCTATTCCTCGCCCTATTTCGTGACCAACACGGACAAGATGGCCTGCGAGCTGGAAAACCCCTACATCCTGATCCACGAGAAGAAGCTGTCCAACCTGCAGGCCATGCTGCCGGTCCTGGAGGCCGTGGTGCAGGCCGGCAAGCCGCTGCTGATCATCGCCGAAGACATCGAAGGCGAAGCGCTGGCGACCCTGGTCGTCAACAAGCTGCGTGGCGGCCTCAAGGTTGCCGCCGTCAAGGCGCCGGGCTTC
>PALN01000041.1 GCA_002706405.1 Rhodospirillaceae bacterium | reverse complement strand
AGTGTTCGAAGGCCGGGTCGACGGCGACATCATCTGGCCGCCCACGGGCGACAAGGGCTTCGGCTACGATCCGATCTTCCAGCCCGAAGGCTATTTCATCACCTTCGCCGAGATGGAACCCGCCGCCAAACACAATATCAGCCACCGCGCCCATGCCTTCGAACAGCTGGTCGCGGCCTGTTTCCGAGGCCGGGGCTGACGCCGCCGCGATGACCGACACCGCTTCTTCGCCAGCCGATGCGAGCCCGCCCCCCTTCGGGGTCTATGTGCATTGGCCGTTCTGCGAATCCAAATGCCCCTATTGTGATTTCAACAGCCACGTTCAGGACGCCGTCGATCAGGCGCGCTGGGCCAAGGCCCTGGTTGCCGACCTGGCCCATTACGCCGCCGATACCCCGGACCGCCGGGTCGCGACCGTGTTTTTCGGCGGCGGCACGCCGTCGCTGATGAAACCGGAGACGGTGGCCACTGTCATCCAGGGCATCCGGGATTTATGGACCTGCGCCGACGACCTGGAAATCAGCATGGAGGCCAATCCGTCGAGCGCCGAAATCGCGGCGTTTCCCGACCTCAAGGCGGCCGGGGTGACGCGGCTGTCGGTCGGCGTGCAGTCCTTCGACGACGCGGCGCTCACGGCTTTGGGCCGCCGCCACGATGCCCAGGCCGCACGCCGGGCCCTGGTTGGGGCGCGTGATCATTTTGAAGAGTTCTCGTTTGATCTTATTTACGCAAGGCCTGGACAGACAAAGGACAACTGGCGCCAGGAACTGCGAGAAGCCCTGACCTTCGCCGGACCGCACCTGTCCTTCTACCAATTGACCATCG
Source organism: Rhodospirillaceae bacterium (assembly GCA_002706405.1). Lineage (GTDB taxonomy): Bacteria > Pseudomonadota > Alphaproteobacteria > Rhodospirillales > Casp-alpha2 > UBA1479. The sequence continues at coordinate 13,577 of PALN01000041.1, read as the reverse complement.
AGCCCGGCACGCCGTTCCACAAGGACGGCGTCCAAGCCGTCGAGGGCGATCTGGGGGCGGCCCTGTTCGGCGTGACCCAGGAAGTTCTGGGGGACGCGGGCCTGCCGGCCTATGAAATTTCCAACCATGCCCGGCCGGGCCATGAATGCCGCCACAACCTGAACATCTGGCGCGGCTGGGATTACGTCGGTGTCGGGCCGGGCGCCCATGGCCGCCTCGCCCTGGCCGAAGCCGGCGGCGGAACGCAGGACTGGGGCACCCATCAGGTCCACAATCCCGAACGCTGGCTCGATCTGGTCGAATCCAAGGGCCACGGCACGGCCAAGCGCCGCCGCCTGGAAGACGGCGACCGGCCGGAGGAACGGGTGATCATGGGCCTGCGCCTGGACGAGGGCATCGACCGCGCCCGCTTCCGCGCCCAGACCAGGCGCGACGTGCTGACCCTGATCCAGCCGTCGAAGCTCGCCTATGCCGTGGGGGCCGGTTATGTGGAATTGGATGAAACGCGATTCCGCGCCACGGCCGAAGGGCGCCTTCGGCTCAACGGCCTGCTGGCGTCGCTGCTGGCGGCCTGATCGGGCGCCCCCCTTATCGCAAATTAATTCGTAATCGCCTGGAAGGTCGCCGGCGCCTTGTCGATGACCACGGCGTCGCGCTGACGGACCTGCAGGATGGCAAGGCCGCGCTCCGAGGTGCCGTCGGGCAGGAAGCGGAAAATGCCGTCGCGCCCGGCGAAGCCGTTGGGATTGGCGATCAGCTTGGCCGTGAAGCGGTCCGGTCCGGGCAATTGCGCCAGCACGGCGGCAAGCGCCGCCGCGTCATAGGCGATGGTCGCGAACCGGGGCGGCGCCTCGCCATAGACGTCCTGATATTCTTTTTCGAAGCCGCTGCGCGGGCCCGGCGGCGGGGCCGCGTACCAGCCGCCGACCAGGGCCGGCTCGGCCCCGATGCCCGGCTCGTCCCACTGCCCGGTGCCCAGCATGCGCACCTTCTTGGGGTCGATGTCGTAGAACGGCAGCAAGGCCGCGATGGCCTGCAGGCGCTTGCCGCCGTCGGCGACCAGAAGCGCGTCATAGGGCAGGTCGCCCATGGTCTGCAGATTTTCCAGGCGCGCCAGGGCCGCCTTGGACACCTCGTCCTCCTTGCCCTCGAGCTCCTTCTTCTGATTCAGAAGGGTCTGGCGGCGGAATTCGTAATCGGCCATGTCGCGGACCACGGCGGAGAAATCATCGGCGTCGGGATTATAGACCTCGAGCCGCGCGATCTCGCCGCCGGCGCGGCCGACGGCGGACTTGAACCCGTCGAGCACCGTGCGGCCGTAGGCATTGTCCGGGGCCATGGCCGCGAACCGGACGACGCCGCGCTCGCGGGCGAAGGCGATCACCCGCTCGACCTGGGCGCGGGGCAGAAAACCCAGGGTGTAGACCCCGTCGCCGGCAACCGAGCGGTCCGATGAAAAGGCAATCACGGGCACGCCCGCCTGACGGGCGACGGAGGCCGCACCGCGCACATTGGCCGCCAGCAGCGGGCCCAGGATCAGCCGCGCCCCGTCGCCGATGGCGAGCTGCGCCGCCTCGGCCGCGCCCTCGGGCGTGCCGCGGGTGTCATGGGTCAGCAGGGTGAACTTGCTGTCGGCAAAGGAAAACAACGCCATCTGCGCCGCGTTCAGCAGCGCCTGGCCGACGCCGCCGTGCTGCCCGCTGAGGGGCAGCAACAGGGCGACCCGGACCGTGCCGTCGTCGGGGGCGGTGATGGTCGTCGTCGGCACCTCGGCCGGTTCCGCCGGTTCGCCCTGAGTCAGGGGCGGCGGGGCCGGGCGCGGCACGGGTGTGACCGCATAGGTCGGCGGCGGCGGCGTGCGCGGGCCCGAAATGACGGGCCGGGGCGGCGGATCGGACGGGGACTTGCCGCCTTGAATTAACCCGCCGAATGACGAAGATTGGCACGCGGCCAACAAGGGCAGCATCATGACGGCCAGAACGAACACGGCCGCAGCCGGGCGCGAAAGGGCGTTGAGCGAATATGACCTGTCCATCCGATGATCCGCTGGAAGTTGTTGCCGATGAGCCCGGAGCGCCGGAAGACGCCCCGTTGGAAGCCGCACTGTATCTGGTCTCCACACCCATCGGCAACGCCGGAGACATCAGCGTCCGGGCGCGCGACGTTCTGGCCCGGGCCGACCTGATCGCCTGCGAAGACACCCGGGTCACGGGCAAGCTGATGATCATCCTGGGCATCAAGCGCGGCGAGGCCGGGGGACGGCTGCTGGCCTATCACGATCACAACGCCGCCCACCGCCGGCCCCAGATCATGGAGCGCATCAAAAGCGGCGGCAGCGTGGCCCTGGTCTCGGACGCCGGCACGCCGCTGGTGTCCGATCCGGGCTACAAGCTGGTCGCCGCCTGCGTCGAGGACGGCCTGCCCGTGACCGCCGTGCCCGGCCCGTCGGCGCCGCTGATGGCGCTGACCCTGTCCGGCCTGCCGTCGGACCGCTTTTTCTTTCAAGGCTTCCTGCCGGCCAAGGGGGCGGCGCGGCGCACGGCCCTGGCCGAGATCGCGGCCGTGCCGGGAACGCTCATCTTCATGGAATCGGGGCCGCGCCTGGCGGCCTCGCTGGCCGACATGGCCCAGGTCCTGGGCCCCCGCCCGGCCGCCGTGGCCCGCGAGCTGACCAAGAAGTTCGAGGAAGTGCGCCGCGGCACCCTGGACGAACTGGCCGCCCATTACGCCGAGGCCGGACCGCCCCGGGGCGAAATCTGCGTCGTCGCCGGCCCGCCCGATGCCGAGGCCCCGCCGACGACCGCCGACCTGGATGCGCTGCTGGCCGAGGCCATGGCCGAAGGGTCCGTGAAGGACGCCGCGGCATCGGTCGCGGCGCGCACCGGCCTGCCGCGCAAAACCGTCTATGCCCGGGCCTTGGAGCTCAAGCGGGGATGAGGGCCGGGGGCCCGCCACCCGGCCCCGGCACCCAGCGCCGCCGGGCCGAGCGCCGGGGGCGCGACGCGGAAACGTTGGCCGCACTTCTGTTGATGCTCAAGGGCCATCGCATCGTCGCGCGGCGTGCCCGCACCCCCGTGGGCGAGATCGACCTGATCGCCCGCCGCCGCCGCACCCTGGTCTTCGCCGAGGTCAAGGCGCGGGCGGACCTGACGACCGGCGCGGAAGCCCTGGCGCCCCGCCAGCGCCGGCGCATCGCCCGCGCCGCCGAGGCCTTCGTGCGGGCCCGCCCCGATCTGGCCGGCCTGCAGTGGCGATTCGACCTGATCGTGGTCGCCGGGGGTTGGCGGCTTCGGCATGTGAAGGATGCCTGGCGGCCGGGACTGGAATGAGCCTATTGCCCTGAAATTCACATAATCCGTCGTACAAGGTGGCCCCCTCGCCCCGGCCCGCCGGGTGCGAGGGTTTGTCGCGGGCCCGGACCGGCGCTAGAATACGCGCCGACCGGGGCCCGTCAGTTGGAGGAGAATGCAAGCGCCATGACCGCACCGACACGACCGTCCCATCCCCACCCTTCCCCCGCCCGCCTGCCGCGCGCCCTGGCGGCGCTGCTGTTGCTGGCATCGGCCGCCGGCCTGACGGGCTGCGTCGGCGCCGCCGTCGGTGCCGGGGCGACCGTCGGCGTCGCCGCCATGGACGACCGCGGGGTTCAAGGCGTGGCCCGCGACGCCGGCCTGGCCACGCAGGTACGCGGCAAATGGCTGAACTATGATCTGGAAACAGGGGACACCCTCGCCGTCGACGGCAGCGTCAAGGTCTACAACCGCCGCGCCATGTTGACCGGCACGGTGAAGACCGAAGACATCCGGGCCAAGGCCGTGCGCCTGACCTGGGAAGTCGAAGGCATCGAGGAAGTCATCAACGAACTGGCCGTCGGCGACACCAGCCTGTCCGACGCGGCGATCGACAGCTGGATTTCGACCCAGCTCACGGCCAAACTGACCTTCGACAAGGACGTCCAGGCCATCAATTACATCATCGAGACCGAGAACGGCGTGGTCTACCTGCTGGGCACGGCGCAAAGCCAGGCCGAGCTCGACCGCGTGCTCGGTCATGCGCGGGGCGTTTCCCGGGTCCGTGACGTGGTCAGCCACGTCCGCGTCAAGACGCCGGAGGCATCGGAAAATCCCGCAACCCCCACCGCGCCGAAAATGAGGGCCTGAGCGATGGCGGTGAGCGGCAGCGCCCTGGCAGACGACATCCTGCAAACGCTGAGCGACATCGGCCGCACGGCCGACGCGGACTTTCCCATCGCCAAGGCCGCCCTTTACCTGGCGGCGGCACGCCTGCCGGGGCTGAACCTGGGGCCCTATGAGCGCCACCTGGAACGCCTGACCAAAGAGGTCGCCGACTACGCCGGGCCAGGCACCCCGACCTTGGCCGACCAGTACGAGGCCCTGGTCCAGGTCATCGACCGGCGCTACGGCTACGGCGGCAACGAAAGCGTGTTCGACGACCTGGACGCGGCCAATCTGGCCCGCGTCATCGACACCCGGCGCGGTCTGCCGGTGGCGCTCGGCATCGTCTACATGGAAGTCTGCAACCGCCTGGGCTGGTCCCTGGTCGGCCTGGATTTTCCCGGCCGCTTCCTGGTCCGGCTGGACTGTTCGGGCGAGCGCAAGATTCTGGACCTGTTCGAAGGCGGGCGCGAACTGCTGCCACCGGACCTGCGCGGCATGCTGAAGACCATGGCCGGGGCCGATGCCGAACTGCAGCCCCAGTACCTATCGGAAATGACCGCCCGCCAGGTCGTCCTGCGCCTGGAGGACAATATCCGCGTGCGCCAGATGCAGCGCGGCGACCTCGCCGACGCCGCCGACACCCTGGCGCTGATGCTGACCATCGCGCCGGATGCCGGCCACCTGTGGCGCGAAGCGGGAATCGTCAATGCGCGGCTGGATCGGGTCGTCAGCGCCGTCGAAGCCCTGGAAGCCTATCTGAAATGCGCCCCCGGCGAGGAAAACGGGTATGAGGCGTCCTTGCTGTTGCAGGAATTGCGGGCCAAGTTAAATTAGCCGGCCGGCCACTCCTGCCCCACGCCCTTCATCGGCCGAAGAATAAGGATATTCCCCCATGGCGCTTACCGTGGCCATCCAGATGGACCATGTGTCGTCCATCGACATCAACGGCGACAGCACCTTCGTCCTGGCGTTGGAAGCCCAGCGCCGGGGCCACAAGCTGCTGCATTATCTGCCGGGCGACCTGGCCTATCACCATGGCCGGGTCACCGCCTGGGCGGAGCCCATGGAGGTGCGGCGCGAGGCCGGCAATCATTTCACCTTGGGTGCCAAATCGAAGATCGACCTGGCGGAGGTCGATGTCGTCCTCATGCGCCAGGATCCGCCCTTCGACATGGCCTATATCACGGCGACCCATCTGCTGGAGATGGTCCACCCAAAAACCCTGGTGGTGAACAACCCGGCCGAAGTGCGCAACGCGCCGGAGAAACTGTTCGTCACCCGCTTCGCCCAGTTCATGCCGCCGACCCTGATCGCCACCAACCGGCAGGACATCCTGGCCTTCCGCGACGAGCACAAGGACATCATCGTCAAGCCGCTGTACGGCAACGGCGGCGCCGGCGTGTTCCACATCACCCCCGGTGACGAGAACCTGAATTCGCTGCTGGAGATGTTCACCCAGATGTACCGCGAGCCGATCATCGTGCAGGCCTATCTGAAGGACGTTCGGGCCGGCGACAAGCGCATCATCCTGGTGGACGGCGAGGTTGCCGGGGCCGTCAACCGGGTGCCGGCGGCGGGGGAATCCCGGTCCAACATGCATGTCGGCGGCAAGGCGGTGAAATCGGCACTGACCGACCGGGAGCGCGAAATCTGCGCCGCCCTGGCGCCAGAATTGAAAGCCCGCGGCCTGATCTTCGTCGGCATCGACGTGATCGGCGACTACATGACGGAAATCAACGTGACCTCGCCGACGGGGCTGCAGGAGATCAACCGCTTCGACGGCGTCAGCCTGGAAAGCGACATCTGGGACGCCATCGAGGCGCGGCTGTAATCCAAAACGAACACCATAAAAGGAGAATGACATGGCGCTGATCGAAGGCATGGTCGAGGTGCCGACCAAGGTTGGGCGCATGCCGTCCTTTGTCGCCCGGCCCGACGCGGGCGGGCCGTTTCCGGCGATCATCTTCTACATGGACGCGCCGGGCTTCCGCGAGGAACTGTGCAACATGGCCCGGCGCATCGCCAAGGCGGGCTACTACTGCATTCTGCCGGACATGTATTATCGGCTCGGCACGATCCGCCTGGACCTGTCCCGGCGGACGGATGCCATGACCGAGGTCTTTCGCGGCGCCATGAACTCGCTGACCAATGCGGACGTGACCGACGACACGGCGGGCATGCTCGCCTTCCTCGACGCCCAGGCGGATGTCGCCTCCGGTCCGGTCGGCTGTGTCGGCCACTGCATGAGCGGGCGTTACGTAACCACCGTGGCCGGCCGCTTTCCGACGCGCATCAAGGCGGCGGCCAGCATGTATGGGGTCGGCATCGTCACCGACCAGGAAGATTCGCCGCATCTGTTGCTCGGTCAGGTGCAGGGCGAACTGCTGTTCATCTTCGCCGAAACGGACGGCCATGTGCCGCAGCCGACGGTCGATGCCCTGAAAAAAACGATCAAGAAGACCGGCGTGAAGGCCACGGTCGAACAGCCCAAGGGCACGGAGCACGGCTTCCAATTCCCCGCCCGTCCGGTCTATGCCCCGGTGCCGGCGGAAGCCGCCTGGGACAAGCTGTTCGCCCTGTGGGAGCGCAATCTGAAAAAAGCGCCGGCCGCGAGGCGCAAATAGGTTCATGAAAACACTTCTTCTGTTACGTCACGCCAAGGCCGAATGGACGGACATGGCAGCGGACGATATCGACCGCCCGCTGGCCCCCCGCGGACAGAAAGCCGCACCCCGCATCGGCCGCTATCTGAAAGAGCAGAACCTGATCCCCAATCAGGTGCTTTGTTCCACGGCCCAACGCGCGCGGGAAACCTGGGACCTGGTCTCGGCGGAACTGGGGGCCCGGCCGCCCGTGCAGTTTCAAAAAGGGCTGTATGCGGTCTCGTCGGCCGGGCTGCTGGCGGCGGTCCGCCGCATGCCCGACGATTGCACCTGCCTGCTGCTGATCGGCCATAACCCGGAACTCGAGGACTTGGCCCACCGCCTGGCCGGAACCGGCAAGGCCGAAGCCCTGGCACGGCTGGCGGAGAAGTATCCCACGGGCGCGCTTGCGGAAATCAGCTTCGCGCGGGACAACTGGTCGCGCATCGGCGAAGGGTCCGGCACGTTGCAGCGGTTCGTGCGGCCCCGGGATTTGCCCTGATCTGACGCAATGCCCCTTTCCCGCGAAAGGGGCTTTCCGCATTCTCCAAATGGTATGCTATCGTCTCTTCCAGTCAAGGGAGCGAGGAGACGGCGTCCCCCGATGGTCGCACGCATCACCACCGCCGCCTTTCAGGGCATCGATGTCCTGGACGTGGATGTCCAGGTCCAGATGACCGGCGGCTTGCCGGCCTTTTCCGTGGTCGGCCTGCCGGACAAGGCCGTGGCCGAAAGCCGCGAACGGGTGCGCGCCGCACTTCATGCCATGGGCCTGGCCCTGCCGCCCAAACGCATCACCGTCAATCTGGCCCCCGCCGACCTGGCCAAGGAAGGCAGCCATTTCGACCTGCCCATCGCCCTGGCGCTCTTGACCGCCATGGACGTGCTGCCGGCGGACGAGATGGCGCGCTATCTGGCCCTGGGCGAACTGGCGCTGGACGGGGCACTGGCCCCGGTCGCCGGCGTGCTGCCGGCAGCGGTTCATGCCAATGCCAAGGATCTGGGCCTGATCTGCCCCGCCGCCCAAGGGGGCGAGGCGACCTGGGCCGGCGGCGCCGACATCCTGGCCGCACCCAACCTTCTTGCCCTGGTCAATCACTTCAAGGGCAGCCAGGTGCTGGCCCCGCCCGCCCGGCCCGAGGCGGCCGGCGACGCCCGCTATCCGGACCTGGCCGACATCAAGGGCCAGGAGACCGCCAAGCGGGGGTTGGAGATCGCGGCCGCGGGCGGCCACAATCTTTTGATGGTCGGCCCGCCGGGGGCCGGGAAATCCATGTTGGCGCAGCGCCTGCCGGGCCTGCTGCCGCCGCTCGCGCCCGAGGAAATTCTCGAGGTCTCCATGGTCCAAAGCCTGGCCGGCGAGTTGACCGGCGGCACCCTGTCGCGCCAGCGCCCGTTCCGCGACCCGCATCATTCCGCCTCCCTGCCGGCTTTGGTCGGCGGCGGCATGCGGGCCCGGCCGGGCGAGGTCTCCCTCGCGCATCTGGGTGTGCTGTTTCTGGACGAGTTGCCGGAGTTCCAGCGCGCGACCCTGGAAAGCCTGCGCCAACCTTTGGAGACCGGGCGCGCGGCCGTGGCCCGGGCCAATGCCCACGTCACTTATCCGGCGCGGTTCCAATTGATCGCCGCCATGAACCCCTGCCGCTGCGGCTATCTGGGCGACCCGGCCCAGGCCTGCTCCAAGGCGCCGCGATGCGCCGAGGATTACCAGGGCCGCATTTCCGGGCCGCTGTTCGACCGCATCGACATTCATCTCGACGTGCCGGCGGTGAGCCCGCTGGATTTGGACCTGCCGCCGCCCGGTGAGGGCACCGCCCAGGTCGCGGCCCGGGTCGCCGCCGCGCGGGCCATTCAGGCCGACCGCTACCGGGATTATCGCGACCAGGGCGTGCGGACCAACGCCCAGGCCGACGGCGAGCTTCTGGACACGGTCGCCCGGCCCGACGACGCCGGGCGCAAGCTGCTGGTCGAGGCGGCGACGCGGCTGGGCCTGACGGCGCGAGGCTATCACCGGGTGCTCCGGGTCGCCCGCACCCTGGCCGACATGGATGGATCGGGCGGTGTGGCGCGCCTGCATGTGGCGGAAGCGCTGTCATTCCGGCGCTTGGCGCCGGGGCGATAATTGTACGGGGTTGAAATGTAAATTAACCGTCCGGTAAAAGTGGGGCGGAATTTGGGGCGCGTCGATACCCGGCATCGCCCCTTCCACCCCCAACGGCCGCGCGGGCCCCCGCCGGTCAATCACCCAGAAACAACCCTCCACGTAAAAAAGGGAACAACGATGAAATCAATTTTTGCGGCCCTTCTGGGCCTGCTCCTGTTTGCGCCGATGGCGTCGGCGGATGACTACATGTCAGCGGATGACGTGACAGCCTTGTTCACGAACAAAACCTTCGACGGCATCTACCTGCCGAAGGACAAGACGTTCAAGGCGTTCGAGGCCGCGGACGGAACCCACAACGTGGTCTATCCGAACGGCAAGAAGTCGAAGGGCCGCAAGTGGTTCGTCAACGACCAGGGGCAGCACTGCACCACCCATAAAAAGAAGAAAGAGCCCCGCTGCTCGTTCATTAAAGATGCCGGAAACGGCGTCTATCACAAGATCAACAATGCGGGTGCGCACACCCATACCATGCGCAATTTCAGGGACGGGAATCAGCTTTAAGCACATGGGGCCGGGACGCCTTGCGTAACCCCGCGGCGGCCCGGCCTGTTTGTTCTAGAGCCTCACCGGCTAATGAAGGCGGGACGGAACCGGGGTGACGAAGGTTTCTGCGGCCCAGGCATAACCTTCTTCGATGGTGCAGAAGGTCCGGGTGTCGCATTTGCTGCGGGACATGAATGTCTTGGACAGGATGTAAAACCGGCAGGCGAGGTCGATGCAGAAGTTGCCACCGGTGATCAGGGCGCAGCGTTTGCGCGTTTCGCCCAGGCTTTGCGAGCGGGCCAACACGAGCTTGGCGATCTTGGTCCAGTCGCCCTGCGGCGGAATGAAGGCGCGCAGATCGACGACCGCCGGTCGCGTCGGATCGATCTTGGACCCGAACAACCGGACCGCGGCGGCCCGCTGCTGATCGACCCATTTATCGACATCAAAGACGCCGCTGAACCGAAACAGCATGACGCCGTTGGCATCCAGCGTCATATCGAATTCGAAAGCCGTGTCCATGCATAATCCCCCGGTTATTCATGGTCGCTCATTTCACACAAGAGTATGGCTTCTGCGTTTCGTAAAGAGAACCGTCAAAAAGGCATGTGATTCAGATCGTTATGAGATCCGGTCGGGACGTGGTCAGGTCCGCTTGAGCATCGGGCCGACCGGTTCGCCGCCGACGATGTGGAAGTGCAAATGAGGAACTTCCTGATGGCCGTCGACGCCCGTATTGGTGATCAGACGATAGCCGTTTTCGGCGACACCCAGCTTTTCGGCGACTCGAGAGATCGCGCGGGTATAGGCGACGATTTCCGCGTCGCTGGCATTGGCGGAAAAATCCGTCATGTCCACATAGTGACCCTTGGGAATGATCAGGACATGGACCCGGCGCTGCGGCTGGATATCCTTGAAAGCGAGGACGTGGTCGTCCTCGTAAACCGTCGAACAGGGAATTTCCCCCCGGATGATGCGCGCGAAGATGTTGCTGTCGTCGTATGCCATGCGGTTTGTCCTGCCCTATTTTTTGCGGCTGTTCTTCTCGTCGATACCCGACTGCCCGGTGCGGCGTTCCAGCTCGGCCCAGACATCGGCGGGATCAAGGCCCAACTGCGCCCAGAGCGTAAGCAAGTGATAGAGCACGTCGGCGCTTTCCTTGGTCACGGCGGTGTTGTCTTCGGTCAGGGCGGCGACCGCGGTTTCCACCGCTTCCTCGCCGATCTTGCGCGCGATCAGCGGCGTGCCGCCGGCGAACAGCTTGGCCGTATAGCTCGAGCCCGGGTCCGCGCCCTTGCGGCTTTCGATGGTCGCGAAAAGCGCATCCAGAATATGGGTCATGGCCGAAGTCCTACCTTAATGTCTCAGGCGATCGCCTCGTCCATGCGGACCGGCGCGCCATGAGCCAGCATATGCGCCTTGGCCTCTTGAATGGAATAGGTGCCGAAGTGAAAGATCGAGGCGGCGAGCACGGCCGAGGCATGACCTTCCGTGATGCCGTCGACCAGATGGTCCAGATTGCCGACCCCGCCCGAGGCGATCACCGGCACGGGCACGGCGTCGGCGACGGCGCGGGTCAGGGCTAGGTCGAAACCGTTCTTGGTGCCGTCCCGGTCCATGGAGGTGAGGAGAATTTCGCCGGCTCCGAAATCGGCCATCTTTTCCGCCCAGGAAATGCATTCGATGCCCGTGGCCTTGCGCCCGCCGTGGGTGAAGATTTCGAACCGGGTGCCGTCAGGGCTGGGTTCGCGCGTTTCCGCATCGACCCGCTTGGCATCGACCGCGACGACGATGCATTGCGCGCCGAATTTTTCCGAGGCCTCGCGCACGAAGTCCGGATTGTGCACGGCGGCGGTGTTGATGGAGACCTTGTCGGCCCCGGCCAGCAGCAATTTGCGGATATCGTCGGTGGTGCGCACGCCGCCGCCCACGGTCAGCGGCATGAAGCAATGTTCCGCCGTGCGCGCCACCACGTCGAAGATGGTGTCGCGGTTTTCATGGCTGGCGGTGATGTCGAGAAAGCACAGTTCGTCCGCCCCGGCGGCGTCGTAGAGTTGCGCCTGTTCCACCGGATCGCCGGCATCGACCAGATCGACGAAGTTGACGCCCTTGACCACGCGGCCTTCGTTGACGTCGAGACAGGGAATGACGCGCGCCTTCAGCATCAGGCCGCTTCTTTCAGCAGTTTGACGGCGGCGGGCAGGTCGATCTTGCCGTCATAGACGGCGCGGCCGGAGATCACGCCTTCGAGCAATCCACCGCCCTGGGCCTTCAATTCTTCCAGATCGGCCATGGACGACACGCCGCCGGACGCGATCACGGGGATAGAGACCGCGCGGGCCAGATCCAGCGTCGCCTGCAGGTTCGGGCCCTGCATGACGCCGTCGCGGCCGATGTCGGTGAAGATGATGGCGGCCACGCCCGCGTCCTCGAACCGCTTGGCAAGCTCCAGCGCCGTCAATTCCGAGACCTCGGCCCAGCCTTCGACGGCGACCAGGCCGTCGCGGGCATCGATGCCGACGGCGACGCGGCCCGGATGAGCCTTGCAGGCGGCCTTGACCAGGTCCGGGTCCGTCAGGGCGACCGTGCCCAGGATCACGCGGCGCACGCCGCGGGCCAGCCAATCGTCGATGGTGGCCATGTTCCGGATGCCGCCGCCCAGCTGCACGGGGATGTCCAGGGCCGCCAGAATGCCGGTCACGGCGGCGGCGTTCACCGGTTTTCCTTCGAACGCGCCATTTAGATCAACCAAGTGAACCCACTCACAGCCGGCATCCTGGAACGCCCGCGCCTGGGCCGCCGGATCGTCGGAAAACACCGTCGCCTGGTCCATGTCGCCCTGATACAGGCGCACGCAATTGCCGTCCTTGAGGTCGATGGCGGGGAAAAATATCATGGCGTCCATTTCAAGAAGTTTTCGATAAGCTTAAGTCCCACAGCCTGGCTTTTCTCGGGGTGAAATTGCGTTCCGACCAGGTTGTCGCGGCCCACGGCGGCGGTGACCGGGCCACCGTAATCGGTCACGGCCAGGAGGTGTTCCGAGACTTCCGGCATGAATTGATAGGAGTGGACGAAATAACCGTGCTGTCCGTTGGCCAGATCCTTGAGCACGGGATGCTCCTGGTAACCGACCCAGAATAGCTCATTCCAGCCCATATGCGGGATCTTCAGGGTTTTATCGGCGGGGGCGAGCGGCTGCACCGCGCCCGGAATCCAACCGAACCCGGGGGTTTCGCCGAATTCGAAGCCCGTGGTCGCCATCAGCTGCATGCCGACGCAAATGCCGAGAAAGGGCTGCGCGCGGGCGATCACGGCTTCGTCCAGCGCTTCCATCATCCCGTCGATGGCGCTGATCCCGGCCCGGCAGTCGGCATAGGCGCCGACACCCGGCAGCACCACCCGGTCGGCCCGGGCGACCACGTCGGGGTCGTTGGTGACGGCGACATCGTCGGACCGGCCCAGGTCCTGGACGACCCGCTCGAACGCCTTGGCGGCGGAGCGCAGGTTGCCGGAGCCGTAATCAATCAAGGCGATGGTCATGGTAGGTCTCCGCCCCTAGGTCCGCGCCGCCGCGAGATCGCGGGCCAGCACCGGATCGGCGTCGAGAAACCGGTAGAGGGCGTGATCCCGGTCCTCGCCGCAGACCGGACCGGTTTCGGCGAAACCAAGGGCGGCCAAATGACGGCGCAACAGGTCGTTGCCGACGAAACCGATCGCCACGTAAAGCGCCAGCATCGCCGCCGTCCCGGCGACGGGATGGGGCAGCAGCGCCTCGACCGCGATCCCGGCGACCGTGACGATCACGAACAGGCCCAGGGCCGTCCACCACATGCGGTGCCACAGCGCCCAGAGGAAGGTGAACAGAAAGGCCGGCCAGGAAAACCCTTCCTTGACCACGCGGACATCCTTGTCCGGGTCCAGGCCGTGACGGCGAAGGTGAACGGTAAAGACGCGCATGGATACATATGCTCGTTAGAAGTCGGTCGCCCGGCGCGGGCGGGGGCGAGGCGGCCTAGAGCGAGCCGCCCAGGGTTCCCTTGGTCGAGGGCACGGCGTCGGCCTTGCGCGGATCGATGGTGGCGGCGTCGCGCAGGCTTCGCGCCAAGCCCT
>PALN01000040.1 GCA_002706405.1 Rhodospirillaceae bacterium | reverse complement strand
CTCTGACGGTCGGACACGGGCTCCGGCGCGATGTATTTCGGATCGCGCCACACCAGATGCGCCGCATGCCCGCCGGATTCCTTATCCGACGGCAAATAGTTTTCTAGCACGCCATGAATCTCGAAACCGTTGCGCAGCTGGAATCCCAGCACCGAATCCCGCAGATTCTTGGATGCCACCGCATCCACATAGGCGCGCGGCGAGCCGATCTTCTTGGACCGCCGGGCATAGCCCGGAAGGCGGCCGCCGAACACGATGCCCTTCAGGTGCTGTTCCGTGGCCAGCGCCTTGCGCGCCGCATACAGGCGCTGCCCGATGCGCAGCCCCCGGAACTCGGGGTCGACGAAAACCTCCATGCCGTACAGCCAGTCACCGTCCGGATCGTGGCGCGAGGCGAAGCCGTTGCCGGTGATCTGCCACCAGGTATGGGGGGCGAAGGCGATCGCCTCGGCGATGCGGAAGGTGGCGCAATAGCCGACCACGGCGTCCTCATAGGTCGCGACGAACTGGCCCTGCGGGAAGTTGTTGATCTGACCGCGCAGCTGGTCGGCCGAATAGGGCGACATGCCCGGATAGACCTTCTTGTAGAGCTTCTGGACCGCCGCCACATCGCCGGCCTGTGCGTGACGCACGACAAGCTTCGCCTTGGCTTCACTCGCTGCACTCTTCGCCATGGTACGTCTCTTTCGCTTTGCAAATGGGCGGCGTTCCTGATGGAGACCGCTGGATCACGTTATGTCGGTTGGTCCCGTGCCGAACGGGCAATCGCGGCTTAGGCAGTACCCGCCGGTTCCGTCACGCAGGCCGCAAGATCCCCCACCACCAAACCCCGCCGCAGCGGTACACAGGCCTCGGGAAAATCCTGGCGGAAGGTGCCGCCGGCGTCTCGTATTGTCTCGATGAAGCGTTCCAAGTGCACCATGGCACCCGTCGGCAGGTCATGAACGACAATCAGGGCGTGGTCAAGCGGAGAAATTTGCGCCACGGCGGTCTCGACCCAGCCCTCCGGGTCGGCCCAATCGCGCGGGATTGCGTTCCACAGCACACAGGTATAGCGGCCGGCGATCAGGTAGTCCGCGACCGGGCGGCTCAACAGATGCGGGCCGAGGGCGCCGCCACCGCCGAACGGGCGGAAAAACCTGTCGGGATGGGCAAGATCGCCGATCAGGGCCTGGGTGCGGCCGATCTCGGTCTCGGGCACGTCGGCGCCCGGCAGGTTGCCCAGGGGCGTGTCGTGGCTATAGGTATGGTTGGCGATCCAATGGCCTTCGGCCGCCGCGCGCTCCGCCAGCTTGCGCCGGGCCGGATCGGCGATCTTGTGGCCCAGAACGAAGAAACTGGCGGGCACGCCGGCCCGCGCCAGCACGTCGAGCACCCCCGGCGTCACGTCGGGTTCGGGCCCGTTGTCGAAGGTCAGGGTCACGTCGCGCATGGACGTCAGCCTAGCGGAATCCCCGGCCGGTGGGAACGGCGGCGATGGGGAGCGATCACGCGGATTTCTTGACGAATTCCGTCAGGATCACGATCTGCTGGCCGTTGACCCGGCCTTCGATCTGCGCCGCGTTGTCACGCACCAGCGAGATGCCGCGCACGGCGGTGCCGCGCTTGGCCGTGAAATTGGCGCCCTTGACGGTCAGGTCCTTGATCAAAGTCACCGTATCGCCGACGTCCAGCACGGCGCCGTGGCAGTCACGGTGCACCACCCCGTCGTCGTCCGCCCCCGCTTCTGCGCCCGATTGGGCCCAGGCCAGTGTCTCCTCATCCAGGTACAGCTGATCGAGAAGGTCGGCCGCCCAGGCCTCAGCCTTGAACCGGTTCAGGATGCGCCAGGCCATGACCTGAACCGCAGGGACAGGCGTCCACATGCTGTCGGCCAGGCAGCGCCAATGGTCGCTCTCCATGGTCGCCGTGCCGTCGACCTGCGCCCGGCAGGTCGGGCACAGCAGAACGCTGGTATCGGCCGTTCCCGCGGGTGCCGGCGGCACGTCGAAGCCCCCCAAATCGTCCGTGGCGGTGCAAAGTTCGCAAGCGCCGCCGCTGCGTTCAAGAAGGTCTGTTTCCGTGGTCATGGCATTTTCCCGCAATGGTCCGCAAAAGAATGAGCCGCCCGTTTAAAGGACCACGGCCAAAAAGGAAAGCCGGGCAAGGATGTGCCGCCGGTCACCGGCCCGGATCAGTAGGACTCCGGCGCCGGAAACCCGGGAAATTCCGCGCGGCGCACGGCGCCGTGCATGTAAGCCGCAAGAGCGGGAAACGGGGCGCGATCGGGCTCTTGCAGGGGGAGCATGAGCAACACCGTCGATAGCTGGGCCTCGCCCTCGATAAACCGCATATGACGCCACAGATGATTGCGGTATCCCTTGAAAGGCACGCCATCATCGTTCGGTTCACCGACGCCATTGGTGTCGTCGTAAGTGCCATAGGCAATGACGCCGTCCGGCATGGGGACGTAGCGATCATTTCCCCCATCCCCGATGATATCTTCGAGGACCCGTTGATACATGTCCGGCCGCAGGAAGGCCGGGTCACCGTCCTCGTCCTGCAATTTCAATGTCCGAGCCTCAACGAACATGCCAGCATGCGACGAACCGGATGCCAGCCGGCAGTACCAGCGCGGGTTGGAAGGTGCCGATGTCTCGTCGACACGAATGGACATGGCTTCCGGCAAGGTCAGCTTGATCCAGTCGCCGAAATTACAGCGGCGCACGGGACCCAGGAAATTCTCAACCGCTTCCTCATCATCTCTCTGAAAAGGGTCGAGAAAGGCGGCGCCAATCTCTCGCTCCATGATCTCCCGCAGCTCGACGAACTCGGAATCGTCCATCTGCGCATGGGTCAGGACCAAGTTCATGGCGATCACCGCCATATGCCCCCCTTGGTTCAGGTAAAAATGCGAGAACCAGAAGCGTAGGCCCTCGCCCCCTTCTTCCGTGTCATAGACATGATGCCAACGGTATCCACCCTCCACCGGGGTAATGGAACTTTCCAACAACGGCTCCCCGGATGCCGCTTTTCGCCGTGCTGCGGCTTCCTCCGCCTCACGCTTCATGTCCATGGCTCGGGGCAAGGGGGCGCCATCATCTTCCCAGATGAAATGGTCGACTTGAATCCACAGCGTTCCCGTATCGGGCTCGGTGCCGTCGTCCTCTTTCTCATAACAGCCCCAGAATCCAGGCCGGTCTTCGTCGGGCCATACACCCCAGCGTTCCGGAATACGCAGCGTTATCTCGCCGTTGGCGACGGAAACGGTCTTCAGTTTGTGGAAGTCATAGGTCATGGCGCGGCCTCGCGCTTAAATCAAAACGAGTAATATATTTATATTTATATCGTAAAACGTGTTATCACAATCAATATTTCATCCTTTTTCGCAACGCATCGGGACGGCGGATGAAGGCTTATCATTTTCGCGCCCGCACGCGGGCCAAGGACGGCACGACCGAGCCATTCAAATTGGATGTCGCCGCACCGGAAAAGCATGGGGATGGCGGCTACGGCTGCGTCATCCACTGCCCGATCATGCCATTCCACGGCAACCCCATATTCGGCGTCGACGGGCGGCAGGCCATGGCGCTGGCGCTCTGGATTACCGAGCAACTTTTAGCGTTCCAGGAACTGGAATTGATCGATGATGACGGCGACGTCATCACTCTGCCGATCGACCAGGAAGCCGGCATTCCCGGCGGCCCGGATCGGGACGATCTGTGATCAGCGCAGGGCGGCGCAGGCGCGCTGGATGCGCTCGCAGGCCTGGGTCAGTTCCTCGACCGCCGCCGCGTAGGAAATGCGGAAATAGGGCGACACGCCATAGGCCCCGCCGTGGACCGTGGCGACCCCTTCCGTTTCGAGCAGGTACATGACGAAATCCCGGTCGGTTTCGATGACCTGGCCCGACGGCGTCGTCTTGCCGATGACGCCAGCGCAGCTCGGATAGACGTAGAACGCGCCCTTGGGCACGGGGCAGGAAATGCCCGGTGCCTGGTTGAGCATGGAGACGACCAGATCGCGGCGCTCCTCGAAGGATTTGGAGCGCTCGGCGACATAGTCCTGCGGCCCGTTGAGCGCTTCCACGGCGGCGGCCTGGCTGACAGAGGACGCGCCCACCGTGACCAGGGACTGCAGTTTGATCATCTGTTTGACCAGGGACGGATGGGCCCCGGCATAACCGATGCGCCAACCTGTCATGGCGAAGGCTTTCGACACGCCGTTGACGGTCACCGTGCGGTCGAACAGCTTCGGCTCCACCTTGGCGATGGTCGCGAATTTCAGGCCGTCAAAGGCGATATGCTCGTAGATGTCGTCGGCGATGATGCCGACCCGGGGGTATTCCAGCAGCACATCGGCCAGGGCGCGCAGATCGGCCTCTTCGTAAACCGCCCCCGTCGGATTGTTGGGCGAGTTGAGCAAGAGCCAGCGCGTCTTCGGCGTGATCGCCTTGCGTAATTGGTCCGGCGTCAGCTTGAAATCCTGCTCTTCCGGGCAGGGCACGATGACCGGCACACCGCCCGCGAACTTGATCATGTCGATATAGGCCACGTAATAGGGGGCCGGCAGGATGACCTCGTCCCCGTCGTCGGTCCCGGCGGTGAAGGCGTTGAAGATCACCTGCTTGGCGCCGTTGCCGACGATGATGTGGTCGCGCGTGTAGTCCAGGCCGTTCTCGCGCTTGAACTTGGCGATGATGGCGTCCTTCAGCGCGTTGGTCCCGGCGATGGGGGTATAGGTCGTCTGGCCCTCGCGCATGGCCCGGATCGCCGCCTCCATCACATGGTCGGGGGTCGGAAAATCGGGCTGGCCCGAGGACAGGGAAATAATGTCCCGCCCCGCTTCCTTCATTTCGCGGGCGCGCTGCGTCATCACGGCGGAGGGCGAGGTTTCGATGCGGTCCATGCGGGCCGCGAATTCCAGATCGGTCATGGTGTTTCCTGCGGGCTGGCGTTTCTTGCGGGCTTGGTTTTGCCCGGCCCCATCGTCCCCGTTTTCAGAATGCCGTCAAGAGCCTGCGCATTTCACGCAGCGGCAGCCGACCGGCGCGATGTATTCCTCGAAGTATTCCTTGCCGTAATCATAGGTGATTTCCTCACCGGCCTTGATCGACCGGATCGCCTCGATGGTGATGCGTTTTTCATCGTGGCTGACAAACGCCTTGGCGTTCGGCCGGCAGGAGTGATTGATGTAACGCGCCAGGTTGGAGCGCGGCGAGCCATCGATGTAATACGCGTCGTTCAGCTGAAACAGATATCGGTTCGGCTTGGCGTCGCCGTTCTTGGTGCTGAGGCGGGGGCCCGTGTATTCGATGAGCTCTTCGGACTTCTTGAAGTCCCGAAGGGCGCGCAGACCCAGCCCAGCGGATGAACGGAACACCTTGAACTTCTTTGATTGCTTCTTCATGCCGGTTTCCGATGGCGGACGGTTCACCCGTTCTTATCGGCAATCGTGGTTGCCGGGGTCAAGGTCGCGTTCAGGTTCCCGCCTTGGCATGAGACGGCGCGAGACCGCCCAGGCCGCGCACCAAATCGACAATCTCGGCCACCCCGTCGCCGGTCTTCATGTTGGTGAAGACGAAGGGCCGGTCGCCGCGCATACGTTTGGCGTCGCGGTCCATGACGGAAAGATCGGCGCCGACATGGGGCGCTAGGTCCGTCTTGTTGATGACCAGAAGGTCCGAGCGGGTGATGCCCGGCCCGCCCTTGCGGGGGATTTCCTCGCCCGCCGACACGTCGATCACGTAGATGGTGATGTCGGCCAGTTCGGGCGAGAAGGTGGCGGCCAGGTTGTCGCCGCCCGATTCGATCAGGATCAGGTCAAGGGCCGGAAAGGTCTTCCGCATCTCCGCCACGGCGGCCAGGTTGATGGAGGCATCCTCGCGGATCGCCGTATGGGGGCAGCCCCCCGTTTCCACGCCCATGATGCGCTCGGGCGCCAGGGCACCGCGCTGTGTCAGGGCCTCGGCGTCTTCCTTGGTATAGATGTCGTTGGTGATGGCACAGATGTCGTGGCTGTCGCGGAACGCGCGGCACAGCTGTTCCATCAGCGCCGTCTTGCCGGAACCGACGGGCCCGCCGATGCCGACGCGGAGCGGTCCATGGGGGGATGTGATCATGATCTGAAAAGCCTCGTGTATTGGGTTTCGTGGCGCATGGCGGCCACGTCGGAAAGAAAGGCGCAGCCGCCGAGGGCGGCAAGGTCCGCCGCTTGGGCGGCGGCGGCCGTCTGCGCCACCGCATCCTCAAGCGCCGCCAGGACGCGCTGGCCGTCGGTCTGGCCCAAGGGGATCAGCCGCACGCCCGCAGAAATCAGGTTCGCCGCCGCGGCATGGACATAGGCATGCAGGGCCGGCTCCAAAGGCAGGCCATGCCCGGCGGCGGCCCAGGCGACGGCCACCGGATAGGCGCAGTCCCCGGGGATCGCATTCCCATCGTCGTCGTCCCAAGGCCAACTCGCCCGCGTGGCGAGCAGGAAGGCATTGCCCTGGGCGGTGGTCTCCAGCCGCCGTTCCGACGAGGGACACAAGGCGATGGCGAGATCGTTGATCTCCGCCAATCCGGTCCGGTCCCCCGCGATGGCGGCGTCATGGGCGCGGGCGAACAGGACGGCATCCGTCCAGGCCCCTCCGTGTGCCAGCAGATCGCGCAGCCAGCGGTCCAGGCCCGCCCGGTCGGCCACCGTCCCCGTTTCCACCGCCCATTCCAGGCCGTGGCTGTAGGCGAAGGCGCCCACGGGATAACCCGGCGACAGCCAGGCCAGCAGGCGGTAAAGCGCCCCGGAACTCATCAAGGACTTATCCATGGGAATGGCTTCCGTGCCCGTGATGATGGGCATGGTCATCGCCGTGATCATGACCATGGGTGCGGCCATGGCCGTAGGCCCCGCCTTCCGGGTTGAAGGGGGCCGACACATGGGCAACCGTCGCCCCCAGCTTGACCAGCATGTCCTCGATCACGTGATCGCGGCGGATGCGCAGACGGTCGCCCAGCAATTCCGTCGGCAGGTGCCGGTTGCCCAGATGCCAGGCGACGCGGACAAGGTGATCCACATCGTCGCAGGTGACCTCGACCAGGGGTTCCGCCGCCGCGGTCACGGCGACCAGCCGGCCGTCGTCGAGTATCAAGCCGTCGCCATCGGCCAGGGCCTCGGCCTCGGCCAGGTCGAGCAGGAACTCGAGCCCGCCCGTGCCCGTCATGGCCAACCGCCGCCGATGGCGATGATCGAAGTCCAACACCACCGTATCGGCCGCCGCCCCCGACCAATCCCCTTTCCGCTTGAGCGCCGTTGCTCGAAGCATCAATACCTCCCGTTCGTTCAAACCGTCACCCCCTCACCCTACCCTCTCCCCCTCGAAGGGGGAGAGGGATACATAGGCTTGGTGCGGCAAAGCCGTGCCTAGCCGACGTTGGGTGAGGGGGTTGTCCATTCAATCCGCATGTCGCCCTAGAAAAGGAAATACCGCTGCGCCATGGGCAGGACGTCCGCCGGCTCGCAGGTCAGCAGTTCGCCGTCGGCCCGCACCTCATAGGTTTCCGGATCGACGTCGACCTTGGGCGTGGCGTCGTTCAGCACCATCGATTTCTTGGAAATCCCGCCGCGCGTGTTCTCGACCGCCAACAGTTCCTTGGCCACGCCCAGGTGATGGGCGAGGCCGTCGTCGAGCGCCGCCTTGGACACGAAGGTCACGCCGGACGCCGCCGTGGACTGCCCGAAAGCACCGAACATCGGCCGGTAGTGCACGGGCTGCGGCGTCGGGATGGAGGCGTTGGGATCGCCCATGGCTGCCGCCGCGATGGTGCCGCCGATCAGGATCATGTCCGGCTTGACCCCGAAGAAGGCCGGCGACCACAGAACCAGATCGGCGCGCTTGCCGACCTCGACCGAGCCGACATGCTTGGACAGGCCGTGGGCGATGGCCGGGTTGATGGTGTACTTGGCGATGTAGCGTTTGACGCGCAGGTTGTCGTTATCCCCCGTCTCACCCGCGAGCCGGCCGCGCTGGCGCTTCATCTTGTCGGCGGTCTGCCAGGTGCGGATCAGCACCTCGCCCACCCGGCCCATGGCCTGACTGTCCGACGCGATGATGGAGAACGCTCCCAGGTCGTGCAGGATGTCTTCCGCCGCGATGGTTTCCTTGCGGATGCGGCTTTCGGCGAAGGCGACGTCTTCCGGAATGTTGCTGTCCAGGTGATGGCAGACCATCAGCATGTCCAGATGTTCTTCGAGCGTGTTTACCGTGTAAGGCCGGGTCGGGTTGGTCGAGGACGGGATCACGTTCATCTCGCCGCAGACCTTGATGATGTCCGGCGCGTGGCCGCCGCCCGCCCCTTCCGTGTGGAAGGCGTGAATGGTGCGGCCCTTGAAGGCATTGATGGTGTTCTCGACGAAGCCGGACTCGTTCAACGTGTCCGTATGGATCATCACCTGCACGTCCATGTCGTCGGCGACGGCAAGGCAGCAGTCGATGGCTCCGGGCGTCGTGCCCCAGTCTTCGTGCAGTTTCAGGGAACAGGCCCCGGCCTTGACCTGTTCGATCAGGGCCGCCGGCTGCGCCGCGTTGCCCTTGCCCGCGAAGGCAAGGTTCATGGGCAGGCCGTCGGCCGCCTGGATCATGCGCCCGATGTGCCAGGGGCCGGGCGTGCAGGTCGTGGCGTTGGTGCCCGTGGCCGGGCCCGTGCCGCCGCCCAGCATGGTGGTGACGCCCGACATCAGGGCGTCGTCCACCTGCTGCGGACAGATGAAATGGATATGCACGTCGAGGGCACCGGCGGTGAGGATCTTGCCCTCACCGGCGATGGCTTCCGTGCCCGGGCCGATGACGATGTCGACACCCGGCTGGGTATCCGGATTGCCGGCCTTGCCGACGGCGACAATACGCCCGCCCGATAGGCCCACATCGGCCTTGACGATGCCCCAATGGTCGACGATCAGAGCATTGGTGATGACCGTATCCACCGCCCCTTCGGCGCGGGTCGCCTGGGATTGGCCCATGCCGTCGCGGATGACCTTGCCGCCGCCGAACTTGACCTCTTCCCCGTAGGTGGTGAAGTCCTTTTCGACCTCGATGAACAGTTCCGTATCCGCCAGGCGCACACGGTCGCCCACGGTCGGGCCAAACATGTCCGCATAGGCGGCGCGAGAAATCTTTGCCGGCATCAGTTCGCCCCCCCATCGAGATCGCCCATGACCTTCTGATTGAAACCATAGACCTTGCGGGCGCCCAGAAGCGGCACCAGGGTCACGTCGCGGGACTGGCCCGGCTCGAACCGCACGGCCGTGCCCGACGCGATGTCGAGCCGCATGCCCCGCGCCTTCTCCCGATCGAAGTCCAAGGCGCTGTTGGTTTCATAGAAATGATAGTGACTGCCGACCTGAACCGGGCGGTCGCCCGTGTTGGCGACGGTCAGGGTCACGGTCGGCTGGCCCGCGTTCAATTCGATCTCGCCGGGGGCCGCGATGATTTCACCTGGGATCATGGCATCCTCCCTTAACGGATCGGGTTGTGGACGGTGACCAGCTTGGTCCCGTCGGGAAAGGTCGCTTCGACCTGCACATCGTGGATCATCTCAGGAATGCCTTCCATGACCTGATCGCGGGTGATGACATGGGCCCCTGCTTCCATCAGGTCGGCGACGGATCGCCCGTCGCGGGCCCCTTCAACCACGAAGTCGGAAATCAGCGCGATGGCTTCCGGGTGGTTCAGCTTGACCCCCCGCTCCAGCCGCCGGCGCGCCACCATCGCCGCCGTGGCGATCAGCAGCTTGTCCTTTTCTCTGGGTGTCAGGTTCATGGGTCCTCCCTTTATCTTCTTTGACGTCTAGAGGTGCCAGACGCGGGGCAGCGCCCGCCCGGCCAACAGATTCAGCAACGGCACCAGACAAGCCCGCAGCGCCCGGTCGTCGGGTGCCACCAGACGGCAGACCAGCAATCCGGGCATCGCACTCGCCCCCGCCGTGGCAAGCGAGTCCAACACGGCCCGTGCCTCGGCCAATTTGGCTTCCGCCCCGGATGCGGCCAGGACCACCGTCGCCACCGCCTTGTTGCCGGCCAGAACGGCCGGCCCGGCGGCCACGGCGTCGATGTCGCCGCCGATCCGCGCCGCATCGGCAAAAATCAATTTTCCGTCGCGGCGGATGCGCCAGGAATCGGTGAACGCCCCGCCGGTGACCGTCTCGCCCGAGGCGACCCGCCCCAGCACCAGGGCCTCGACCGCCAGGAACGCCGCGTCGCCGCTAAGGTCTACATCCAGGGTCCGGTCCAGCCGCCCACCGTCGAACAGAATGGTTTCCTGGGGCAGCCAATGCAGGCACGTCCCGGCATCGGCGGAAAGCCGCGTCTCGACCCGGGCCGGCTGATCGCCCGTGGCGCGGTAGACCCGCTCGCACGCCTGGGAGGTCAGGACCAGGGACGCGCCCGGCCCGGCCAGGGCCTCGGTCGCATAGACATCGCCGCCCGTGAGCCCGCCCGCCGTGTTCAACAGCACCGCCTCTACCGAAGACGGGCCATAAACCTTGGGCAGGCGCAGCTTGGCGCACCCGTCCTGATACAGGTCCACCAGGCGCGTGACACCGTCTTCGGCCCGGACCGCGATCCGGGCCCGACCGCGGGCGCGCTGAAGGGATGGGGTTTCGCCGGGCCGGTCAGACGGTGAGGTGCCGTCGTACATCGTCCGCGTCCAACTCGTTCTTGTCACCGGCGACAATGACCTCGCCCCGGTCCATGACGGTGATGGCGTCGGCCAATTCGTGGGCGAAATCAAAATACTGTTCGACCAGCAGGATCGCCATTTCCCCTTTCTCGCGCAAGTAGGAAACCGCGTCCTTCACCGTCTTGTTGGTATCCCCGTTGGATTCCCGGGGCGGCGCATCATAGACCCTGAGGGGCGAGGCCTCGTCCTGCTTGTTCGAACGGTCGCGCAGGAATTTGATGGCGCCGCCGATGTCCTTGATGATGGAGGGCTGAATGCCTTCCGTCGGCTCGTCCAGCACCAGCAGGCGCGGCCGCGTGACCAGGGCGCGGCCGATGGCCAATTGCTGCTGCTGGCCGCCGGACAGATCGCCGCCCCGGCGCTTCAGCATGTCTTTCAGCACGGGGAACAGCTCGAACACCTCGTCCGGCACGAAGCGCAGCTTGGCCGGCAGACCGGCATAACCCGTTTCCAGATTCTCCTGCACGGTCAACAGCGGGAAGATCTCGCGCCCCTGAGGCACATAGGCGATGCCGCGCCGCGCCCGGTCATAGGTGGCCAGGGAATTGACCGAGGCCCCGTCCCACAGGATGTCGCCGTTGGCGATGGGGTGATGGCCGACGATGGCACGCAACAGGCTGGTCTTGCCGACACCGTTGCGGCCCAGGACGCAGGTCACTTTGCCGACCTCGGCCTTCATGCTGACGCCGCGGAGGGCCTGGGCAGCGCCGTAGAACAGGTCGACGTTTTGGACTTCAAGCATCTCTCGTCTTCCTCTTCCTAGCGGCCCAGATACACTTCGATGACGCGCTCGTCGGCGCTGACATAATCAAGGGTGCCCTCGGCGATGGCCGCCCCTTCGTGCAGCACCGTGACCTGCACGTCCAGGTCGCGCACGAAGGCCATGTCGTGTTCGACCACGACCACGGAATGACGCTGGGCGATGTCGCGCAACAGCCGCGCCGTTTCTTCCGTCTCCGCGTCGGTCATGCCGGCCACCGGCTCGTCGACCAAAAGAAGCTTGGGGTCCTGGGCCAGCAGCATGCCGATCTCCAGCCACTGCTTCTGGCCGTGGGACAGGTTGGCGGAAACCTCATCCTTCACGCGGGTCAGGCGGATGATCTCGAGAATATCCTCGATCTCCTTCCTGTCCTTGTCCCCCGTGATGTGGAACAGGGTGTCCCAGGCCCGCCGCCCGGATTTCAGCGCCAGCACCAGATTGTCCCAGACCGTGTGGTTCTCGAACACGGTGGGCTTCTGGAACTTGCGACCGATACCGAGGGACGCGATCTCCGCCTCGTCCATGCGGGTCAGGTTGACGGTCTCGTCGAACAGAACGCGGCCGTTGTCGGGCTTCGTCTTGCCGGTGATGACATCCATCATGGTCGTCTTGCCCGCCCCGTTGGGGCCGATGATGGCGCGCATCTCGCCCGGCTTCACCGTCAACGACAGGTCGCGCAGCGCCCGGAAACCGTCGAACGAGACGTTGACGTTTTCCAGATAGAGGATCGAGCTTTTAGATGACATGCGCTCAATCTCCTTCCTGCGGCTGCGGCGCGGCGGCCGCGCCCTTGGACGCCCG
>PALN01000039.1 GCA_002706405.1 Rhodospirillaceae bacterium | reverse complement strand
TTTATAAGGCCCAGGATCAATCCGCGGCCAAAGCCGCCCGCGATCAGGCGGCTGCCGGGGCGCCCGGCAGCACGGACATCAAGGGATAATCTAGTAGAGTAAGGCGCGACAAGCGCCGGACTGAAGGGAAAGATAATGAGCGGACATCCACAACATTCCTTCCATCTGGTAGAGCCGAGCCCGTGGCCTTTCGTTGGGGCCATGTCCGGCTTCATCGCCGCTGTCGGGGGGATCATGTACATGCATGAGCTCGCGTTCGGCGGCTATATCCTGATCGCCGGGTTCCTGTCGATCCTGGCCACGATGTTCTTCTGGTGGCGGGATATTGTCCGCGAAGCCGAATTCCAGGGGCACCACAATCCCGTGGTCCAGCTCGGCATGCGCTACGGCATGATCCTGTTCATCGCTTCCGAGGTGATGTTCTTCGCGGCGTTCTTCTGGGCCTTTTTCGACAGCGCCCTTTATCCGGATACCGGCGTCTGGCCGCCGGAAGGAATCGTTCCGTTCGACGCCTGGGATCTGCCCCTGATCAACACCATGATCCTGCTGCTGTCCGGCTGCACGGTGACCTGGGCACACCACGCCCTGATCGAGAACAAGCGGGACCAGTTCCAGCTCGGCCTCGGTCTTACCGTTCTGCTCGGTGCGCTTTTCACCGTTCTGCAGGCTTATGAGTACAGCCACGCTGCCTTCGGTTTCACCGACGGCATCTACGCTTCGACCTTCTATCTGGCGACCGGCTTCCACGGCTTCCACGTGATCATCGGCACCACCTTCCTCGGTGTCTGCTGGTTCCGCGGCCGGGCCGGCCACTTCACGCCGGATCATCATTTCGGCTTCGAGGCGGCAGCCTGGTACTGGCACTTCGTTGACGTGGTCTGGCTGTTCCTGTTCGTCTGCGTTTACTGGTGGGGCGGCTGACCGCTTCTGAAACGGGCACAGCGGGGGAAATGCCGTGAGCACGTCCTATTATCCTCCGCTGTCGCCATTCTCGACCGGGCTTGCCTGCCGCTGTCCGCGATGTGGCAAGGGAAGCCTGTTCGAGGGATTTCTGACGGTCCGGGAGAGTTGCCCGGACTGTGGCCTGGATCTGAAAAACGAAGATAGCGGCGACGGCCCGGCCGTTTTCATCATCTTCCTTCTGGGCGGCACCGTGGTGCCCATCGCGCTCTGGATCGAGACCCTGTTCGCACCGCCGCTCTGGGTGCATGCCGTCCTGTGGAGCGCGGTGGTCCTTGGTGGTACGATCGGCCTGTTGCGGCCCTTGAAAGCGGTCACGATCGCTCTGCAATACAAGCACAAGACACCGCATCGCCCGCCGGGTCTCTGACCGGGAGCCAGGGCTGGGCAAACCTTCGTCCGGAGCCTATGGTCTGGCTTGATCACCGTGCCCCGTTACGCGCGTAGTCTGGAAAAAACATGTTCGGCAATCGCAGGTTCCGTCCCACATTCTGGGCAACCTTTTTCACGATCATCTCCGTGATCTTCATGGGCAGCCTCAGCTACTGGCAGCTGGAGCGTCTGGCCTGGAAGAGCAATCTGATCGACCAGTTCGAAAGCCGGGTCGCGGCCGAGCCGGTCGCGGCTCCGGACAAGATCGACAATATCGAGGACTGGAGGTACCGGCGGGTCCGGCTCCAGGGCACCTACCTGCACGACAAGGAATTCCTGATCACCGGCAAGACCTATGAAGGGAATGTCGGCTTTCATCTGGTCACGCCGATGAAGCTGGTCGATGGCCGTACCGTGCTGGTGAAACGCGGCTGGATAGAACTCAAGCACCGCAAGCCCGCGGATACCGTTCCGATGCATGTCGAGGGGATCCAGACGGTTGACGGATTGATCCGGCAGGATCGGCTGAAAGGATATTTCGTCCCCGATAACGAGCCGCAGAACGATGTCTGGCTTTATATCGATACGGCGGAAATGGCGGAAGCACGGGACCTCGGCCCGGTCCTGCCCTATTTTGTGGACCAGTTGCGCGCGCCGGGACCGCTGAAAATGCCGATCGGCGCCGACAGCGAGATCCATGTCCGGAACGAGCATCTGAGCTATGCAGCGACCTGGGCCTTGCTGGCGCTGACCCTCATCGTCATCTATGTGATCTATCACATGAAACCCGAGGACGAGACGGAGCCTGACCGTGACTGAGAACGCTTACGCTGCGCTGGAAAAACGGTTCAGACGCTATTCCGCTCTCTCGGGAGCAAGCGGCCTGCTCGGCTGGGACCAGGAAACGATGATGCCGTCCGGCGGCGCGGAAGCGCGGGCCGAACAGCTGGCGACTCTGGATGTGCTGCAGCATGAATTGCTGGCCACTCCGGCTGTCTCCGAGGAATTGGCCCGGGCGGAAGCGGACAGTTCCGGTCTGGATCCGATGCAACAGGCGAACCTGCGCGAGATGCGCCGGGTTCATACCAACGAAACCGTGGCGCCCGCCGATCTGGTGGAAGCCCGGTCCCGGGCCGTCTCGGCCTGCGTCGTCGCCTGGCGCGATGCCCGGGCACAGGATGATTTCTCCGCCGTCTCCGGCAAGCTCGCCACGGTGCTTGAGCTGACCCGGGAATATGGCGCGGTCAAATCCGAGAAGCTCGGGTGCGGACTCTACGACGCGCTGATCGACAGCTACGAGCCGGGCGGCACCATGGCCTGGATCGATCCGGTCTTCGCCAGACTGAAGGCCGAGCTGCCGGGGCTGATGGAGAAAATTCTGGAGCGGCAGGCCGCTGGCCCGGCGCCGCTGAGCCCGGAAGGCCCGTTCCCCGCAGCCCTGCAGAAGCAGCTTGGCGAGCGGGTGATGCGCGCGCTCGGCTTTGATTTCGCGCATGGCCGTCTTGATGAAAGCGCTCATCCCTTCACCGGCGGCATTCCCGACGATGTCCGCATCACGACGCGCTATTCAGAGAATGATTTCACCAGCGCCCTGATGGGGGTGATCCACGAGACAGGCCACGCGCTGTATGAGCGCGGGCTGCCGGTTGAATGGCGCAACCAGCCGGTCGGATCCTCCCGGGGCATGGTCATGCATGAAAGCCAGTCCCTGCTGATGGAGATGCAGGCCTGCCGGGCGCCGGCCTTCTATCGTTTCCTGGCACCACTCGCATCAGAAGTGCTGGATGCGGGCGGTCTCGCCATGACGCCGGAAAACCTGAACAGGATCGGCCATCGTGTGGCGCGCGGGCTGATCCGCGTCGATGCGGACGAGGTGACCTATCCGCTGCATGTCATGCTGCGATACGATCTGGAAAAGGCGCTGCTCTCCGGCGATCTGCCGCTGAAGGATCTGCCCGGCGCCTGGCGTGACGGCCTGAAGGCCTCACTCGGTGTGGCGCCGGAAGACGACCGGGATGGCTGTCTGCAGGATATCCACTGGTATCACGGCTCGTTCGGTTATTTCCCGACCTATACGCTGGGTGCTCTTGCCGCCGCACAGCTCTTCAAGGCTGCTCACGACGCTTTGCCGGATCTGGATGAACGTATCGCGGCCGGTGATTTCAAGACCTTGCTTGGCTGGCTTGTCGAGAATGTGCATTCGGTCGGCAGCGCGAAGACGACGGACGAGATCATCAGTGCGGCAACCGGTGCGCCGCTCTCGGCGGACGCCTTCCTGAACCATCTGAATACCCGCTACCTCTGACCGGCACCTTCGCGCGGACTGGAGCTGGAGCTTTATTCCGCCGGTTGCTGGCTGAGGTCGCTGTGGTTCTTTTCCATCACGGCATGCCGGGCGCCGGCGGACATGCGGTCATGCAGCCGGGCGATGGTCTTGCTGCCGGTCCGGGTGCAGAGAAACGGGAACAGTCCATGCACCACGCAGGCGAGACCGCCGAGGATCATCGCGCCACCGGTTGAGGTGGCGAACCCGAAATGCTGCCAGTAGCTCTCGCCGACCGATTGCGGATGGCTGGTGAAGATTTTGAAGATCATGGCGGCGCCCCGGAGTGAATGTGTAAATCGCATTCATTCTGGCCCGGAATCGGGGCAAAAAGTTTGCTATTTTCCTCAAGTACAGGCTCTGTGTTAGAATAATTTTCTAACATATGCGGATAATATGGAATGAAGATCGACGAGACAGACCGGCGCATCCTCGCTCTGTTGCAGGAGAACGCCGATCTCTCCGTGGCGGAGATCGGCACTCGTGTCGGCCTCTCCTCGACACCGTGCTGGCGCCGCATCCAGAATCTCGAAAAGCAGGGTGTGATCCGCAAGAAGGTGGCTCTGCTGGATCGCCGCGCCATTGACGTGCCGCTGACCGTTTTCGTCATGATCCGGACCAGCCAGCATAATGACAGCTGGCTGGAGAAGTTCGCCAAGGGGGTTTCCGAGATCCCGGAAGTTCTCGAATTCTATCGCATGAGCGGAACGGTCGATTATCTGCTGCGCATCGTGGTCCCGAGTGTCGAAACCTATGACGCGGTTTATAAACGCCTGATCTCGATCGCGGATCTGGCCGAAGTCAGCTCCAGCTTCGCGATGGAAGAGATCAAATATACGACGGCGCTGCCGCTCGGTTATGCTGGTTGAAGGGAGATTTTGCGGAGAGAGTTAGGGATGGGTGAGGTAACGGAAACACCGGATATCCCAGTGCTGGAAACGGAAAGACTGATCCTTCGGCCGCTTGAGCTCGCCGATGCGCCTGCGGTGCAAAAGACCTTCCCGCAATGGGAAATAGTGAAACATCTCTCAAGTGCCTCGATTCCATGGCCCTATCCGCCGGACGGGGCCATGACTTTCATCCGCGACATTGCCCTGCCGGCGATGCGCGAGGGCTCCGAATGGACATGGTCCCTGAGGCCCAGATCCGGACCCGACGCGTTGATCGGTCTAATCGGTCTCTATGACAAGTCGGAAGCCAATCGCGGTTTCTGGCTGGCGCCCGAATGGCAGGGCAAAGGCCTGATGTCGGAGGCGGTGGAGGTGGTGACGGATTTCTGGTTCGCCACCCTCGGGCGCCCGCTCATGCGCATTCCAAAGGCGGCGCCGAATCTCGCTTCCCGCCGCATCTCGGAGAAGACCGGGATGCGCCTCGTTGAGACCGGCGAAAAGGACTATGTCTGCGGGCGACTGCCGACGGAGGTCTGGGAGATCACCCGCGAGGAATGGCTGGCGCAAAAGACCACGCGCTAGGAACGCCGCTCTCGAAGCGCGTCGGCAAGCCGGGTGACCAGATCATCGAGAGTGGTCCCCATGGTCCGGTTCTCGACTACCTCCTTGCCGAGCGGGGTGCTTTCGATGAAGCGGTAGATATCCGCCGCGCCCTCGAAGGTCTTCGGTGTCAGACCGGCATCGCCGTAGGTCTTGGCGATCTCCTCCATCTCGCCGACCCAGCGATAGGCTTTCGGCGGCATGCCGGGGAGGCTGCCCGCCAGGCTTCTCAGAAGGTTTGCCTGCACGCTCTCCAGCTCCGCCCGGAAGGCCGGGCCGACCCCTTCCAGTTCCGCCGTGACGAAGCTCTGGATGGCGAGCGCCTGCACACCCTTGGTCAGGGTGGCGAAGCACATCTTCAGGGCCGAGGCGGCCCTGATCTCATCGCCGAACGGGCGGATGTCGAGGGCAGGGCTCAGGGCCGTGAAGCTATCCGCGCCGGGGCCGCTCAGATAGATGCGCGGGCTCGGCCGTCCCGGATAGGGCGGGCCGCCGATGATGCCGCCGTCGAGGAAGCCGATACCGGCCGCTTCCGCTGTCGCCTGAAGCTGCCGGGCCGTGGAGGGCGCGACGGCGTTGAGATCAGCAATCAGCGCTTTCGGCTTCGTGCCGAGCGTTCCCGCCGCCGCCGCCATACGGGTAACGAAGCCACCCGCCTGATCCGGCGGCATGATGGAAAAGATCGCATCGCATTCGGTGAGCAATGCCGCGTCGGAGCCGAGATCCTCGATCCCTGCTTTTTTCGCCAGGGTACGGCTGCGTTCGGAGCGGCCTTCGAGGTTGGTCACGATCCGGATTCCGGCCTCGCCAAGCCGCTGGCCGATGGCGTGTCCCATGTCCCCGGGCGTCATGATTCCGACAGTTTTGATGGTCATGCAGAGCGTCCCGGTTTGCGTCGTTTCCCGACAGAGCGGGTATTGTTGCAAGAACCCAGCGCCACCGCTAGGTTGCGTCCTTTCGAACGGCGAAAAAGAGACGGCGGACGTGCGCTATATCAGCACCCGGGGCAAGGCCCCTGAACTCGGTTTCGAAGACGTACTCCTGACGGGCCTCGCCCGCGACGGCGGACTCTATGTCCCGAAGACATGGCCGACCCTCACGCCGGCGGACCTGAAACGGCTCGCCGGTCTGTCCTATGCCGAGACCGCGTTCGAGGTTTGCCGCCTGTTTACCGGCGACGCCTTCGACGACGCGACGCTGAAGGGCATCATGGACGAGGTCTATGGCAGCTTCGAGCACAGCGCCGTGGCGCCGCTGAAGCAGCTCGACGGCAATCTCTGGATGATGGAGCTGTTCCACGGCCCGACGCTGGCCTTCAAGGATTATGCGATGCAGGTCCTTGGCCGGATGTTCGACCATGTGCTGACCAAGCGCGGCGAGAAGGTGACCATCGTCGGCGCCACCTCGGGCGATACCGGCTCCGCCGCCATCGAGGCCTGCCGCGACAAGGCCGCCATCGACATCTTCATGCTGCACCCCAAGGGCCGGGTCAGCCCGGTTCAGGAAGCACAGATGACGTCGGTGCTGTCGGCCAACGTCCACAACATCGCCATCGAAGGCACTTTCGACGACTGCCAGGACCGGGTGAAGGACCTGTTCAACGACCCCGCGTTCCGCGACCGTTACAACCTGTCGGCGGTGAATTCCATCAACTGGGCCCGGGTGATGGCGCAGATCGTCTATTACTTCTGGGCCGCCGTGAAGCTGGGCGCGCCCGACAAGCCGGTCGCGTTCTCCGTGCCCACGGGCAACTTCGGCAACGTGTTCGCGGGCTATGGCGCCCTGCAGATGGGCCTGCCGATTTCCAAGCTGGTGGTCGGCTCCAACGCCAACGACATCCTGGCCCGCTTCTTTGCCTCCGGCGCCATGGAAATGGCGGGCGTGGTCCCGACCCTGAGCCCGTCCATGGACATTCAGGTCTCAAGCAATTTCGAACGCCTGCTGTTCGATCTGGTCGGCCGCGACGGCACCGTCTGCGCCCAGGTGCTGACCGATTTCCGCAAGACGGGCCGGTTCACCGTCTCCGCCGAGCAGTTGGCCCAGGCGCGCAAGGTGTTCGCCGGAGCGCGGTTCGACGACAACGCGACCAAGACCATCATCAAACAGGTCCACGACCAGACGGGCGAACTGATCGACCCCCATTCCGCCGTCGGCGTCGGCGCGGCGCGGGAAAACCCCGCCCCGGACGGTGCGTCCATGGTCGTGCTGGCAACGGCCCATCCGGCCAAATTCCCCGACGCGGTCGAGGACGCCACGGGCATCCGCCCGGCTCTGCCCGCGCGCCTCGCGGATTTATTGGACCGGCCGAAGCGTTGCCAAAGCCTGCCCAACGATCTAGACCAGTTGAAACACAGCATCGAATCAACCCTCGCCTAAGGGAATCCTGAGTGCCCGTACAGATCACCACGCTAGATAACGGCCTTCGCGTCATCACCGAACGCATGGACCGGGTCGAAACCGTGTCCGTCGGCGCCTGGGTCGGCGTCGGCGCCCGACACGAACCGGAAGCCGTCAACGGCGTGTCCCACCTGTTGGAACACATGGTGTTCAAGGGCACGAAAAAGCGCAGTGCGCGCGCCATTGCCGAGGAAATCGAGGCCGTCGGCGGACATATGAACGCCTATACGGCACGAGAGCACACGGCCTATTACGCCAAGATGCTGAAGGAAGACCTGGGTCTGGCCATGGACGTCATCGGCGATCTTGTCCAGCACGCCACCCTGGACGCGGACGAACTGGAACGCGAACGCCATGTCGTGATCCAGGAGATCCACCAGCTTCACGACACGCCCGACGACATCGTGTTCGAGAATTTCCAGGCCGTCGCCTTTCCCGATCAGGCCCTGGGACGCTCTGTCCTGGGCTCGGAAGCTCTGATCGAGGGCATGTCCCGCGATGCGGTTCTCGACTACATGACCACCCATTACGCGGCCCCCGTCAGCGTCGTTTCGGCGGCGGGTGCGCTCGATCACGACCGCGTGGTCGAGATGGTGCGCAGCACCTTCAAGGACCTGCCCGCGGGCGCCCCCGCATCACGGGAAACCGCGCGCTACGGCGGCGGCGATGTACGCGTCGACCGTGAACTGGAACAGGTCCACATCACCCTGGGCTTCGAAGGGCTGGCCTACGACGACGACGATTACTACGCCGCCTCGGTCCTGTCGGCGCTGTTGGGCGGCGGCATGTCGTCGCGCCTGTTCCAGGAGGTCCGCGAAAAGCGCGGCTTGGTGTATTCCATCTACAGCTATCAGTCGGCCTATACGGACGGCGGCCTGTTCGGCATCTATGCGGGGACCGGCTCGGGCGAAGTGACCGAGCTGATGCCACTGATCGCCGACGAATTGAACAAGGTGCGGCAGTCCGTCGACGAACAGGAAGTCGCCCGCGCCCGCGCCCAATTGAAGGCCTCGATCCTGATGTCGCTGGAAAGCACGTCGTCGCGCTGTGAACAGCTGGCCCGCCAGATGCTGATCTACGGCCGCCCGATCCCGGCCGAGGAAATCGTCGCCAAGGTCGACGCCGTCACCGTCGCCGATGTGGTGCGCGTGGCAGAGCGTCTGTTCGCCACCAAGCCGACTCTGTCGGCCATCGGCCCGCTCGCCAACCTGGAAGCGGACGACACCTTCGCGGCCCGGCTCAACGCCTAACCACGCAATTCTCGTCCGCCCTCAAGATTGATGCAGGGTCACTCGCCGTCGGCGGGTTCTTCGGCGCGGCTGTCCAGATAGCTTTCGATCAGCGCGTAGATTTCCTCGGCCGCGTCCTCGTCACCGGTGAAGGTCAGATTCGCCTGCTCGCCGTAGATATTGAGGACATAGCCGCGCGCACCGCAGACGTCCTCCAACGCCCGGACGAAGGGCAGAATGACTTGATCGTTCAGGGCTTCCGCGGTCTGACAGGCTTCCATGCGTTCCAGAAGAAGCTGTTGCAGATCGTCCGCGGGCTTGCGTTTCTTGGGGCGGCTCATGTTGGTTCCGGCGTGGTTGGTGGGCACTCAGGCGTGGCCGGCTTCGTCCGACAGCATGCGCGGATCGACGCCGATCTTGAGCATCGCCTGTTCCCACTTGTCGTCCATGCCGCCGCCGAACACAAGACCCGGATCGGCCGCGACGTGCAGCCAGCCGTTGGCCTTGATCTCGGAGTCCAATTGCCCCGGCCCCCAACCGGCATAACCCAGCGCCAGCAAGGATTGCCGGGGGCCGATGCCGTCGGCGATGGCCTGCAGGATGTCGACCGTGGCGGTCAATGCGATCTGATCGTCGACGACCATGGTCGCTTCCTGGACATAGTCGGGCGTATGCAGGACAAATCCCCGCCCCGATTCAACCGGGCCTCCGAAATGCACGTTGATGGGCTCACTGTGCCCGGAGGGCACGATGTCCAATTGCTCCAGAAGGTCCGGAAAACTTAGCGTTTCCAGAGGCTTGTTGACGACCAGCCCCATCGCGCCCTCGGCGTTATGGGCGCACATGTAGATCACCGACTTGGAAAACCGTTCATCCGGCATGTTGGGCATGGCAATCAGCAGGTGCCCGACCAGGTAGGTATCGTCGTCTAGAATTCGGGGCATGGGATCAACCTAGAAATTCCATCCAGTTTCACCATTTAATAGCATGGCCTCGTCTCATAATTATGGCGTCGTGCCTGCCCCGCCGCAAGCGCAGGCCCAGGAAAAAACACCGCAGATTGCCCGGAAACCGCCGCAATTACGCGCCATTTATTGGCCGTGTCCACCGACGCCGTGCCATAATGCAGGCGTCGACGTCACCACGCCCCAACGCTGGAAACTTAAGAATCGCGCCATGACCGCCGTCCCTCTCTTCCGCGCCGCCCGTCCGTCCACCCTGATTGCGGCTGTTCTGCTGCTGATTTCCGCGACGGCCGTCCAGGCCGCGAACACGGCCCAATCCGCCTGGCACGAGACAGAACAGACCAAGGCCCGCCTGATCGCCGCCGTGACCGGCACGGGGTCGGCGGCGATGCTGCGCCTGGGGCTGGAATTCCACATGCAGCCCGGGTGGAAGATCTATTGGCGCTCGCCCGGCGACGCAGGCATTCCGCCCCGGCCCGATTGGGGCGGCTCCGACAACCTGACGTCCGCCAAGATCCAGTGGCCGGCACCGGAACGCTTCAGCGTGCTGGGCCTGGAAACCCTGGGCTACAAGAAACAGGTCGTGTTTCCCATCGACGCCGTCCTGACCGAAGCGGGCAAGCCCGTCACGGTCAAGGCCGTGATCCCGTACCTCACCTGCGACGACATCTGCATTCCCTATACGGCGAACCTCAGCCTGAGCCTGCCGGCCGGCGCCGCCCAACCCAGCGAATTCGCCCATCTGATCAGCCGCTATGCCGCCAAGGTCCCGGGTGACGGTGCCCGGCATGGCCTGATGCTGGCCGACATGGCGGCGCTGAGCCCCGGCGACACCGCCAAGGGCGAAATGCTGATCAGCGTGCGGGCGAAATCGGAGACCCCGTTTTCGGCCCCGGATATCTATCTCGAAGGGCCCGAGGTCCTGGCCTATTCCAAACCCCATGTGAGCTTTTCCGACAACGGGCACGAGGCGCGCCTGGACGTCACCGTCTATGGGGTCACGGACCTGGACGGCGGGCCGCAGCGCCTGGCCAAGGAAACCCTGACCGCGACCCTGGTCGATGGCGGACGCAGCGCCGAACGGCCGTTGACGCTGACCCCCGGCGAACTGGCGCCGCCCGCCGACGCGCCGATGTTGAATGCGGCCGAAATAACGCCGGCACCATCCCCCAATCTTCTGCTGTTCATCGCTTTGGCCGTCATCGGCGGGCTGATTCTCAACCTCATGCCCTGCGTGCTGCCCGTGCTGTCGATCAAGGTTGTCGGCGTCATGGGCCATGGCGGCGGCGACACGGGCCAGGTCCGGCGCGGCTTCATCGCTTCGGCCCTGGGCATTCTCGCGGCCTTCATGGTGCTGGCCTCCGGGCTGGTCGCCCTCAAGGCCGCCGGCATGACCATCGGCTGGGGCATACAGTTCCAGCAGCCCTGGTTCCTGGCTGCCATGACGGTGATCGTCTTCGTGTTCGCCTGCAACCTGTTCGGCCTGTTCGAAATCGCCCTGCCGCAAGCCATCGGCGATCTGGGGGCGCATGCGGCCGACCCCAGCCACCGCACCGGCCCCTTGGGCCATTTCCTGCAGGGCGCGCTCGCGACCCTGCTGGCGACCCCCTGTTCCGCGCCCTTCCTCGGCACCGCCGTCGGGTTCGCGCTGGCCCGGGGACCGTTGGAAATTTACGCCATTTTCGCCGGCCTGGCGCTTGGCCTGGCCCTGCCCTACCTGTTCATCGCCGCCATGCCCGCCACGGCCACGCGCCTGCCCCGCCCCGGGCCCTGGATGATCCGCCTGCGCCAGATCATGGGCCTCGCCCTGCTGGCAACCGCGGCGTGGCTGCTGTGGCTTGTCATGGGCATTCTGGGCGCCCCGGCAACGGCGGGCCTGATCGCCGGTCTGGTCGTCCTGGGGGCGATCCTGTGGCTTTCCGGGCGCGGCGTGAAACCCGCCCGCGCCCTGGTTCCCGGCGCCCCCATCGCCCTTGGCGTGGCGATCGTCCTGGCCGCCGCGGTGCTGCCGTCGGCGGGCGGCGAGCCGATCCGGGCCACCGGCGAAGCCAACCTGCGCGCCGCCAAGAATGCGGACGCGGGCCGGCACTGGCAGCCCTTCGACGAAGCCCGAATCGCCCAACTGGTCGCCGCGGGCAAAACCGTGCTGGTCGACGTCACCGCCGACTGGTGTATCACCTGTCAGGTCAACAAGCGCCTGGTTCTCAATCAGGGTGCGGTGCACGCAGCCATCGCCGACGGGCGCATCGTCGCCATGATCGCCGACTGGACCCGCCCCGATCCGGTGATCGCCGCCTATCTGGCCAAATTCGGGCGCTATGGCATTCCGTTCAACGCGGTCTACGGGCCGGAGGCGCCGACCGGCATTCCCCTGCCCGAACTCCTGACCGAAAACGTCGTGACCGAAGCCGTCGCCCGAGCCGGCAACGTGGTGATCGCGAAAAACTAGCCCAGCGATCCTCGATGGGGCTGTTTTTCATGGACTCTTCGCGGAAATCCACTATCTCATGCTGGCATGAACGGCCCGGGCGGCACCGATCTACTGCCGCCCCCGGCCAGGTTTGAAATCCAGATTCAGGGGAAATCCAATGACGCTTGGTGTTGGTGACAAAATTCCGGCGGCGACGCTTTATCACATGACCGCCGAAGGTCCGGCCGCCATTTCGACGGACGAAATCTTCAACGGCAAAAAGGTCGCCATCTTCGGCGTGCCC
Source organism: Rhodospirillaceae bacterium (assembly GCA_002706405.1). GTDB lineage: Bacteria > Pseudomonadota > Alphaproteobacteria > Rhodospirillales > Casp-alpha2 > UBA1479. The sequence continues at coordinate 20,632 of PALN01000039.1, read as the reverse complement.
GGCGCCTTCACGCCGACCTGCTCGGCCAAGCATCTGCCCGGCTTCGTCGCCAAGGCGGATGAACTCAAGGCCAAGGGCATCGACCAGATCGTCTGCATGTCCGTGAACGACGCCTTCGTCATGGGTGCCTGGGCCAAGGATCAGGGCGCGGACGACAAGGTTCTGCTGGTCGGTGACGGCTCGGCCGAATTCACCAAGGCCGCCGGCCTGGAACTCGACCTGACCGCCCGCGGCCTGGGCCTGCGCTGCCAGCGCTTCGCCATGGTCGTCGACAACGGTACGGTGAAATCGATCGAAATCGATGCCGCCGGCGCCTTCGAGAAGACCAGCGCCGAAAGCGTTCTGGCCGGCCTGTAATACAAACGCTGCTCCCCGGGAGGTGCCTCGCACCACCCGGGGGCCGTTTGCCCGATTCTACGCCGACAACAGCCGGATATCGGCGGCCTCGACACCCAGGCGCACGCTGTCGCCGACGGCATGGACCGCCCGGCCCACACGGTGGGTCTCGTCGACCAGCATCGACGCCCCGCCGACCCGCACCGCGTAACGCACGATGGTGCCGAGAAATTCCAGCATCTCCACCGTTCCTTCCAATACCGCCACGTCCTGTCCGAGGGCACCGTCCGCATCCGTGATCGTCAGGTTCTGCGGCCGCATCATGGCGGCCGTGCGGTCCCCGGCCGCCCCGGCATCCGGTGTCAACCGCAGGCGCGGCCCCGCATCGGCGATGAACCAAAGCCCGCCGTCCCCGGCCTCAATCCGACCTTCCAACAGGTTGGCCGTGCCCAGGAAGCTGGCCACGAAGCGGTTGGCCGGGTTGTCGTACAGGTTCAGCGGCGTGCCCGTCTGTTGGATCACGCCCTGGTCCAGGACCGCCATGCGGTCGGAAATGGTGTTCGCCTCTTCCTGATCGTGAGTCACGAAAATCGTGGTCAGGTTCAACTTTCGTTGCAGGTCGTGAATTTCCCGGCGCATCTGAACCCGCAGATTGGCGTCCAGGTTCGACAGCGGCTCATCCAGCAGCAGAACCCGCGGCTCGACGACGATGGTGCGGGCCAAGGCCACGCGCTGCTGCTGACCGCCGGACAGCTGCGACGGCCGGCGGTCGCCATAAGCCGCGAGCCCGACCAGATCGAGCGCCGCCTCGACCCGTTCGGCGATCTCGCGCGCCGGCACCTTGCGTTCCTCCAGCCCGAAGGCGACGTTCTTGCGCACCGTCATATGCGGCCACAGGGCATAGGACTGGAACACCATGCCGACATTGCGGTCCCAGGGCGCCAGACCGGCAATGTCGTCGCCGTCGATCAGGATGCGCCCGCCCGGGCGCGGCCCGAAGCCGGCGATGGAGCGCAGCAGGGTCGATTTTCCCGATCCCGACGGACCCAGGAAGGTGAACAGCTCGCCCGGCTTGATCTCCAGATTCACGCCCTTCAGCACCTCGGTCTTGCCGAAGGACAGGCTGACGTTCTCGACCGTGACGGTGACACCGCTGGTTTGCTTCAATGCCATGCTTATGCTCCCTGGACTTTTTCTTCCGGGGCCGCCGCCTGCTGGGGTGCCCGTTCGGTTTCCTTCTTGTTGATGACGCGGTGCGACAGATAGGTCGCGATCCCGATGATGAGCACCGCGATGATGCCCAATGCCGCCCCCGGCCCGCGCCCGGATGCGGACTGCATGAATTCATAAATGCCGTAGGCCAGCGGCGCGTCCGATTCCTGGGACACCAACATGATCGTCGCCGACAATTCGACGGCGGCGGTGGCGAAGCTGGTGACGAAGCCGGCGACGATGCCGCCCATCATCAGCGGCACGACGATGCGGCGCACGGTGCGGCTTTTGGTGGCCCCCAGGTTTTCGGCCGCTTCTTCCAGCATCACGCTGACCTGCTGCAGGGCCGCGACACAGGCCCGCAGCGCATAGGGCAGGCGCCGGATGGCGAGTGCGATGACGATGATCACCCACCACGACGCCAGCGGCTTGTCGATGAACGGCACATCGAACTGATAGAAGGTGCGCAGATAACCGATGCCCAACACGACGCCGGGAATGGCGACCGCCCCCATGGCCATGTAATCCAGCAGCTTGCGCCCCGGCAGACCCGTGCGCCACACCACATAGGCGATGGCCGTGCCGAACACCACATCGATCCCGGCAGCCAAGCCCGCGTACAGCAGCGTGTTGGTGATATAGGTCGACGAGGTCGAAACGACATCAACATAGTGCTGCGCCGTATAGGCGTCGGGCAGCGGGCTGAACGACCACACGGTCCCGAAGCTGAGCAACGTCAACGCGATATGCGGCGACAGCACCAGCAGCAGGATCAGGATCACCACGGCATAACATCCAGCCTTTTCCCAGCCCGCAAGGTCGCGCTTCATCAGCCCGCCGCCGCCCTTCTGCACGGTGGCGTAATCCTTGCCGCGCAGGGCCAGGAACGAGGTCCACAAGGCCAGCAGGGAGAACATCACCAGGATCACCGAAATCACATAGCCCATGGGATCGTTGATGCCGATAGACGAAATGCGCAGGTACGCCTGCGGCGCCAGCATGTTGTTGATGTTCAACAAAAGCGGCGTGCCGAGGTCATCGAATACCTTGAGGAACACCAGGGACGCCCCCGCCACATAGCCCGGCATGGCGAGCGGAAACACGATGCGCCGGAACAGACGGCCGCGGCTGGCCCCCAGGTTCTGGGCGGCTTCCTCCATGGAGCGGTCGATGTTGTTCAGGGCCGCCGACAGGTTGATCAGGATGAAGGGGAAATAGTGGACGCTTTCAACGAAGATGACGCCGTTCAGTCCTTCCATGAAGGGAATGGTGAACCCGAAATACTCATCGAGCAGCAGATTGATCGACCCGTTCTGCCCGAACAACAGCACCATGGCCACGGCCCCCACGAAGGGCGGCATGATCAGCGGAATAACGCCGAGCGTCTGGATCAGGATCGAGCCGCCGAAATTGAAGCGGGTCGTGAAATAGGCCAGCGGCAAGGCGAACACCGACGCCAGGACCACGGACATGGAGGCCACGTAAAAGGAATTGAAAAAGGATTCCTGGAACAGCGAGGTGTTGAAAAAATCGACGAAGTTAATGAGCGTCAGGGCGCCCGTGTTGGGATCCTGGAACGCCACATAGATGACCTTGGCGACCGGAATGACAAGGAACACGATCAGGAACAGGGCCAGGGACAAGGCAACGGCACCGGGCCCCCAAAGACTGCGCGATACGGTGGTCAAGACATCCCCCGGTCAGTATCAGAAACGTCAGCGTCGGAATAAACAGGCGCCCGGCCCACGGCCGGACCGGGCGCCTGGATAAAGAATCGGCTTACAGCATGGAAGCGGCTTTTTCCGCCAGCTCCTTGGCCTTGGCGTAATTCGCTTTGACCTCTTCGTCCCACTGCTGCTCGACCTCGGCCTGACGGCCGGTGACCTTGGTGTCGGCCTTCTTGCGCTTCTTCTTGAAGATTGCGTTGAATTCCTTCTTGCCGGCCTCGGCCTCGGTGATCGGCATCTTGGCGACCAGGGCCTCAGCCTCGGCGATCAGCTTGTCCGCGTCAGCGTTGGATTTGCCCTGGGCCTTCGCCTTGGCGTCATGGATCGCCTTGACCGCATTCTGCAAGTCGTCCAGGCGATAGGTCACCATCACGTCGAACAGGGAATTGACCACGTTGTAGCGGCTCTTGGACAAATCCAGGTCGAACTTGACGGCCGAGCCGAGAGACGGGTCCTTGAACGGGTTGGGGAACCCGGCGGGCGCCTTGGCATAGGTCGCGGGGTTCACTGGCAGACGGCGGATCTTGGGATCAAGCAGAACCGCCTGGCCTTCCGGGGACAGCAGGAATTCGATAAAGGCCGCCGCCGCCTTGGGATGCGGCGCGTTCTTCACGATCGCGATGTTGGCCGGCACCAGGGTGGTGATCGGCGGATACAGGAAATCGACCGGGAAGCCCGACGCCTGCGACGACAGACCGAAGAAGTCGATGACGATGCCCAGCCCGAACTGGCCCGAGTTGACACCATCGGGCACGCCGAAGCTGCGTTCGGTGACGGTCTTGAAGTTGCCGGACATGGCCTTCATCAGGGCCCAGCCCTTTTCCCAACCCATGCCCTGCAGGATGGTTTCCACGGTCAGATGCGTGGTGCCCGAGCGCGACGGCGCGCTCATGCCGACATGGCCGAAGTAGACCGGATCGGCCAGTTCCGCCCAGGTCTTGGGCACGGGCAGTTTCTTGGCCTTCAGGTAGCGGGTGTTCCACATGATCCCGTAGCCCGAGGCGGCGAATCCCTTGTAGTAGCCGTCGGGGTCGTTGATCGGGAAGGCACCCACCTTTTCCGGAATGCCCTGCACCTTGACGTCGTATTTGGCCAACAGGCCGTCGCCCTTCAACACTTCGAAGGCGTCGGGCGCCGAGGCCCAGAACATGTCGGCCTTGTTGTTGGTCGCCGTTTCCTGAAGGAACTTGATGCCGGCGGTGGTCTTTTTCTTCAGCATCTCGACTTCGACGCCGGGATGGGCGGCCTCGAACGCCTTCTTCACCGTCACCGTGGTATCGGGCGGATAGGATGTGACGATGACGAGTTTGCCTTCCAGATCGGCGGCAAACGCCGGTAATGCGGAAACGGCCAGCGCGGCCAACGCGCCGGAAACCGCACGCAGGAAATCCTTGCGTTTCATTATCTTAATGTCCTCCGAGACGTGAAGATCGATGACCTTCCAGTTTTTGCGCCCCTGCGCCGTTCATTGCGGGCAGGACGGTTCTGTTACCTGTGTAACAGAACCGTAACAAAACTGTAGCATCCCGGATTATGAATTCCGACCGGATTTTCGCAAATTCAGACCGAAACCGGCGGGCCTCAGGGCAGGCCGTTGCGCCCGTGGGCAAGGTAGGCCGGGCGCTGGCTCAAAAGCTCGTAATACGCGGCAAGCGCCGGTGTTTCCGGCTTCTCGAAGCCCTCGACCACGAACCAACGGTTGACCACCAGCCCCATGGAAATATCGGCGACGGTGAAGGTTTCGCCCGTGATGTATGGGCCGTTTGCCGCCAAATGCTCCTCGACGATCAGCATGTCGTGGATCAGGTCCTTGCGGCCCTGATTGATGAACCAGTCGTTGTTCCAAGGCTCTTCCTGGAGCACCCCGCCCAGGAAGGCGCCGCGCAGCGCGTGGGTCAGGTCGTAGGCGATCCAGTCCATCCATTGTTCGACCTGCTGGCGCTTGACCAGATCGGCGGGATACAGATCGTCCCGCCCCGCCTTGGATGCCAGATAGCGGACGATGGAATTGGATTCACGCATGACCGCGCCGCCATCAAGCACCACGGGCACCTGGGCGACTGGGTTCAGGGCGAGAAACTCGGGATCCGTGCAGGCGCGGAAGCCGCGACCATAGTCCTCGCGCTCATAAGGCATGTCCATCTCGTCGCAGACCCAAAGGATCTTGCGCACGTTGAACGAATTGGAACGGCCGAGGATACGGACGGGTGCTGATTGGGCTGACATTTGGAAGTCCTCCATCTGGGGGGCGGGTGTTTGTTGATTTGACGCTCATGATCTGCCGGGCCGTTGCTTAAATCAAATTCATAAATTATAATTATTCATCTATTAAATTTATGAATTTTACCCTTCGCCAATTACAGGTCCTGACCGCTGTCGCGCGCCACGGCAGCTTCACCCGCGCGGCCCAGGACCTGGGCATGACCCAATCCGCCGTCAGCACCAGCGTGCGCCATCTGGAAGCCGAACTGGGCCTGCCCCTGTTCGACCGCGACACCCGCAACGTGCGGCCGACGGAAACCGGGCGCGACCTAGCGGGCCGCGTCGGCGGCCTGCTGGATGATCTGAACAATGTCCTGGAGAATGCCCGCAGCACCGCCCTGCGCCGGCGGGGGCGCGTGCGTATCGCCGCCGTGCCGACGGCAATCACCCGGCTGCTGCCGCCCTGCTGTGCCGAATGCCGTGGCCGTTACCCGGAAATCGACCTGCGGATCGAGGAAATGGCCGCCGAAGACGTGGCGGCGGCGGTGTTGGACGGCCGCGCCGACCTGGGCGTGCTCAACGAAGGACGGGATATTGCCGCCTTGGCGGCGACACCGCTGGGCAACGATATTTTTTGCCTGGTCTGCCCCCAGGGTCATCCTCTGGCGCGCAAGCGGGCCCCCAAATGGCGCGATCTGGAGGGAGCCGACATGGTGATGCTGGATGCCCGCACGGGCAGCCGGGCGCTGATCGACGGTGTGCTGCAGGATCAGGGGGTAAGCGTGCGCCCCGTGCAGGAAATGTCCCGGCCGGAAGCGGTTTGCGCCCTGGTCGCCGCCGGCATGGGGATCGCCGTACTGCCGGAACTGGCGGCGCCCACCGCCGCCGACCAGACGCTGGTCACCCGGCGCCTGTCGGAGCCCGAAGCGTTCCGCCGCATGGTGCTGGTGCACGCGCCGGGGCGGCCTCCCGAAGGACCGGCCGCCCTGGTCGCGGAATTGCTGTCGCGCCGGGGTGCCTAGGCTTTAACGGGCGCCTTGGCGTGGGTGCGCATGAAGTCCTTTACCGTGGGGGCGATGTTCTCACGCCATTTACGGCCGTTGAACACGCCGTAATGGCCGACGCCTTTTTCCAGGTGATAGTGCTTCTTCTTCGTGTGCAGGTTCGGCGTGATGTCGAGCGCGGCCTTGGTCTGGCCGACGCCGGAAATGTCGTCCAGCTCACCCTCGACACAGAGAATCGCCGTGTCCGTGATCTTGCCCGGATCGACATTCTGCCATCGGAACATCATTTCCCCCTTCGGCAGGGAATGTTCCTGAAACACGACTTCCAACGTCTGCAGGAAGTATTCCGCCGGCAGGTCCATGACCGCGAGGTATTCCTCGTAGAACGCCGACTTCTTGTCCGCCGCCTCGTCGTCGCCTTCGACCAGGTGGTCGAACAGCTCGTTCATGGACAGCATGTGCCGCTCAAGGTTCATGGAAATGAAGTTCGACAGTTGCACGAAGCCCGGCAGCACGCGGCGGAAGGCCCCCGGATATGGCGGCGGCACGGTGGTGATGACGTTCTTCTCAAACCACTTCTTGTCGTTTTCCTTGGCCAGTTTGTTGACCGCGGTCTTGCCGACCCGGGTATCGACCGGCCCGCCCATCAAGGTCATGGTCGCGGGCGCGCAGATATCCTGCCAACCGGACATGACGGAGACCGCCGCCATCACCGGCACGCTGGGCTGACACACCGCGATGACGTGGGTGTTGGGGCCCAGGAAATGCAGGAAATCGATGATGTAGTCGATGTAGTCGTTCAGGTTGAACATGTCGGCCATGACCGGAATGTTGCGGCAATCCAGCCAGTCGGTGACGTAGACGTCATGGTCGGGCAGCATGGCCTCGACCGTGCCGCGCAACAAGGTCGCGAAATGCCCCGACAAGGGGGCCGCGATCAGGACCTTGGGGTCGTTGCGGTTGGTGGCGCGCTTGAAATGGATCAGGTCGCAATAGGTGCGATGGACCATCACTTCGACCTCGACGGGCACTTTCTTGCCGTCGATCATCGTATGGTCGATGCCCCATTCGGGCTTGCCGTACTTATTGGTCATCCGCGAATAGATTTCGGCGGCCGAACCCATGGCCTTGCCCACGGGCGTGTGGCTGAAGGCGTTCATGGGATTGTTGGCGGCGAACTTGAGCGCATCCGCCACGGCCCGTGACGGGGCCATCGCGAGACGCTGCATTTCGTGCATGTAGTAAAGCATGAATGGTGTCCTTTCCCGCGCGCAGAAGGCGCGTCCGGCAGCCATATAATGCACTGCAACATAGCGGATCGCAATAAGCCGTCGGATATAGAGGAAATCAGGTGATGCAGTGCGGCAAATAGGCGCCCGGCCGGCCCGACTCTAGATTTCCAAGATGCCGCGCCGGGCCAGTTCGTCCGCCCGCTCGTTCTCCGCGTGGCCGTCGTGGCCCTTGACCCAATGCCATTCGACATCGTGGGGGCCGAGGGCGGCCTCCAGCCGGCGCCACAGGTCCTCGTTCTTCACCGGTTTCTTGGCCGCGGTCTTCCAACCGTTGCGTTTCCAGCCGTGGATCCACTTGGTGATGCCGTCCTTCACATAGGTGCTGTCGGTGACCAGGCGGACCTTGGACGGCCGCGTCAGGGATTCCAGTCCCTGGATCGCCGCCATCAGTTCCATGCGGTTGTTGGTGCTTTGCGCCTCGCCGCCGCAAAGCTCCTTTTCATGGTCGCGCCAGCGCAGCAGCACGCCCCAGCCGCCGGGCCCCGGATTGCCCGAGCAGGCCCCATCGGTGAAGATTTCGATTCGTTCGTCAGAGTCCGTCATCAATTCAGTCCACGTCCAATCCATATTCGGCGGCACTTTTCACCTGTTCGTGAAAGCGCAGCTTGGCCACGTATTCCAGCGGGTCCTTCGGCGTGACCAGGGCCCCCGGCGGGGTGTTCAGCCAGTCGTACAGGCGAGTCACCAGAAACCGCATGGCCGCGCCCCGGGCGAGCAGCGGCAAGGCCTGAACCTCGTCGGCGCCAAGCGGCCGGGTGCGCGCGTATTCCATGACCAGCCGCCGCGCCTTGGTCACGTTGAAGCTGTAATCGGCTTCGAAGCACCAGGCGTTGAGGCAGATCGCCAAGTCGTAGACCAGGAAATCCCGGCAGGCGAAATAGAAATCGATCAGGCCGGTCAGCTCCGTGCCGCGAAAGAACACGTTGTCGGGAAACAGGTCGGCATGGATGATCCCCCGGGGCAGGTCCTCGGGCCAGGCCGCCTCGATGGCGTCAAGATCACGGTTCAGCTTGCCCCCAAGCCCCACCTGCACGCTGTCCACCCCGCTGCCGGCGCTTTTCAGCAATGGCCGCCAGGCGTCGACGCTGAGCGCATTTTCCCGCCCGCCTGGGAAATCCGCCCCCGCCAGATGCATCTGCGCCAGGGCGCGGCCGACACCGGCGCAATGGTCGGGCGTGACGCGCCGGGGCCACAGGCCGGGCAGAAAGGTGACGATCGCCGCCGGCCGGCCGCATAGGGTGCGAAGCGCCTCGCCGTCGCGCGCCCGCACGGGCAGCGGACAGGCCACGCCGCCGGCCGCCAGGTGATCAAGCAGCCCCACGAAGAACGGCAGGTCGCGGGGGTCGACCCGCTTTTCGTAAAGCGTCAGGATGTACGCACCCGAGGACATGGTCAGAAGGAAGTTGGAATTCTCGATGCCTTCGGCGATGCCCTTGACGGCGACGACCTCGCCCAGGTCATAGGCGGTCATAAATTCGACCAGTTCCTCGTCAGAGACTTCCGTGTAGACGGCCATGGCGGTAATATCTTCAAGCTTCGGGCGGCGAACGCTGACGCGTCCGAACGGTTGGGTGCGGGCCCATAAAACAGCAATTCCCGAAGGTGCGCCAGCAAGGTGCCGGCATCGCACGAACCGCAACGGTTAGATGGACCGGTATGTATCGAACACGACCAATCATCGGAGCGGCGATTCTGGCGGGCCTGGCCCTGGCCGCACCGACGTTGCCCGCGCAGGCCGCCCGCGAAGCCCCCGACCGGCCCGGCCTGGGCTCCGAATTCGAAGCCCCGGACATCGCCGCCGTCCGAAAGGTACAGACCGCCCTGGCGACCCTGGGCCTCTATGCCGGGTTCATCGACGGCAAGCTGAACCAGAAACTGACATCCGCCATTCGCCTGTACCAACAACAGGCCGGCCTCAAGGTCACCGGCCGCATTACCGATGCCCTGCAGGACCACCTGGACCGCAGCCTGCGGATCAGCCGCCTGCTGCGGGATCTGGACGACACCCGGCGCAAAGCCATGGACGACGCCCGCCAGGCCCTGATGGCCCATCCGGCGACCCGTGATCTGATCGAAGACGGCACGGTCCCCCCCGCCGAGGCGGCCCGCGATCCCGCCCCCTGTTTCGACGCACCGACCGTGCGCTGCCTGTTGGCCGAAGGCTTTGAAAGTGCGAAGGCAGTCAGCAAACGCGACCTGCGCGACTGGGCCATGGGCGAGATCCTGGCCGCCCAGGCCCGCGCCGGCCTGATGACGCAGGCCATGGAAACCACGCGGCGCATCCAGGACCCGCGCCTGATCATGGTCGCGCTGCGCGACATCGCCCAGGCCCAGGCCCGTGCCGGCCGCGAGGAAGACGCCCTGGCCGCCGCCGAGATCATTCCCGAATCGCGCACCCAGATCGAAGCCCTGGCGGCGATCGCCGACACCCAGGCGCGCCACGGATATTTCAAGGCCGCCCTGAATACGGCCTCACTGCTCTACAGCATGGCGCGGCACATCAAGGCCCCGACCGATCAAGTCACCTTCGCCACCCGCGCGGCGGTGACGCTCTACCGGGCCGGCGACCAGGACACCGCCAACGCGGCGCTTCTGCTGGCCCGGAACACGGCCATGAACAAGGTGCCGCCGTCCCAGAAGGTCGCGGCCTGGCGCCAGGTCGCGGGCGCACTTGCCGATCTGGACCGCTTGGACGACGCCCTGGTGCTGGTCGACTCGGTCAATGAGCGGTCCGACAGGGCGGCGGTGATGATCGCCGCGGCGCAATCGGCGATCCGTGCGGCGCGGCTGGACAAAGCCATGGACCTTGCCCATGGCATCGACGCCGAACGCTACCGGGTGCTGATCCTGGGCGAGATCGCGGTGGCCATGGCGCGGGCGGGCGACCGGCCCGGCGCCAATGCCGTGATCGACGAAGCCTTCGCCGACGCCGAAGCAGTGACCCTGCCGTTCGCCCGATCCTATGCCATCAGCCGCCTGGTCCTGGCCCTCAGCGACATGGCGCGGATCAAGGACCAGCCGTCCGACGTGCTGGCCCGGCGTTTCGTCCGCGCCCGCGACGCCGCCGAAGGCATCAACGATCCACGCCTGCGCGGTCAAGCCCTGTTCGAAATTTCGTCCCAGCAGCGCCGCGCCGGCATGGCGCCGGAAGACTCCCGCGCCAGCGAAGCCCGCGCCATCGCCGCAGCCGACGCCATTCCCAGCGTCATCAGCCGGGTTTGGATTCACGGCGATACCGCCACCCTGTACGCCCGATCCGGCGAAAGCGATCTCGCCTGGACCGCCTTTCACCGCGCCATGGCCGAGGCGCGCAAGATCGACAATTCCTGGGCCCGCGCCCGCGCCATGGCCAAAATGGCGCAAACGTTGATCGATCTGGTCACCCCGAAAACCGCCGCAACGGCTGATGAAATGTCCAAGGATTCCCCCTGATCCCGTCCATCCCCGCGGCGCGGGCAGGCGGGCTTGCCGCCCGGACGCCGGTCCATTAGATTCCCCCGCGTCCTGCCCATCTGCCGGGCGCCCGACCAAGCGAACAGACGGAGCCCCCGATGCCCGAGCTTCCCAGCGCCCTCACCCGTTTCCGCGCCCCCATCGGCCTCGTCATCGGGCTGCTCTTCGTCTTGCCCTTAAGCGCCTGCAGCAGCCTGACCGACAGCGTGATGAACACCGTCGCCGGCAAGGTCCAGCTGGCCTGTCCGCCGCAGAACATCCTGGCCGACGCCTCCCGCCGCCTGACCTATCAGCCGGGGCCCGGCCGCGACCTGATCGACATCGACAACGAGATCATCGTCACCAAGGTCTCCCTGGTTTGCGATTCGAGCGTCGACCGCAGCACTCACGCGGGAACGATGAAGGTTGCCGTCACCACCTACATGGACGCCGTGCGCGGCCCCGCCAACAAGGATCGCAAAACCCAGATCGAATTCTTCGTCTCCGTCACCGACCGCGCCAACAAGGTTCTCTACCGCGAAGCTTTCACTATCGATGTGACCTTCGCCGAAAACGAAACCCGACGCGAAATCGCCAGTGATCCCGTGCCGCTGATTCTGCCGATCCAGGCGGGTCAGACGGGAAAGAATTATCGAATCCTGGTCGGTCTGGTGATCAATCGCGAGCAGCTGGAAATGAACCGTCAGGACCGCCGCCCGCGCCTTTAGGCGCCGACCTTGGCCCATTCCCCGTTCTCTCTTCCGCCACATGCCGAGAGGTCGCGGTTGACCTCGGCCCCGCCGTCGATACAATGAGGGACGACATCCTCAGTTGATCGCTGTGGGAGAGTCCGGCCGAATACAGGCTGGCGCCGAAGGAGCAACCGCCCCGGAAACTCTCAGGCACCCGGACCGCAGCAGGATGAGGCTCTGGAAAGTGGGCAGGCTGGCCGATGCAATTGGCCGTGCCCCACCGAAGATGTAAGCCGGCGACATCAATCGCGCCGGTCAATCTTTCAGGTTCCGAGACAGAGGGGGCGTTCAAACGGTGGTTTTGCCGTTGGGACGCCGTTAAACCCTGCCGTCTCGTCTTTCGGGCGGCGCCTTAGGACCAAGCCCGGGGAGGCTCCAATGGCCGACACTACGAACAACCTGAAGACCACGCCGCTGGATCAGCTCCACCACGAGTACGGCGCCAAGATGGTGCCCTTCGCCGGCTATTCCATGCCCGTGCAGTACAAAGCCGGCGTGCTGCAGGAACATCTGCACACCCGATCCCAGGCCGGCCTGTTCGATGTGTCCCATATGGGCCAGGCGCGGCTGCAGGGATCAAAAGCGGCGGAAGCCCTGGAAACTCTGGTGCCGGGCGATATCGTCGGGCTCGGCGCCGGCAACATGCGCTACACCCTTTTGACCAACGACAAGGGCGGCATCCGCGATGACCTGATGGTCACCCATTGCGGTGATTCGCTCTATATCGTGGTCAATGCCGCCTGTAAGGACGCCGATTTCGCCCATATGCAGGCCAATCTGACGGACGCCAAGCTGGAGATCATCGAAGACCACGCGCTGCTTGCCCTGCAGGGCCCCAAGGCGGCCGAGGTTCTGGCCCGCTACGCACCGGCGGTGCGCCACATGGTATTCCTGACAGGCCAAGCCCTCCGCATCAACGACATCCCTTGTTTCATCACCCGATCCGGCTACACCGGCGAGGACGGTTACGAAATATCGATTCCCAACAAGGATGCCGACGCCTTCGCCCGGCTGCTGCTGTCGGAGCATGAAGTCATGCCGATCGGCCTGGGCGCCCGTGATTCGCTGCGGCTTGAGGCCGGACTTTGCCTGTATGGCAACGACATCGACGAAACCACGACGCCCGTCGAGGCCGCGCTCAACTGGACCATCGGCAAGCGCCGGCGGGCCGAAGGCGGCTTTCCGGGGGCGGACGTGATCCTGGGCCAAATCAAGGACGGCACGGCGCGCAAGCGCGTCGGCCTGATCCCCGACGGCCGGGCCCCGGCCCGCGGCGGCACGGAAATCCAGGACCTGGACGGCGCCGCCGCCGGCATCGTGACCTCGGGCGGATTCGGCCCCACCGTCGACGGCCCCATCGCCATGGGCTACCTGCGCACGGACCTGGCCGAACCGGGGACGCGGGTCAACCTGATGGTGCGCGGCAAGGCGCAACCGGCGGAGGTCGTCAAACCGCCCTTCGTCAAACAGAATTACGTCAAAGACTGACCGACCAATAACCGACCAACCAACAACCGAATACTCAAGGCAGGGAGACCGGTATGAGCGTGAAGTACACCAAGGACCACGAATGGATCCGTCTGGACGGCGACGTCGCCACCGTCGGCATCACCAATTACGCACAGGAACAACTGGGGGACGTCGTCTTCGTCGAAGTCCCCGAAGCAGGTACCCAGTTCGATGCCGGGGCCGAGGCCGCCGTGGTCGAATCGGTCAAGGCCGCGAGCGAAGTCTACGCTCCCCTGACGGGCGAAATCGTCGAGGGCAACCAGGCTCTGGCCGATGACCCGTCGCTGGTCAATTCCGATCCGGAAGGGGCCGGTTGGTTCTTCAAGATCAAGCCCGACGACCTGTCGCAGATGGACGAGATGCTCGACGACATCGCCTATCGCGCCCTGCTGGTCGATCTGGGCTGATCGCCACCCGGCAAACGTAAACCACGAAGGAACCGCAGCCATGGCCGCAGCGCAATCGGGCGACAGCTTCGCCGACCGTCACATCGGGCCCCGCCCGGGTGAGATCGACACCATGCTCAAGACCCTGGGGCTCACCACCCTGGATGACTTGGTCAAGAAAACGGTGCCGCCGTCGATCCTGAAGCCGGGCGGCTACACCGCCCCGGCCATGACCGAGGCCGAGGCCCTGGCCCGCTTGCGCGCCATGGCCGATCGCAACGTGATCGCCAAGACCATGATCGGCATGGGCTATGCCGGTTGCATCACGCCGCCGGTGATCCTGCGCAACGTGCTGGAAAATCCGGGCTGGTACACGGCCTATACCCCCTACCAGGCGGAAATCAGCCAGGGCCGCATGGAGGCCCTGATGAACTACCAGCAGACCATCATCGACCTGACGGGCATGGAACTGGCCAACGCGTCGCTGCTCGACGAAGGCACGGCGGCGGCCGAGGCCATGACCCTGATGCGGCGTGTCGGCAAAGCCAAGGGCGAGATCCTGTTCGTCGATGCCGCCTGTCATCCGCAGACCATCGCGGTGATCGAAACCCGGGCCGCCCCCTTGGGCATTCCGGTCACGGTCGGCGACCCGTTCACGGACCTCAGCGGCCTGGGCGACGATGTCTATGGTCTGGTCCTGCAATATCCGGCGACGGACGGCAGTGTGCGCGATTTCCGCGCCCTGACGGAACAGGCCCATGCGGCGGGGGCCCTGGTCACCGTGGCGGCGGACCTGCTGTCCCTGGTGCTGCTCGCCCCGCCCGGCGAATGGGGGGCCGACATCGTCGTCGGCTCGGCCCAACGGTTTGGCGTGCCCATGGGCTTCGGCGGCCCGCACGCCGCCTTCATGGCGGCCAAGGACGCCTTCAAGCGGACCCTGCCCGGACGATTGATCGGCGTGTCCATCGATTCACGCGGCAAGCCCGCCTACCGCATGGCGTTGCAGACCCGCGAACAGCATATCCGTCGCGAAAAGGCGACCTCGAACATCTGCACGGCGCAGGTGCTTCTGGCCAATATCGCGGGCATGTACGCGGTCTATCACGGGCCCGAGGGTCTGACCCGGATCGCCAAACGCGTCCACCAACTGACGGCGGCGCTGGCGGCGGGTCTTAAGTCAGCCGGCGTGACGCTCGCCAACGACAGCTTCTTCGACACCGTGACCGCCGACCTGGGCGACAAGGGCAAGGCGGACATGGTGATCGCCGCAGCCCGGGCCAAGGCCATCAACCTGCGCGACTTCGGCGACGGCCGGGTCGGCATGGCCCTGGACGAGACGACCGAGGACGCCGACGTTCAGGCGGTGCTTTCCGCCTTCGGCGCGGCGGAGACCACGCTGGATCTCAACGCCCCCGGCGGCATCCCCAAGGACCTGGTTCGCACGTCCGATTTCCTGACTCATCCCGTGTTCCACGGCCATCGTTCGGAAACGGCCATGATGCGCTATCTGCGCAAGCTGGAAGGCAAGGACCTGGCCCTGAACCGGGCCATGATCCCCTTGGGGTCCTGCACTATGAAGCTGAACGCCGCGGCCGAGATGATCCCCATCACCTGGCCCGAGTTCGGCCAGATCCACCCCTTCGCCCCCGCCGATCAGGTCCAGGGCTACAAGGAAATGATCGACGACCTGGAACGCATGCTGTGCGAGATCACCGGCTTCGACGCCGTGTCCCTGCAGCCCAATGCGGGCAGCCAGGGGGAATACGCGGGCCTGCTGGTCATCCGCGCCTATCATCAGGCACGCGGCGATTTGGGACGCAACGTCTGCCTGATCCCCTCAAGCGCCCACGGCACCAATCCGGCCTCCGCCGTCATGGCGGGCATGAAGGTGGTGGTCGTCGCCTGTGACGATGACGGCAACGTCGACGTCGCCGACCTGAAGGCCAAGGCCGACGCCCATAAGGACGCGTTGGCGGCCTTGATGGTCACCTATCCGTCGACCCACGGCGTGTTCGAGGAAGCGATCGAGGAAATCTGCGACATCATTCATGACGCCGGCGGCCAGGTCTATATGGACGGCGCCAACCTGCAGGCCATGGTCGGCCTGTGCCGGCCGGGCACCTTCGGGCCCGACGTTTCCCACATGAACCTGCACAAGACCTTCTGCATCCCGCACGGCGGCGGCGGGCCCGGCGTCGGCCCCATCGGGGTCAAGGCGCACCTCGCCCCCTATCTGCCGTCAAATCCCGTCGTGACGGCGGCCGGCGGCGCGGAATCCGTCGGCGCGGTCTCCGCTGCCCCTTGGGGGTCGGCCTCGATCCTGCCGATTTCCTGGGCCTATATTGCCATGATGGGCGGCGAAGGGCTGATGCGCGCCACCCAGGTCGCGATTCTGAACGCCAACTATGTCGCCAAGCGCCTGGCCGGCTATTACGACTGCCTGTACACGGGCAAGCACGGCCTGGTCGCCCATGAATGCATCATCGACACCCGGCCCCTGAAGGACGACCATGGCATCACCGTGGATGACATCGCCAAGCGGCTGATCGATTACGGCTTCCATGCGCCGACCATGTCCTGGCCCGTGGCCGGGACCCTGATGGTCGAGCCCACGGAATCCGAACCCAAGGAAGAACTCGACCGCTTCGTCGACGCGATGATCGCCATTGCCGAGGAAGCGAAAAAGGTCGGTGCCGGTGATTGGCCCGCCGACGACAATCCGCTCGTCCACGCCCCCCATACGGTGGACATGGTGACGGCCGATGACTGGGCCCATGCCTACAGCCGCGAACAGGCCGCGTTTCCGGTGCCGGGGCTTTATCACGGCAAGTACTGGTCGCCCGTGGGCCGGGTCGACAACGTCTACGGCGACCGGCATGTCGTCTGCAGCTGCCCGCCGCTCGACGCCTACGAGAACGCCGCCGAATAGCCCCGGCTAGAGAACCGCGCGCAGACGTTCCAGGAAGCCCCGGACCTCGGTTTCCAGGACCGTCGACTGACGCGCGAGCTCGCTCGACGCCCCCAGCACCTGTTGGGCGGCGGATCCGGTTTCCTGCGCCCCTTCGGTCACCAGGGAAACGTTGTGGGTGACTTCCGCCGTACCGGCGGCGGCCTGCTCCACATTGACGGCGATTTCCCGGGTCGCCGCGTCCTGTTCCTCGATGGCGGCGGAAATGGCGGTGGCCGCTTCCTCCATCTGATCGATGGTGGCGCTGATCTGGGCGATTGCATCAATCGTTTCAGCGGTGACGGCCTGGATGTTCTCGACCTGCGCCGCGATGTCGTCCGTGGCTTTGGCGGTCTGATTGGCCAGGTTCTTGACCTCGCCGGCGACCACGGCGAAGCCCTTCCCGGCCTCTCCGGCGCGCGCCGCCTCGATGGTCGCGTTCAGCGCCAGAAGATTGGTCTGATCCGCGATGTCGGCGATCAGCTTCAGCACCTCACCGATGCGCTGCGATCCCTGGGACAGATTCTCGATGCGCTTGTCGGCTTCGCGGGCATGGCCCACGGCCGAATGGGATATCGTTGTGGAATGGGTGACCTGGCGGCCGATCTCGGAAATCGAGCTCGACAGCTCCTCCGCCGCCGAGGCGACGGTCTGGGCGTTGGCGGTCGCGCGGTCGGCCGCGCCGGCGGCGGTCGTCGCCTGTTCACTGGTCGCCGACGCCGTCTCGTTCATCGCATTGGCCGAGGATTCAAGTTCCGTCGAGGCCGCGGACACGGCCTGCGTCACACCGCCCATGCGCGCCTCGAAGTCGTTGGTCACGTCGCGAAAGGCGTTGATGCGATCCTGCATGGATTGGGTCGCTTCATTGATGGTCCGCGACGCGGTCCGGAAAGCCCCCACCATGCCGCGCTCCTGGATTCGCCGGAAGTATTTGTTCTGGCTTACATATTTCAGACTGGCGGTGGACTCGCGAACGTAGGCGTCCGTGCGATCGATCAGGCGATTGATGGCGTGACACAATGCCGCCACGTCGCCGGCGCTGTCATCGATACCGATGATACGGGCCTCGAAATCGCCATCGGCAACGGCTTCGCAAACTTTCAACGCTTTCGCGATGTAGGCCTTCCGGCTCTTGTTGGCTCTCGAAATGAACACGAGTGAAATTCCTTCGGCTGGGCTTTGGTGGATCGAAACGGGCATGCCGGCGGGGCGTCCCGGGCAGGAGCGATGGCCTGCGATGACTTAAATGGATGGGCGCTTACAGCGTGGCGATGAACTCATCGTAGGCAACGCCCTTGCTGTGCAGCAGGGCGGTGATATCGCCGAAGGCCGCATTCATGCCTTCCTTACGATTGTCGAAGCTGTCTTCCTTGGCCTTCAGATCGCGGTAGAGCGGCACGATGGCGCGCTCCAACGTCTCACGGTCGGGCACCCGGCGGTTCGAATGGTAGCCGATGATCTGGCCGTCTTCGCCCCGCGACGGCGTGACATGGGCCAGCACCCAGTAATGGTCACCGTTCTTGCAGCGGTTGACCACATAAGCGAAGACCTCCGAACCGGCGGTAATGTCATCCCACAGCAGCTTGAACACGCACCGAGGCATGTCGGGATGGCGAATCAGACTGTGCGGTTGTCCGAGCACTTCGGATTCGCGATATCCTGAAACCCGCAGAAACACGTCGTTGGCGTAGGTAATCCGGCCTTTCAGGTCGGTCTTAGAGACAATGATCTCGTCTTCTCCGAAGCTAATCTCCTTGCCGGTCAAGCTGACGGCTTTGGTCATGTCGTCTCCTCAGTATCAAAAACGTCCGCGCGGGGCGCAGACGCGGTTCTCCTGCTCCCGGCCATGCCTGGCGGGAAGTCTCGCACCGCACCGCAAAGCAGCCCGCCATTGCAAAGCCGACCGCCTCCCGATGAGCAAGGGCGATTATCCACATTATATATATGGTTTAAACTAGATATAATATTGACCAAAGTCGTATACGACCAAGATCGAGGGGCCTGCGGGACAATCGATTCAGTTTTCCGACCGACGCCTGTTCCGCCCATTGGCCGCGGGGCGGCCGCACACGCTAGGCGGCGGCGCTCAGACCACGGCCCGCAGCCGCTCCAGGAAGTTGCGCACTTCCATCTCCAGAACCGTCGACTGCTTCGCCAGTTCACTTGAAGCACTGAGAACCTGACCGGCGGCCTCGCCGGTTTCCTGTGCCCCCTGTGTAACCAGGGATACGTTGCTCGTGACTTCGGCCGTACCGACCGCCGCCTGCTCCACGTTGACGGCGATTTCCTTGGTCGCCGCGTCCTGCTCTTCGACGGCGGCGGAAATCGCGGTTGATGTTTCTTCGATCTGGCTGATGGTTCGGTTGATTTCCTTGATCGCGTCGACCGTTTCGCCCGTGACGGACTGAATGTTGTCAATCTGCAGGGAAATCTCGTCGGTCGCCTTAGCCGTTTGGTTGGCGAGGTTCTTGACCTCGGCGGCGACCACGGCAAAGCCCTTGCCGGCTTCACCCGCCCGCGCCGCTTCGATGGTCGCGTTCAGCGCCAGAAGGTTGGTCTGGTTCGCGATATCCGTGATCAGGCCCAGAACCTCGCCGATCCGCTGCGAGGCTTCGGTCAGACCGGCGATCTTTTCGTCCGCGTCGCGGGCCCGTTCGACGGCCGCCCGGGCGACGTCCGACGAGTTGCTGACCTGGCGCCCGATCTCGGTGATCGAATTCGACAACTGCTCCGCCGCGGCAGCAACCGTTTCTACGTTGACCGAGGCTTCCTCGGCCGCCGCCGCGACAGTGGCCGCCTGTTCGCTGGTCGATCCGGCGGTCACGTTCATGGCATTGGCCGACGATTCAAGCTCGGTCGACGCCGATGACACGGTCTCCGTCACGCCCTGCATGGTCGTCTCGAATTCGCCGACCACAGCCTGAAAATCCGCGATGCGGTCTTCCATCGATTGCGTGGCCGCGTTGATGGAGCGGGCCGCGGTCAGGTAGGCCCCCAACATACCCGGCTCCTGAATCCGTCGGAAATACTTGTTCTTGCTGACGTATTCCAGGCTCGCGGTGGATTCCCGAACATAGGCGTCCGTTCGGTCGATCAGCCGATTGATCGCGTGGCACAGCTCGGCAACTTCGCCCTGCTTGCCGCTGATGCCGATGATTCGCGCCTCGAAATCGCCGTTGGAAACGGATTCGCAGACCTTCAGGGCCTGGCTGATGAGATTGCCCTTGGTCGGACTGGCGTTAAAGATGAACATCCCGGTTCCCTCAAAGTATTCTAATCGTTGTGAAACGGTTCAGCCCCGACGATGCGGCTGTCGGCCTGCCTTACAGCCTGGCGATAAATTCGTCGTAAGCGACGCCCTTGCTTTGCAACATCCGGGTGATGTCGTCGAAGGCCGCGTTCATGCCATCCTTGCGGTTGTCGAAGCTGCCCTCCTTCCGCCGCAGCTGCTCGTACAGCGGCAAGATCGTCTCATCGAGAATCTTGCGGCTCGGCACGCGGCGGTTGGAATGATAACCGACGATCTCGCCCGCATCGTTGCGCGACGGCGTGACATGGGCCAGCACCCAGTAATGGTCGCCGTTCTTGCAGCGGTTCATGATGTAGCCGAAGATTTCATCGCCTGCGGCGATCGTCTCCCACAACAGCTTGTAGATGCATCTGGGCATGTACGGATGGCGGATGATGTTATGCGGCTTGCCGAGAACTTCGGACTCGGTATAGCCGGCGATATCCAGGAACACATCGTTCGCATAGGTGATGTGGCCCTTGAGATCGGTCTTCGACACGATGATCTCGTTGTCGCCGAAGAACGTCTCTTTGTTGGTCACCGT
>PALN01000038.1 GCA_002706405.1 Rhodospirillaceae bacterium | reverse complement strand
GGGCGGCGGCGATGAACAGATGCGCCTGGTCCTGGCACACGCCCTTGCCGGCGGCCAGCGCCTCGGAAGCCTTGGTTTCCACCGTGGTCTGACCGGCCTGATATTGCACGGCCTCGGCGACCGCGGCCATCAACGCATGACCTGCGGCAAGCGCCCCCTGCGATTCAAGGACCTTGGCGACCGGCTTTGCGAACTTGCGGATCGCGTCGTCGGCATCCGTGTAGTCCGTCGGCGTGAGAAAGATATAGGGCGGCAGCCCGTCGTCCATGGGCAGGATACCGTTGGTATCCAACGTCGTGATCTCGCCGCTGACGGTGACGCGCACCTCGTCGTGCTCTCCGTCAAAGGTCGCGACATGGGCGTGGTTGTCGAAACCGTCGGTCCAGGGCGTCAGCCGCCCGCTCGCCGTGATCTCCCAGTGGCGTACCCGCTGGCACAGGTCGGCGCGCGGCGTCATCCGAATGTACTGAATCGAATGGGTCGCCGCTTCCGCGAACTTGAACTGGGTGACGTGGTTGACGGTCAGATGCATGACGCACTCATTGGATCATCAGGAAGTCTTTTTGGATCTGCAGGCTCAGATCGTGCAGGCCTGCCCGGAAGTCTTCCAGGAACCGCGCCATACCCGTGCGGTAGACGCGTTCGATGCGCGCTGACTGCAGACGGTTCAACAGGTCGCGTGCCTGCTCGAAGCAGCGCGACCGCGGGCGCAGGCCTTCGAGAACCTGGCAAATTTCCTCGACGCAGGCCATGACGGAACGTGGGATTTCTTCGTTCAGGGTCAGCAGTTCGACGACCCGGCGCGGATCGATCTGGCTTTTGTAGATTTCCCGATAGGCCTTGTAGGCATTGACCGACCGCAGCAGCGTGCCCCACTGGTAATAGTCGAGGGTCGCCGTGTCCTCGCGCGAAATGGGGCCTGTCGGCTTGAAGGTATGGGCCCGGGCGGCCAGCAGGCGAATGGTGTTTTCCGCCCGCTCGATGAACACGCCCATGCGCCAGAATTCAAAGGCTTCGCCGCGTCGCATGGTGCCGTGGGCAACGCCGCGGAACAGGTGCGAGCGCACCTTGATCCACTCCAGGAATTCGTGATGCCCCATGTCCTGCATGTCGGCATAGGTGACCTTTGCAATGTCCAGCCAGGTGGAATTGATGGTCTCCCACATATCCGTGGTCAGCACATGGCGCGTCGCGCGCACGTTTTCCCGCGCCGACCACACACAGGACCGGATGCTCGACGAATTGTCGCGATCCAGCACCATGTAGGTCAGCACCGGATCGGTCTTGAAGGAATCGTATTTCGCCAGATAGGCGTTGCGCTCGGTCTCGGACTGGAACAACCCTTCCCACAGGCCCGCCTGCGCCCCGCGCCGTGCCGGCAACAGGGACATGTGATACAGCCCGGTCAGAAGGCGCGCGGTATTCTCCGAACGCTCCATATAGCGCGCCATCCAGAACAGATTATCGGCCGTGCTCGAAAGCATGTTGTGCTCAGCCCTTCCCTCTATTCCTCTTCCTCGATGGCGACCGGCGCCTCAAGGACCCAGGTGTCCTTGGTGCCGCCGCCCTGCGAGGAGTTGACGACCAATGATCCCTGCTTCAGGGCCACACGGGTCAGCCCGCCCGGCATCACCCGGGTCTTTTCGCCCGACAGCACATAAGGCCGCAGATCCACGTGCCGCGGCGCGATGCCTTCCTCGACCAGGGTCGGGCAGGTCGACAGCGCCAGGGTCGGCTGGGCGATGTAATTGTCCGGCTCCGCCTTCAGGCGGCGTTTGAAATCATCGCATTCCGCCTTGGAGGCCTTGGGGCCGACCAGCATGCCGTAGCCCCCCGATCCGTGGACTTCCTTGACCACCAGCTCTGCGATGTTGTCGAGCACGTACTTGAGGTCGTCCGGCTTGCGGCAGGAATAGGTCGGCACGTTCTGCAGCACCGGCTCCTCGCCCAAATAAAAGCGGATCATGTCGGGCACGAAGCAGTACATGGCCTTGTCGTCGGCAACACCGGTGCCCATGGCGTTGCACACGGTCACCCGCCCGCTGCGCACCACGGACAGCATCCCCGGCACACCAAGGGCCGAGGCCGGATTGAAGGCAAGCGGATCGATGTACTCGTCATCGACCCGGCGGTAGATGACGTCGACCCGTTTCGGGCCTTCGGTCGTGCGCATGAAGATGGAGCCGGAATCCACGAACAGATCGCGGCCTTCGACCAGCTCGATCCCCATTTCCATGGCCAGGAAGGCGTGTTCGAAATAGGCACTGTTGTACTGGCCCGGCGTCATCAGGACGACCGTGGGATCATCCACGCCCATCGGCGCCACGGCCTGCAGCGAGCGCAGCAGGTATTCGGCATAGCGGTCCACGGGGGCGACCACGGATTGGGCGAACAGGTCCGGGAACAGGCGCATCATGGTTTCGCGGTTTTCCAGCATGTAGGACACGCCGGACGGGGTGCGCACGTTGTCTTCCAAAACGTAGAAGGTCTTGTCATCGACCCGCACCACGTCAACGCCGGAGACATGGGCATAGACCCGGCGCGGCAGGTCGAGCCCCAGCATCTGCGGCTGAAAGGCTTCGTTGGTCATCACCAGTTCGGCGGGCACGATGCCGGCGCGGATGATTTCCTGTTCGTGATAGATGTCGTGCAGGAAGGCGTTGAGCGCATCGACCCGCTGAATGGCGCCCCGTTCGAGGATGGCCCATTCATCGTGACTGATGATGCGCGGAATGACATCGAAGGGAATCAGGCGCTCGCCGCCCTCGTCCTCGCCATAAACGGTGAAAGTGATGCCGAGCCGGCGGAACAGCAAATCCGCCTGTGCGTGCTTCTGGCGAAGCCGCTCCAAGGACTGGTCGGTCAGCCAAGCCGAATAATCTCTATAGGCCGCTCGGATGTCTCCGTTCGCGGCGTGCATTTCGTCGAAAATGTCGAGTTTCTCTCTATCGGACAAATTCACCCCGGAGCCTCAGTTGCCTTTAAACCGTAGAGCATCATTTGGTGCAGCGCAACAGAGCCGACACCGGTCCGCAACGTTTAACGGGTTGGCCTGCTAAGGTTTTCCGTGTAGAGGCGTCGGGGGGATTTGCCATGTCCATTTATCCGTCTTTCACCGCCCTCGCGGTGTTCTTATTCGCCGTCGCCGCCCATGCGGCAGAGACGCCGAGGCAGGCCCTGCCCCGGGCGGAGATGCTGGAAGAGGACTCCCATCCCCATGAGGTTCAGCCCGGCCGGGAAGCCCGTTTCCATACCCTACCCGCCGCGACACCCTCCTTGCTGGACGTCAAATGCTCGTTGACCGGGCCGGCAGCCCGGGCCGCCATCGTGACGTCCGGCATGGAATTGCAGGATTGGCCGCTGCCGGGCCGTGAATTCGACCTCGCGCCGGGGGCGACCCTGTGGCTCGACATCACCGCCGTGGTCAATCCGGGGACGACGGACGCACCTTATTTCGCATTCCGGAATCTCGATGCGTCGCGCTTGCTCTGGCACCAGTGCTATAACAATTAAAACAAGCTCCGACACCAATCAGCCCGCCAAGGAAACCTCCGAATGTCCGACGAACAAACAGGCATGAAAAAAGGCCTGACCCGCTACGGCGACGACGCCTTTTCCCTGTTCCTGCGCAAAGCCTTCATCAAGGCCATGGGCTATACGGACGATGCCCTGAACCGTCCGATCATCGGCATTGCCGATACCTTTTCCGGCTTCAACGCCTGCCACAAGACGGTACCGGACCTGATCGAGGCCGTGAAACGCGGCGTCATGCTGGCCGGCGGCCTGCCGGTGGAGTTTCCGACCATCTCCATCCATGAAAGCTTCGCCCATCCGACGTCCATGTTCCTGCGCAACCTGATGTCCATGGACACGGAAGAAATGATCCGCGCCCAGCCCATGGACGCGGTCGTGCTGATCGGCGGCTGCGACAAGACGGTGCCGGCCCTGCTGATGGGGGCCGCTTCGGCCAATGTGCCGGCCATCGTCTGCGTCACCGGCCCCATGGGGACCGGCAGCCACAAGGGCGAGCGCTTGGGTGCCTGCACCGACTGCCGGCGCATGTGGGGCAAGTTCCGCGCCGGCGAGATCGACGAAGTCGAGATCGAGGACATTTCCTCCAAGCTGGTGCCCACGGCAGGCACCTGCGGCGTCATGGGCACGGCCTCGACCATGGCGCTGATGACCGAAGCCATGGGCATGATGCTGCCCGGCGGGGCAGCGATCCCGGCCTTCGCCGCCGACCGCCTGCGCCATGCGGAGGAAACGGGCACCCGCGCCGTCGCCCTAGCCAAGGAAAAAGTGACGCCGGATCAAATCATTACGCAAGCGGCCCTGAACAACGCCATGAAGACCCTGCTGGCCGTCGGCGGGTCGACCAACGGCATCGTTCATATGGCGGCCGTGGCCGGGCGCCTGGGTCTCAACGTCGATCTGGACGCCTTCGATACGATGGGCCGCGAGGTCCCCATGCTGGTCGACCTGAAACCCAACGGCAGCTACTACATGGAAGACCTGTGGAAGGCAGGCGGTCTGACCACCATCCTGCGCGAGATCGAGGACCTTCTCGACCTGGACTGCCCGACCGTGTCGGGCAAGACGCTGGGTGAGAACCTGGCCGCCATGGCGCCCGGCTGGGATCAGGACGTCGTGCGCCCGCGCAGCAACCCCCTGTTTTCCAAGGGCAGCATGGCCGTGCTGCGCGGCAACCTGGCACCGAACGGTGCGGTTTTGAAACAGTCCGCGGCGGATCAGGGACTTTTGGTCCATGAAGGGCGCGCCGTGGTGTTCGAAAACCTGGAAGACCTGGCCGAACGCATCGACAGCGCCGACCTGGACGTGACCGCCGACGACGTGCTGGTGCTGCGCAACATCGGGCCCAAGGGCGCGCCCGGCATGCCCGAGGCCGGATACATTCCGATCCCGAAGAAATTGGCCAGTCAGGGCGTGAAGGACATGGTGCGCATTTCCGATGGCCGCATGAGCGGCACCGCCTTCGGAACGATCATCTTGCACGTCTCGCCCGAGGCCGCCGACGGCGGCCCCCTCGCCCTGGTGGAGACCGGCGACCGCATCCGCCTGGACACCCCGAACCGCAGCCTCGAACTACTAGTAGACGAGGCCGAAATGAAATCCCGACGCGACTCCTGGACCCCGCCCCCGGCCCATCAAGGATCGGGCCGCGGCTATCTGAAACTCTATCTGGACACGGTGACCCAGGCGGAAGAAGGGGCCGATTTCGGTTTCCTGAAGGCCGTCGACGAGGCCTGACGACCCCATCACCTGCATCCGCAGTTAAACGCAACCGCCCCGGCAGTTGACCTGCCGGGGCGGCATTTATTTGTGCATTATCATGTGGTTACAGGGTATTTCTCGCGCGTCGGATTGGCCACAGGCCCTCTTGACGCTGAAAACGCCCCCTGGCTAAGAGACATTCTCGGCCCGATCGGCGCGGCGATTCCAGAAGCGTAACGGCAAGGCGGGCCGTTCTATCCCCCCAGGAACAGCCGGCCCACGTCCTCGTTCTCCAGGAGTTCGTCGCCGGTGCCGGCGATGGCCAGTTCACCCGAGACCAGGACATAGCCGATATCGGCGAATTCCAGGCCCTTCTTGGCGTTCTGTTCGACCATGATGATGGTCTTGCCTTCGGTATGCTGAAGATCGTCCAGAATGTCGAACACCATGTCGATGAAGCGGGGTTCCAGCCCGATGGACGGTTCGTCCACCAGCAGAACGTCCGGGTCCATGACCAGGGCGCGGGAGATCTCCAACAAGCGGCGCTCGCCGCCCGACAGCACCTTGGCCAGATGCTTGCGCCGCTGGGCCAGGCGGTCGTACTTGGCGAACACCTTTTCCGCCGCTTCCTTCGCCTGGGCCGTGGTTTCCATGAGGAAGCCGCCCATCCACAGGTTCTCTTCCACGGTCATGTCCGGGAAGATCGATTTGTCCTGCAGGATGTAGGCGATGCCGGCGCGTTTCAGCTTCTGGTTGGCCGTCATATGGGCCACGTCCTGAGCCTGGGCGCCCTCGCCCACCAGGATGTTGCCGCCCATCACGGTGTTGAGGCCGTAAATGGCGTGCAGCACCGTCGACTTGCCGGCCCCGTTGGGGCCGATCAGGCAGAGTGACTGCCCCTTGGCGACCTGCAGGTTGAGGCCGTGGATGATCTCCATCTTGCCGTAACCGCAGCGCAGATCCTTCAGATTGACGAAGGGGTTGTTGTTGGCCAGGGACGCGACCTGCTCCAGCGGGACCTCGACAGCCATGGCCTTGGCCTGGCGGTTGACGTCCTCGACGGAAATGACCGCATCGACGGTTCCCATGTGATAGCCGGTGGAGCGGCGGTTCGCGGCGGCCCCGGCGGATTCGTCTTCTTTTGCCTTGGTTTCGTCGGCCATGATCAATGTGCTCCCAGGTAAGCGTCGATGACGCGCTGGTCGTTCTGGACCTCGTCCGGCGTGCCATGGGCGAGAAGCTCGCCATGGGCCAGACAATAGATGGACTGGGCCATGTTCATGATCACGCGCATGTTGTGCTCGATGACGAACAGCGTGATGCCCAGTTCTTCGTTGGCGCGGCGGAGCCGATCGATCAGCCCGTTGATGAGCGTCGGGTTGATGCCCGCCGTCGGCTCGTCAAGCAGCAGCACTTCGGGCCGGTTCATCAGCGCCATGGCGAATTCGAGCAGCTTTTGCTGCCCGAACGACAGGTCGCCCGAGATCAGCCGCCGCTTTTCGTAAAGCCCCACGAAGTCGAGCAGACGGTCGACCTCTTCCATGGTTTCCTTGTCGCCGCGGTTCTTGAACATGTCCGCGAAGCCCAGCTTCCGGTGCGGGATCGAGATCAGCATGTTGTCGATGCAGTTCATGTTCGAATAGATGCGGGTCTGCTGGAAGGTGCGCAGAAGCCCCAGGCGCGCGATCTGCGGCACCCGGTAGGAGGAGATTTCCTCACCCTTGAACTTGATCGAGCCCTCGTCGATGGGATGGTAGCCGACGATGGAGTTGAACAAGGTCGTCTTGCCCGACCCGTTTGGCCCGATCAGGCCGGTGATGCCGCCGGACGGCACCTTCAGCGAGATGTTGTGATTGGCGACCACGCCCCCGTAGGACTTCGATACGCCCGAGATTTCAATGACGGTATCGGTCATTTTGCCGTCTCCTTCTTGTCGACGATAATGCCGAACCGTTCCGGGAATTTTTCCATCAGCCAGCCCATGATGCCCTGCTGGAAGAACACCACGTTGACGATGATCAGCACGCCGAGCGCCACCCATTGCCAACCCAGGAAGTAGGTCCAGGTGAACTCCTTCAGGATATGGAACAGGACGGCGCCGAGGATCGGTCCCCACAGCGTTCCCTTACCGCCCAGCAGCGACATGGCGACCATGAAGATGCCGAACGTCGCGACCGGGAAGGCGACTTCGAGGGGTTCGACGAAGCCGGTCATGTTGCCGAACAGGGCGCCGGAAATCCCCAGGAAGAATGCTGAAACCGACCACGCGATCGTCTTGTAGCGCAGGGTGTGGATGCCCATGGCTTCGGCTTTCTGTTCGTCGTCGCGGATGGCGTTGATGGCCAGGCCGAAACGGGTCGAATACAGCCAGCTGCAGAACAGATAGGTTCCGATCGCGGCGAAGAAGCACATGAAATAGAACATCAGCGATTTGCCGTCGGCGCTGCCCGGGTAGACGGGCATGGCCAAGCCGCCGCCGGCGCCGACCCATTCCCAGGTCCCCATCAATTCACCGGCCGTCAGCGCGATGCCGAGGGTGCCGATGGCGAAATAGGGACCGCGCAGACCGAACAGGGTCCAGCCAAGGGAGGCCGCCAATAGGGCCGACCCGATGCCTGCCGCCAGAATCCCCCATCCCAAGCCCCAGAAGTACTCGGAATTCGTATAGGTGAAATCGACCGCACCCGAGGATGCGGTGTATTCGGACACGTTGGCGAACATGCTGATCTGAACCAGGGCCGAGATATACATGCCCGAACCGAAGAACAGGATGTTGCCGAGCGAGTTGTAGCCCATCTGGCCGCCCATGATGTCCCAGGTCAGGGCGAACAGGACCATGACCCAAAGGACGGCGATCTGGATGGTCACGCCGGGAATGACGAAGGGGGCCGCGACGCCGAAGATCAGAATCGGCAGATGCAGTTTCGGATTGAATGATTCCAAGGTTTTTGCTCCCGTTATCGTTCTTCTTGGACCGCGCTTACTGCACGACCTGGCGATGGCGGCGCATCTCGAGCTGCCGGTAAATCAGCACGGCAACCAGAAGGCCGACCACGCAGGCCTGCTGGAATTCGGCGCCAAGTACGAATCCGCCGTATTGCTCCATGACGCCGAGCCCCAGCCCCGCCATGATGACGCCGCCCAGATTGCCGAACCCGGCCGCCGTGACGATGACGAAGGATCGGATCGAATGGCCGATGCCGTAGAACGGCTGAATCACCCAGATCATCGAGATCAAGGCACCCGCCGCCCCGCAGATCGCCGCGTTCAGGGAAAAGGTGAAGGCATAGACCTTGTCCGTGTCGATGCCCATGACCCGCGCGGCGCGGGCATCCTGCGCCGTGGCACGGATCGCCTGCCCCATGCGCGAGTTCTTCATGAACAGCACCACGGCTACGGCCAACACGCCGCATAGGCCGAAGGCGACCAGCTTGATATCGGCGACGGTGACACTGTTATCGAAATAGCTGCGGATGGCGAAATCACTTTCCGCCGTCTGCACCTCGGGGCCGAACATCAGGTTCAACGCCTGGGCCAGAACGATGGCGAGGCCGAAGGTCGCAAGCAGCGAGGTGAACATGTCCTTGTCGATGACGCGGCGGATGATGGTGACGTAAACCACCCAGCCGAACACGAACATGACGACGATCGACACCGGCAGGCCCCACAGGGGATGAATGCCCTGCTTGCCCAGCCACCAGGCGACGTAGCCGCCCATGATGACGAAGTCGCCCTGCGCCAGATTCTTCACGTTCATCACGCCCCATACGAGGGCCAGGCCATAAGCCGCCAACGCAAAGGTCGAGCCGATGAACAGACCGTCGAGGATCAGCTGTATGTTGAAGACCGGTGCTGCGGTCAGAATTGAAATATTGTCCCACATGTCCCTGATCCATCCCTAGTTCAGTGGAGAGGCGATTAGTCGGAAAATCCGAAAAATATAATATTTGTCGAGTGCAGGAACCGACCGCCCCCGGCCGTCATGGCCGAGGGCGGGGTTCTATCAATGCCTGCGGTTACCCGTCAGGTCGAATGGCCCTGATTACTGAGCCTTCCGCGGCCAGTTCACGGGGTGCGACGCCCATTTGGACGGCGCGACCACGTTGTATTCGCCGTTCTGGATCTGGCGCAGGACCATCGGCTTGGCGATGTTGTTGCCTTCCGGCGCGAACTTGATCCCGCCGTAGAAGGTTTCCATGTCCGTCGCCGCGATGGCGTCACGCACCTTTTCCGGATCCAGAGAATTGGCCCGTTCGAAGGCATCCTTCCACACCAGAACCGATGCGGTCGCCTGAGCCGACTGATAAGGAACGTTCTTGTAACCATCGAAGGTCTTCTTGAATTCCTTGTCGTAGTCGGCGGCCGTGCCGAAATACTTGTCCTTGTAGGTCAAGGTCGGCGCCCATTGCGTCGGGCACAGGAAGTCGTTGGTCGAAGCACCGAATTTGGTGGTGATCTTGGCTGCCTCGCAATGGGTCAGCGCGATCATCGGTACGTCGATCTTCATTTCCTTAATCTGACGCGCCCCCGTGGCCGCGCCCTTGGAATGGCCGGACAGCAGCAACAGGTCCGGCTTCAAGGCCTTGACCTTGGTCAGGGTCGAGGAAATGTCATTCAGGTCGCGCGGCATCTTGTCGTCGATGACGACCTTCATGCCGTACTTTTTCGCGTCTTCCAGCACACCGGCCCGCACGTCGAGGGAGAACGGGTCGTTCTCGAACGCCATGGCGATCTTCACCTCGGACGGCTTCTTGCCGTTCTTTTCGGCGATTTCGGCGGCCAGCCCGATCGAACTGGCAAGATACTGTTCGGACGTCGACAGAACCGCGAACAGATATTTGTAGCCCTTGTTGAACAGCGAGCGTGACGCACCCTCCGCTTCAATCATGGGCACCTTGTATTTTTCGATGATCGGTGCCGCGGCCTTGGTGGTGGCGGACGAATACGGCCCCAGGAAATACTTCACACCGTCTTGATTGACTAGGCGTTCCAGCAGCTGCGCCGTGCGCAGCGGCGTCGATTCATCATCGTAATACTGAATCTTCAGCTTGTAGGATTTGCCGCCGACCTTGACGCCGCCCATCGAGTTGATTTTCGCGACGCCGATGTCATAGCCGTTCTTGGCATGGATGCCGTTGGTTGAATACTTACCGGTGAATGAAATCGCCGAACCGAGGATGATGGTGTCGCCTTCGACCTTAGCCTGCGCCGGACCGGCGAAAGCCAAGCCGGCAACCGCCAAGCCTGCGGCAACGGCTGAAATGAGTCGTTTGGTGTTCATGCGTGTCCTCCCAGACATTTATGTTTAAGGCATTCTTTAATCGCTCCGTGCGCCATTGTTCGGCGCTTACTGAAACGTCTGCCTCGTTCAGCTCCTCGAAACCTCCCGGTGCCGTCAACGGCACCGATCAGCCCGGAGAACTGTTCGCGCTTGATATTAGCCAAGTCATGGCATGGCGCAAGCGGAACCCAAGGACCGCTAATTAGAATGCTGAAATATATAAGAAAATTTTCGGCCTAGGAATTTTTAGCGCCCGGATCCCATGCCTTGACCTGAACCGGTTTACCGGTCTGAGTGACGAAAACCTTGGGTTTCACCACCTGTTGGACTCCGGGCGTGTTTTCAGCCCGCACAAACGACAGGCGCATGGCATCCAGGGTAATTTCCGTCCTGAGCCCCTTGGCCCGCGCCTGCTTATAGGCGCTGGTCCCCTTGGTTATCTGGTTCAAACGCTCCATGGACGCATGGCCGAACCGACGCCACAGGCTGCTCAGATAACCGTCGATTTCGTGGGGGATAAACAGTTCGACATCGATGTTCGGGCGGCCACGGGAGAATCCGGCGTAAATGTTCGGCTCCATGGGACCGAGCTCGTCGGCAACGAAAACGGCCGGCATCAGCTTGCGCCCATTATGCAGCACGGCGTAGTAGCCCTGCGCGAGGAACAGAAGCCGCTGAAGCTTTTGCGGCTGCAGATATTCGTTCTGTTCCAACGCCGTGTCCGCGAACCAGAAGGACACGTCGAAGGCGCTGTTTACATCGGCACGCATGCCTTGAACCCTTGTTTCCGGCGTCAATCCGGTGTGATCGTCTCCGCGCCGCGCACTTGCGCGGCCGGCCCCAGTATCACCCGCCATTGACCAACGAAAGATTAACATGGGCCGCGCATCGGCGGTCCAGCCTAAACATCCCTTCCGCCCCGGGCCAGGAACCCCACCCCATATAAAAAAGCCGGCCATCCGGCCGGCGCGTCGGACGGTCGGCGACGGAACGCTACAGCCGCATGCTCAGAGTCATGCCGTTCCTGGGCAGGGTGCCGTGAATGACCTGAGCGTTCAGCTCATAAGTGGCGATCGCTTTCGAGACGAGCCCCCCGAAATTCTTGGGCCGGCCTTCTTCGCCGTAGGTACGGGGCGCCGCAAGCTCGCTCTGAATGATATTGGCGAAGGTTTCATTCGGCGCCGAAAAGCGGCCGCGCCCCAGGTTCGGATTGCGCCGACGGTCGTCGGACAAGGCGCGGCGGTCATCATATTTATCTTCCGGCGCGTTCTGGAAGCCGAACTGGGCGGCTTCGAACGACATCGCATTGCTGCCGCTCAATTCCTCCACCCGGCCGTGGCCAGACACCCCCGCCGCACCCGTCATGCGGGCGGTCGAGACGCTGGATATCGCCGGCGCGGTGGTTGGAGAAATCTTCGCCATATTCCCGTTCGTTACTTATCGTTCGTCTGCGCCCGTCCCCGTGCAACACGTACGGGCCGGGCACACTGCCCCATTAAGGCGCAGGTATACCACTACACCATTTAAATTATAGGAGTCTTAACGACAGAACAAGCGTAGAAGCCCCAGGTATTTCAGGGGGTTATAGTTAACGCGCCGCAGACCGGCCGCCGATCAGACCCGGAGCCGCCGCGAGAAAGTCCAAAACCGCCTCGCCGGCGCCGAAGTCGTAGACATCGCTATGCCCAGCCCCCGGCAGCCAGGCCGCCGTCTTGGGTGCTGCCGCAAGGTCGAACAGCCGCTGCCCCTGATCCTGGGGAACCACCCGGTCGGCACTGCCGTGAATGACCAGAACCGGGCATTGCACCGCAGCAATCCTGGCGCTGGATTCGTAGCGGTCGCGGGTCAAAAGCCCGGTCGGCAACCAGGGATAATGCACCTTCGCCGCATCGGCCATGGTGGTGAATGGCGCTTCGAGCACCAAGCCCCGCACAGGTGTACCCGCCTGGGCCAAATGGTGGGCCGCTTGAACGGCGACACCGGTTCCCAGCGATTCGCCGTATATGACGATCTTCCCCGGCCCATACCCTTGACCCGCCAGCCACGCCAAATTGGCCTGGGCGTCGGTATAGAGCCCCGCTTCCGTCGGGCGGCCCGAATTGCCGCCATACCCCCGGTATTCCGCCAGCATCATGCCGAACCCCTGCGCCGCGAGAAGGCGTGCCTTGTAGGCGCGGTCGGCGATGGTGCCCGCGTTGCCGTGGAAATAGAGCACGACCGGGCGGCCCGGCGCGGGCGCCAGAAACCAGGACAGGAGCGCCATCCCGTCCGCGGTCGGAACACGCACTTCCCGCGCGGACTCAAGGCCAACATCCGCGGGCCGGCCGGCGGAGCCGCCCGGGTGGTACATGAGATGCCGTTGTCCAAGAAACACCAACCCGACGACAAGGACGTAGGCGCCGACGGCAATGATCAGCAATTGGAAGACGGTCTGCATCATCGGTCCGGACCACCGCCGGCCTGGCCTGCGGGCCGGAATGCGGGACTCACGGCTTGGCGTCGGACTGACCGGGTACGGCCGGCGGTAAGGCGGGCAGCGGCGTCGCCGCCGGCGCGTCCGTGGAACCAGACCGACCGAACAGCACGCCCATGGGACGCGCCCCGTCCTCAAACCCGGTCAACGGCGTGCCCGGCTGTCCGGGCGTTGCGGCGGAAGGCCCCTGGACGGCGCCGCGCCGCGCCATGGACCGCGTCCCGACGGCGCCGGTACATGAAAACTCGGCGCCAACCGGCGTCAACATCGGGCACAACGTGTAATCATTACGGATAAAGGCGATGCCCGTCCCGTATGGCGCGCAGGTTTCGGCAGCGAGGCGCGCGACCTCGGCCGGCGTCGTCGAGCGTTTGGAATAACAGACGGTCACCCGGTCCCGCGTTTTCGGCGTTTTGGCGAATTCAGGGTGTTCGCGGTCGTAGGCGGCGACGTCATAGACGTAGGGATTGGCCATTCCACACCCGCCAACCAGTGCTACGACAAGAACAGCCAGTGTCGTTGCGCGCACCGTTGTGAAACGGGCGCTGCTTGTCCGATCAATGCGTTGAGACGACGTGGCCATGGTCCCGCTATAGCCTCTTTTTCGCGCCCCGGCAAACCCCATGCCCGTCGGGGATTATCGACAATTTTATCTAAAAGTACCGGCAAATTATTCATTCGAATGCGTATTTTTCACACCGTACACTATATCGAAAGTCATAGGTCCGGTCATGCAACGAACCGGCAGGCGGCACCACCCCGCAGATTGAGGAAAGGAGCATTAAACATGGCACGCGCGGCACAGGCGATGACGGCACCGAAACGAGGCAGATTCCGCCCGTTCCGGGCGCTGGCTCTGGTCTTCGGCGTCTTGGGCCTGGCCTTCGCTCTGCTGGCCCATTTCGCCTCCCCCGCGCCGCAGGACATTGGATCGGACACGGCCGACGCCGCGGGAATCGCCGGTCACCTGCCGGACATGGAGCGCAAAAAGCAGGAGGTTCAGCACATTGGTGCGGCGGCCCTGCAGCGCTACGTGGCCCGCGTGCGCGCCCCTTTGGCCGATCCGAATTTTTTCATCGGCCCCATTGAAATCGGCATGACCTACGAGGCGTTCCTCAAGATCGTCCCCACCCCGGAATCCCTGAAGGCCGCGCAGGCCGGCGTGATCGGCGTCGTGCGCACGGACAAAGGCGTGTTCACCGCCCACTTTCGAACCGCCGAGAAAGACGCTCCCGCCTTTCGCCTGAGCTACACGCAGACTTTCCATTTTCATACTGAACGCGAAATTACCGGACATCTGGGCAATCTGTGGGGCAAACCTACGACCTCGGAGTGCACCCGCCTGTCCTACGGCAATGGACAGGACTGCCGCTATCAGTGGTGGCCGGTAAACGGCGTGCGCGTCAACGCCCAGCTGCGGGTCACCAACGAACGCCTGCACGGACGCCCCGAAATCACCCTGCGCGTTGACGCCGCCGACGAACGCACGGAGGGCCGCCGCTGGTCCTCCTACCGGGTCGCCTCCGCCGCCGGCCGCTGACGCTCGTCCCATTTCAACCTGCGAAATGCTCTGAATCTTGCCCGCACCTCTGAACCGTGCGACGTTGGCGCCCTCATTTGGCGCCAACGATAAGCAAACAGGAAGGAGCACCCGATGCCGGATGCAGCCGACGCCCCCAAAGTCGCCCCGAAGTCCCCGCAGGCGAAGCCTGAATTCAACTGGGAAGACCCCTTCGGGCTGGTCGATCAGCTGACCGAGGACGAACGCATGGTCTCCGAAACGGCCCGTGCCTATTCCCAGGACAAATTGATGCCCCGGGTTCTCGAATCCTTCCGGAACGAGACCTTCGACCGTGAGATCTTCAACGAGATGGGTGAATTGGGCTTTCTCGGCCCGACCATTCCCGAACAGTACGGCGGCGCCGGCGTCGGCCATGTGTGCTACGGCCTGATCGCGCGCGAAGTGGAGCGGGTCGATTCCGGCTACCGCTCCTCGCTCAGCGTGCAGTCGTCGCTGGTCATGTATCCGATCTATGCCTACGGCACCGAGGAACAGCGCATGAAGTACCTGCCGCGCCTCGCCAAGGGCGAGATCGTCGGCGCCTTCGGCCTGACGGAACCGGATCACGGCTCGGATCCGGGCGGCATGAAGACCCGCGCGGTCAAGACCGACGGCGGTTATCTGCTGACCGGCAACAAGATGTGGATTTCCAACAGCCCGATCGCCGATGTGTTTGTCATTTGGGGCAAGCTCGACGGCAAGATTCGCGGCTTCCTGCTGGAGAAAGGCATGAAGGGCCTGTCGGCGCCGAAGATCGAAGGCAAGTTCTCGCTGCGCACGTCGTTGACCGGCGAAGTCGTCATGGACAACGTCTTCGTGCCCGAGGAAAACCTGCTGCCGAACGTGTCGGGTCTGGCCGGTCCCTTCGGCTGCCTGAACAAGGCGCGCTTCGGTATTTCCTGGGGGGCGCTGGGTGCCGCCGAATTCTGCTGGCATGCGGCCCGCCAATATACCCTCGACCGCAAGCAGTTCGGCCGGCCGCTGGCCGCCAACCAGCTGATCCAGAAAAAACTGGCCGACATGCTGACAGAGATCACCCTCGGCCTGCAGGCCTGCCTGCGGGTCGGGCGCATGCTCGACGAAGGCACCTGCCCGCCGGAAAACATCTCGCTGGTCAAGCGCAACTCAACGGGCAAGGCGCTCGACGTGGCCCGCATGGCCCGTGACATGCACGGCGGCAACGGCATCGCAGACGAATTCCATATCATCCGGCACCTTCTTAACCTTGAAACGGTTAATACATACGAAGGCACCCATGACATCCATGCCCTGATCCTGGGCCGGGCGCAGACGGGAATTCAGGCGTTCACCGCCTAGTTCCGGGTGGGAGACGGCCCCATGCCCGCATCCGCCGACGCGCCGCAGTTGTTCGCCGGCGATGACGACGTCTGGTGCCAAGTGATCAATCGCACGCCGGGCCCGGTCCGGCGTGGGGCCTTATTCCTCGACCGTGACGGGGTCATGGTCGAGGAAGTTCCCTATCTTCATCGGATCGAGGAGGCCCGGCTGATCCCGGGCACCCTGGCCGCCATCCGGGCCGCCAATGCCCGCGCCGTTCCCGTGGTCGTGGTCACCAATCAGGGCGGCATCGGGCTCGGGAAATATGATTGGGCGGACTTCGCCCGACTGCAGGACTGGATGTGGGCGCAGTTGGCCGAAGCCGATGCCTTCGTCAACGCGATCCTGGCCTGCCCGCACCACCCCGAGGGCCGCGGCCTGTTGCGGGTTTCCAACCATCCCGACCGCAAACCCAACCCCGGGATGATCACCCGCGCGCTGGAAATCCTGCCCATTGATGGGGCCGCGTCCTGGATCGTCGGCGACCGCGAGGTCGATGTTCAGGCAGCCAAGGCCGCGGGCTTGGCCGGCGCCGTGCACATGCGCTCCGCCCACAAGGATTTCGAGGCCGCCCGCCGCAAGGCTGCGGCCCTGGCCGACAGCACCTTCCGGGTCCGCGCCTGCGACGACGCGGACAAATTGACGGAAGTTCTTGGTCCTTTGTTGGCGCCGGGCTGATCGGGCTGGCGAAACCCGCTATTCGCCGCCGTAATGGATGTAGTCGGCCCAGGTCCGCTCCAGCCGCTGCAGGGCTTGGCAGACCTCCTCCACCTTCGGCTCGTCGATGTATTCGCTGAAAGCGGTGGCGTTATGATCCTCAAGCGCCTTGACCTGCTTGACCACCGCCCGCGCCTTGTCGGTCAGCTGCACCGTGATGGACCGCTTGTCGTGCTGGGAGCGCTCCTGGGTCAGGTAGCCCATGTCGGTCAACTTCTTGATGTTGTAGGACACGTTGGAGCCCTGATAGTAGCCCCGTTCGACCAGATCGCGGATGGCCATGGCCTCGTCCCCGATATTGGCCAGCAGCAAGGCCTGCACGCCATTGAGGTCGCGCACCCCCAAGCGGTTCAGTTCCGCCCGGATGACGTCGAGAAAGCGCCGATGCAGGCGCTCGATCAGGCGCGTCAGTTCGGAATATGTTCGGCTCACGTGACGTCTCCTCTATCCCAAGACTGTTATATTTTCTGTCCCATTTCGCAACAACCAAGTCAGCGGCCCGTTTCAGCCCCATCTCAGGCTGCGGTGACCCGCCCTATGGTCCGCTGTGCTGCGGCGTTGTAGGCTTGCCCCATGATCACACCGTCTCTCATATTCCGCCGAATCTTCCCGGCCGTCGCCTTGACCGCCGCCCTGCTTTCCGTCGCCGCCTGCGCCACCGACAAGGTGCCGACGCCGGACGAGATCAAACAGGACAACGCGGACAACCGGGCCCGCCAGTTGCTGCGCGTCGGCGACGCTTCACGCGCCGGCGGCGACAGCGCCTCGGCCCTCGCCTTCTATCAGCGCGCCCAGGCCATGCGTCCCGATTGGGACGCCCCCTACCGGCGCACCGGCGAGACGGCCCTGGCCCTCGGCATGGCGGCCGAAGCGGCCGAGGCCTATACGCGCCTGACCGCCCTGGCGCCGGACGACCCGGCCGCCCTACTCGGCCTGGGCCGGGCCCTGGTCGCCCTCGACCGGCCGGACGAAGCCGCCGACGCCTTCACCCGCGCCCATGAAGCCGCCCCCCAGGACCATCGCGCCCTCAACGGCCTGGGCGTTGCGCGCGACCTTGCCGGCGACCACGCGGGGGCGCAGAGGTTCTACCGCCAGGGACTGGCCCTGGCCCCGGACAGCCTGTCCCTGAAGAACAACCTGGGCCTGTCCCTGGCCCTGTCCGGAAAGTTCGCCGACGCCATCCAAACCCTGGGCGACGCCGCCAAGGCTCCCGGTGCGGGGCCGCGGGCGCGCCAGAACCTGGCCCTGGTCTACGGCCTGTCCGGCGACATGGACCGCGCCGCCAAGATCGGCCGCCTGGACCTGAGCGAGTCCCAGGTCCGGAGTAATCTCAAACGCTACGAAACACTGCGCAAGCTGTCGGACAAGGCCCGCGCGCGGGCCGTCCATACGGGCCAAGGCCCCGACGGCTAGCCTCAGCCCGCCGCCCCGGTCGCCGATAAAACGGCCGGAGGACGGCACCCCTCCGTCCTCCGGCCAGGTGCTCCGCCTGACCCCTAAGTAAAGGCGGCACACCCAATTCAGTCGCGATTTCTCCGGCACTCGTGACCGGGGCCCTCATTTCAGGCCGCCCAGGCCATCGATGGCGCTGATGACCGCCGGCCCCAGTAACACGATGAACAGCGACGGCAGGATGAACATGATCAGCGGCACGGTCAGCGTCGCCGGCAGGCGTGCGGCTTTTTCTTCGGCCCGCATCATGCGGTCGTTGCGGAATTCCGTGGACAGCACGCGCAGCGACAGGGACAGCGGCGTGCCGTATTTCTCTGTCTGCTGCAGGGTGTTGACGACGCCCCGGATCGACGCCAGGGCGGTGCGCGCGGACAGGTTGTCCAACGCCTGCCGGCGGTCCGGCAGGAAGCCCAGTTCGACCGAACAGATGCTCAGTTCCTCCGCCAGTTCCGGACAGGCCTGCCCCGTTTCCCGCGCCACGCGGGTCAGGGCGGCATCAAGGGCCAGGCCGGCCTCGGTACAGATGACCAGCAGGTCGAGAGCGTCCGGCAGGCCCTGCTGCAGGGCGTGCTGGCGCTTTTGCCGCGCGTTGGCGACGAAGACTTCGGGCGCATAGGCGCCGGCGATCACGGCGGTGATGGCGACAAACAGCTTCATCATCCCCGACAACGCCCAAAAGTTCGAAACATAGACCAGCACCACGGCCACCCCGCCCAGCGCAAACGGCAGCGCCAGCTTGGCGAACAGATAGATGACCAGCGCATCCTTGGACCGGAATCCGGCCTGGGCGAGACGTAGGGAAATCGCGTCGGCCTGGCGCGTTTTCAAAAGCTTCAATCGCTGGGCCACCCGGCGCATGAAATCGACGGTGGTCTCGCGCCGCCGTGCACGGTTTCCCTGGGCCGCCAGCATGGCCTGACGCAATTCGTCCCGATGCAGGCCGACGCTTTTGATGCGCCCGGCCATGGGGTCGCGGACCAGCAACGCGGTCCACACCGCATAGACGGCAAAACCCGCCGCCAACGCCGCCATGACAGTGATCAAGTCGGCCATGTCGAGACCGGGGATCAAGTCGCCGGCGCTCATATCTCGAACCTCACCATGCGGCTCATGACGAAGATTCCCATCGCCATGGTCACCAGCCCGGCCCCCAGGATGAATTGTCCGCGCGGATCCGTGAACAGCAGGGATTCGTAGTCCGGGTTCATCATGTAGATGATGCAGAACATGATGAACGGCAGGGAGCCCAGGATCATGGCGCTTGCCTTGGCCTCCGACGACATGGCCTTGATCTTGAGCCGCATCTGCCGGCGCCGGCGCAGGATGTCCGACAGGTTGGCCAGGGTTTCGGCCAGGTTTCCCCCGGTCTCCTGCTGTACCGACAGGCTGACCACGAAGAACTTGAACTCGGGCATGTCCAGACGGTGCGCCGCCGCCCAGAGGGCCTCGTTGATCTTCGCCCCGAATCTGACCTCATCGGTGACGCGGCGAAACTCGATGCCTACGGGATCAGCCATCTCGCGGCCCACGGCCTTGATACATTCCGTCACCGGCAGGCCCGACCGCAGCCCGCGAACCATAAGATCAATGGCATCGGGGAACAGATTGTTGAACCGGTTCTGCCGCCGCGTCGCCATCATGGACACGACCATGTGCGGCAGCAGCAACCCGGCGGCCAGGGCCGACAGGACCGACATGCCCGGATGCAGGTGTAGAACCAGGTACAGGACCGCGAAGACGGCCGCCGCCAGCCCGACCGACACGATCAGATAGCCGGTGACAGACAGGTTCTTTCCCGTCCGCGCCAGCCGCTTGCGCAGGCTGTCGACGCGCGGCAGCAATCGGCCCAGGGATTTCTCGAACCCCCTGCCCGCCCCGTTGTCTCGCCGCAGGGTCACGGCGTCGCCCTCGGCGCCCGGCCCGCCCTTCGCCGGGCCGACGGCGGCCAGACGGCGCGCCAGGATACGGGACCGACTGGTGCGCCCCGCCCCCAGCCCGACCCAACCGGTCAGGATGGTGGTGAACACACCCAGCGATATCAGCAGGATTTCCATCCCCCCTACCCCGCCCGCCGCGTCACGTGGTCCGGCTGCGACATAGCTTCCAGCAGGGCCTTTTCCAAACCGAAGTATTTGGCGTTCGCGGCAAAGGCCGGGCGCAGACCGGTCGACTTGAACGCGCCGTACAGCTTGCCGTCCGCATCCTCGCCTTCGAATTCAAAGGTGAACAGATCCTGGGTGGTGACGACTTCGCCCTCCATGCCCACGACCTCGGTGATATGGGTGATGCGGCGCACACCGTCGCGCATGCGGGCGATCTGCACGATCATGTTGACGGCCCCCGCGATCTGCGCGCGCACGGCCTCGTTGGGCAGCTTGACCCCGGCCATGGCGACCATGTTTTCCAACCGGGTCAGGGCTTCGCGCGGGCGGTTGGCGTGGATGGTGCAAAGCGATCCGTCATGGCCCGTGTTCATGGCCTGCAGCATGTCGAGCGCCTCACCGGCCCGGATTTCCCCCAGGATGATGCGGTCCGGGCGCATGCGCAGGCAGTTCTTCACCAATTCGCGCTGGGTGATCTCGCCCTCGCCCTCCAGGTTGGCGGGCCGGGTTTCCAGACGCACCACATGGGGCTGCTGCAGCTGCAGTTCGGCCGCGTCCTCAATGGTCACGATGCGCTCGCCGGGGTCGATCATGCGCGACAAGGCGTTGAGCAGCGTCGTCTTGCCCGAACCCGTGCCGCCCGAAATGATGATGTTGAGCCGCGCCCGCCCGGCGATGCGCAGCACCGTCGCCATGGCCGGCGACAGGTTGTCCTGCTGCTCCATCTTTTCCATGGTGATCTTCTGCTTGGCGAACTTGCGGATGGAGATCGACGGGCCGTCGATCGCCAAGGGCGGGATGATGACATTGACGCGCGAGCCGTCGGCCAGGCGCGCATCGCATAAAGGCGAGGTCTCATCGACCCGCCGCCCGATGGCGGACACAATGCGCTGGGCCACGTTCAGGACATGGGCGTTGTCCCGAAACCGGGCCTCGGCCAATTCCAGGCGCCCGCCGCGCTCCACGTAAACCTGATCCGGCCCGTTGACCATGATGTCGGTGACGTTGTCGTCGGACAGCAGCGGTTCCAGCGGCCCCAGGCCCAGCATGTCGTTGAGCAGCATGGTCACCAGATCGCGCTGTTCGATCAGGTTGAGGTGCAGTTTCTCGTCGGCCAGGATTTCCGCGACCAGGTCCGTCACCTGACGGGCCATCTCGGCGCGCGGCAACTCGGCCGCTTTGGACACGTCCATGCGTTCCATCAACAGGGGCTGAACCCGTTCCTTGGCAAGCCCCGTCGGATCGGGCACCGTCGTGCGGCCGTCCACAGATCCCGCATCCGGCAGGTCCGTCAAACGGTTGAGCAATTCCGTGATGACGTCGCGGCGTTCGGCCTCGAACAGCGGGTCGCCGGACATCCTGCTCTCGGCATCGAGAATGACACCGATGCAGGCAGCGCGATCGCCCCGGCTGTAGTCCGGGCTCAACAGGTCCTTCGCGCCGATCCGGACGCTGGGCCAAATCTTGTCGACCGCACGGGCGACGATTTCGGGGCGGTACTCTTCCGCGCCTTCGACCTCGCGCATGGGCGGCTCGGGCGGCGGTTCCGCCGCTCCAGGACTCTCGCCCTGGTCGGCGGCGGGAACCGGGTCCGCATCGCCCGGCGCGGGAAGACGGTGGGCCGCCAGGGCAACGACTTTCGAGGCATCACGGCGTCCGAAGCTCATGATCCCGCCTCCTTGGTCCGACCGCCCAGGATCAGACCGAACAGGGACTTGGTCGGAACCGCTTCGCCGTCACCAACCGCCAGATCGCGGGCCATCTCGACGATCACCTTCGACGCCTTGGCCCGGGGGGCGATCTGCACCATGGGCTTGCCCGTGGCCTGGGCCCGGGCCTGCACCTTGATTTCGTCGGGCAGAACGTAGGCCGGTTTGGGCAGACCACCCTTGACCGCATCGGCCTCGCTCAACTCCCCCTTCTTGGCCGCGCCGCCCTTGTTGAGGACGATCAGCACCGCCAGGTCGGGCCCGGCCAAAGCCTGGGCCGCGTCCTTCAGGCGCAACGCATCGCGCAGCCCGGCCAAGGTCGGCTCTGTCACCAAAAACAGGCGGTCCAGGTGCTTCACGTGATCGCCCAGGCGCCAACGCGGCAGGTCCACCACCACATGGTCGAAAGCCTCGGCTAATCTATCGAACAGGATGTCGAGAGCGCCTTCGGCGACTGCCGGTTCCGCCGATACGTCCTCTTCCCCGGCCAGCAGGGAAAGATTATCCGTGGCCCGCACCATGGCGCGCTCCATGAACAGGCTGTCGATACGTCCCGGATTGTCGAGCGCTTCCTTGAAACCGCGGCCCGGCTCCAGGTCCAGCATCATGGCGGCGGTGCCGAAGCGCAGGTCGAGATCGACCAGGGCGCATTTGCCCGGCGCTTCGACCGACAGCGCCCAGGACAGGTTCACGGCGACCGTGCTGGCCCCCGCCCCGCCCCGTGCCGACAGGACGCCCGTGACCGTGCCGCGCTTGGCGGCGGGGACCGCAGCCGGGGCGGTGTCCGCCTCTACGGCGCCCAGGCGCACCAGGGCCGCCGTCAATTGCGGCCCGGCCACCGGCTTGACCAGATAATCGGACA
Organism: Rhodospirillaceae bacterium; assembly: GCA_002706405.1. Taxonomy (GTDB): domain Bacteria; phylum Pseudomonadota; class Alphaproteobacteria; order Rhodospirillales; family Casp-alpha2; genus UBA1479. Next base: position 23,890 of record PALN01000038.1, on the reverse strand, counting down.
CGCCCAGGTCGGTCAGGGCGCGATAAACCGCAACATCATTCACCGACCCCAGGACCAGAACCCGGGTGTCCGGGCGGCAGACCTCGGCGAAGGCGTTGACGGCCTCGAACAGGTCCGTGCGGTCCGCAAGGTCAAGAACCAGGAAGCGGGCGGGAACGACCTCGGCCAGGGTCACGAGCGCGGCGTCCGTGTCGCCCACGTACACCTCGCCGACGAAGCCGGCATCCTCGGCCGCGCGTTCCAACTGGCTCCGGGTGATCTCATCGGTGACGAACGCCATGAACGGCTTGGCCGCCACTGCGGGCATGGCCCGCTTTTGCGGTGCGGGGGTCATTTGCCGCCTCCCTCGCCGCCACCGGGGCCGGCCGTGCCGGCCGCCGGGATCTCCGACGTCCCGCCGCCCAGCAGCGGTTTGGTCTCGCCCTTGCGGTAGCGCTGAATGCCCAACACCTGGGCGGCGCCATCGCCGGGGCCGCCGTCGCGTCCCTGCACGAGGTCGCCCGGGTTGGCGATCATCAACCCCAGATTGACCGCCGTGGCACAACCCCAGTTTCCCGACGGTTGGTTGTCATACGTAATGCCGCTGCGGTCCGTCCAATCGGGGCAGGCGGGCAAAGCCACTTGATAGCGGTGAACGACCAGACGCACCGTGTCGGCGGACATCTTGGGGTCGTCGTCGATGACGAAGCCGGCGGCAAGGCGCTTGAGCTTGAGATAGGCCGCAATCCGCTCGGCCCGGTCGCGGGCGATCACACCGCCGCCGACGGGAATGGCGATCTCCAGGGCGTCGGCCCGGTCGACCTTCTGGCGGGCGAGGAAGGCGTCGATGTCCCGACCCACCGCCGCGTCCAGGGTCACCGTCCCCTGGGGAAAGGGGATATTGTGGGCGATGGCGATCGCCTGCACCCGGGGCTGGCGCGGGCTGGGCGGGTCATAGGGCGCATGCGCCTTGAAATCAGGGATGTGGCCGCAAGCCCCCAGCAACACCAGACACAGAAGCCCGGCCCAGGCACTGCCGGCATGGGCCCCCGCCCGCCAACCGGCGCCTTGTCCTTTGCCGCTGCGTCCGCCGCCGACGCCGCGATCCCAGATCGAGGGCTTGCGCTTCGCGGCCGAAACGAATGCGGCGGGCTTGGCTTTGGCCTTGCGGGGCGTGGTGTAAATCCGGTTCGGGGTCTTCATGGCAATGCTCCTTGGGTGGGAAGCGATTGGGGGTGTGAAGCGATCGAAGGCGTGACCTGTGTCGTCATCAGTCCTCGAAGGTGAAGCCGACGGGCCCGATGAGCGCACGGCCGTCCTTGGCGACGACCTTCGGCTTGGCCGGTTTGTCGGCGTGGCGGCCCGTCGATCCGCCGATAATTCGTTCGATATCGTGCGGCGCCTGGTAGCCGTCCGTGGGGGCGGCGAGCTTGCGCGACGGCGCCGGCTTGACGATGTAGGGGGTGACGATGATGACCAGTTCGGATTCCTCGCGCTGGAAGCGGTCGGACTTGAACAAGCTGCCCAGCACCGGCACGTCGCCGAGCCCGGGAAATTCGGAAATGCTGTGGGTCACGTTGTTCTGCAACAGACCGGCGATGGCGAAGCTTTGGCCCGATCCCAGTTCGACCGTGGTTTCCGCCCGCCGCGTGGTCAGCGACGGAATCTGAAAGTTGTTGAGGGTCACCGCATTGGCGTTGGACAACTGGCTGACTTCGGGGCGGACATGCAGGTTGATGCGGCTGTCGCCGGAAATCGTCGGCGTGAAGGCCAGCGACACGCCGAATTCCTTGAACTCGATGACCACCCGGTCGCTGCCCTCCGGCACCAGGATCGGAAACTCGCCGCCCGCCAGGAAACTGGCCGTCTCGCCGGACATGGCGGTCAGGTTGGGTTCGGCCAGGACGGTGACCAGGCCTTCTTCCTCCAGCGCGTCGATCACGCCGTTGACGTCGAAGGTGAATTTGCCGTTGCCGGCGGAAAAGGTGCCGGGATTGGCGGTCAGGGTTTGGTTGATGACATTGGCCGCAAAGGGATTGGCCGTGGCGACGCCAAAGGCGAAGGCGCCGATGGAGCCGACCGCATTCCAGTTGAAGCCGAGTTGCTTATCCACGTCACGCGACACTTCGGCGACCCGGACCCGCAAGTTGACCTGGTTGGGGGCGTCGACGCCCAGCCGGTTGATGACGTTCTCCGGCGCACCGGCGAAGGATTCGGCGAGGCGGCGGATGTCCTCGGCCTTGGCCGCCGTCGTCACGACCCCGTCGACGACCAGCGCGCCGTCGATGCTGTCGACCGTGATGTCGTGGTCCGGCGCCAGCTTGGCAAGGGCTGCGCGCAAACGCGACAGGTTGTGACCAACGGTGATGTCCACATTGGCCAACACCCGTTCGGACTGATCGACGGCGTAGAGAGTCGTCTCGCCCGACGCCTTGGCGAACAGGTAGACCAGGGACGGCGACTTGATCTGCACGTCGGCGATGCGCGGGTCAGCGATGAACACGGTCGAGGCCGGACGCATCAGACGCACCAGGCGACCCTTGTTGACCTCCATCTTGATGTTGGCACCGGCGGGGCTGATGACCTCGATCCGGCCCGCGTCAACGCCCTGGGCCTCGGCGAAGGCGGCCAGCGGCGGGGCGAACAACAATGCCAGGATCAGCGCCAGCATTACGCCGGCGGCCAGGATCAGGCGATTCCACCGCTTGATGTCGCGGGGCCGGGGCCTGTCGTCGAAGATGTCCATCGTCTGGGGTCGCATGACGGTCCGCCCTTTCAGAAGTTGGCCTGTTCGGCCTTGTCGGCGCGGATCACGTTGACTCCGCGCGCACGCGCGCCCGGCCCGAAACGCTTGTCGCCGAGCATGCTCATGATGTCGAATTCAAGGGTGTAGCTGCCGCTTTGGTCTTGCGGTGCGGCCTCGGTTTCCATGGCGCCGACGGCCTGCGCGACATCCGTGAAACGGTCCTGGCCGACGCCCGCGTTATCGTGGCGGGCCAGGGCGTGCAGGCTCAGGCTGACACCCCCCATCTTGAGCGCCAGGGCGACCTTCTCCGCCTGCTTGGGCGTGACTTCCAGGGTCGCGGTCTTGGCGATCTTGGCCTCGCCGTCACCGGCCTCGACCTTCTGATCCATGGCGATGATGCGGGTGCCCGACAGCAGGGTTTCGGAAAAATCGATCTTCTTCACCTTGCTGCCCTCGGCGTCGCCGCGCCGGGTTTCAACACGCAGCTGGCCGATGAAAATGACGTCGACCCGATCACCCGGGAAAATGAACCCTGCGATCCCCGTGGTTGCATTGACGGGGACAGAGACGGCGCGCTTGCCGGGCGCCAGCACCGCCGCCAGGAAACCGCGCTCGCCCGGCTGCACCAGCTTGAGCGCCGTCACCGGCTCCCCCGCCGTGATGCGGGCGCGCACGACGGCGCCGTTGAACACGGCCTTGCCGCGCTTCGGGGATGCGGCGGCATCGGCATTGCCCGCAGCCGGCATGACCCCTTTCGGCTTTTGACCTTCGACAATGTAGCCGTCGGCGATCCCGTCCTTGGGCCAGGCCGCCCAGCGCAAATCCTCGGCGCGGACGAAGCGGCCGGCTTCCATGGTCTGCTTCGCGACCAGGACCCGCCGTGTCTCCGTGGCTTGCGCGGCCTGGGCGGGACGTGCCTTGAACGCCGCCTGCTGCTGGGCAATCCAGCTGCGGGCGAACAACGCCGTTCCGGCGGCGGCGACCAGAGCCACGACGATCAGCAAAATGCCGCGAATGGAGATTGAGGACATGAGGGCCTCCTAGCCGGCCAGGGCCGCGGCGCCCAGTAAGGGCGGCACAGGCATGGTGATGAAGGTCGCGGTGACGATGGCCACGGCATAGGGCACGTCGCGGCCGATCAGGGTCTGTGCCATCCCGGTTTCTCCCCGCTCGGCCAGGAATTGCGCCGCGACCAGCCGCCAGTGCGACAATTGAACCAGGGCCATGACGCCGCCGACCAGGGCCGTGACGAGCACGAAGTCGAGAAACGCCGCCGGGCCGACCCACAGGCTGACCGCGGCCATCAGTTTCACGTCGCCGCCGCCGAATAGACCAAGGGCGAATAAGGCCGTCCCGCCTGCCAGAACGGCGGCGGCCAGCGTCAGGGAGCCGACAACATCGACACCGGCCCCCGGCAACAAGGCATAGACGGGGAACAGGGCCGCGACGGCCAAGGTCACTGAATTGGGGATGCGGTATTCCTGCAGATCGGTCAGGACCGCCAGCCCAAGAAGGCCGGTGAAAAGGGTCAAGGGAAATGCGTGGATCGCGGCCGTGAGGGACATGGGATGGGCCTTTTCCGACTTGGCGGGTGACTGGGATGAAATCGCCCGCCCGGGTTCACGTAACGCTCTGCTCTCTTTTTTATCGTCAGGTAAATTGACTAACTAATGTCTCGCCTGGCCGGCCGATCAATTGGCCTGGCCGGGGCTCCGCCCCCTCCCCCTTCGGGCCTTCGAAACCTGAGGACTGGTTTCTGGGGAAATGAAGGCCCGAAGTACGAACCCATTGCAGGTTCTGGGGAGGGACATGGAGATCGTGGGGCAGTGTTTATTGCCCGGAATTACTCGCTGACGGCTTCGTCGAGCTTGCCCGAAACCGTGGTGAACATGGTTTCCAGGGATTCACCCATGGTGGTCAGGGCACCGATGGCGGCGACCGACACCAGGGCGGCGATCAGGCCGTATTCGATGGCCGTGGCGCCGGACTCGTCCTGCAGCAATTTATTGATGATGGTGGTCTTCATGGCTTCTCTCCTGAAACATTCTTCGTGGTTCGGCGTGAACCTCGATGCCCAATTTTCTATGCCTAAAGTTATAAGTCAAAAATATTATTTGAACTCAAAATTTGAATACTTAAGAAATACATTTAAATAAAATTTTATCTAATTTTTACATGTTGTTTTACGTAAACGTTTCATTTGACCGGGGTTTTTTCTATAAATATTACTGCGTCGGCACAGGGAACCCCTGATATGACGCAACTCTTTGATATGTCTGAAAAAATCCTGACCCGCCTGGGCGCGTGCCGGCGCGGCGGCGTCGCCGTTTTCCTCGCGCTCGCCATTATTCCGATCGTCGGGTTCGTCGGCATCGGCACGGATGTCGCCCGCGCCTACCTGGTCAAATCGCGCCTGTCGTCGGCGCTCGACGCGGCGGCGCTGGCCGGGGGACGGTCCTTCTTCCTGCCGACCCGCGATGCCGACATCGACATGTTCTTTGCGGCCAACTTCCCGCCGGGCTATCTCGGGGCCACGGTGACGGGGCCGATCAAGTTTCCCGATGTCGATAACGAGACCCTGGAGCTGACCGCCTCGGCGGTCATCCCGACCAGTTTCATGCGCATCCTGGGATTTGAGGACGTCACCGTATCCGCCTACTCCCAGGTCAAACGCGAGTTGATCGCCCTGGACGTGGTGCTGGCCATCGACATGTCCGGCTCCATGTCCTCGGGCGCCATCGGCGGCGGCTCGCGCATCGCCGCGGCGCGGTCAGCCGCCCATACCTTGATCGACATCCTGTTCGGCACCGCGCCGGACAAGGACCTTTTGGGCATCGGCTTGGTGCCCTGGAATTCCAAGGTCAATGTCACGATTGACGGCGAAATCTATGATCCCGCCCTGACCACCGAAGATCCCGTCGCCGCCTTCTCCCACCCGGTAACGGGAGCCGCGCAAAGTGCCGTGTTCTCGGTCAACACCTCACCGGTGCCGCTGCTGAACGACCCCGGCCCCGATTGGACCGGCTGCGTGTTCCAGCGCTATTCGGACGACGGCGACGATGACAACGACGGCGATACCCTTCTGGACATCGGCCGGATCGGAACCAAGGACTGGGTCGCCTGGGAGCCGATCGGCCCGGACGGCGATCCCCTGCCCGGCTGGAACGAGTGCGCCATGTCCGTGGGCGGCAACGAATGCGGGCCCTGCCTGACCCACGGCATCACGCCGCTGCAGCATTCCAAGGCCGTCATCAAAGGAAAGATCGACGACCTGACATCGCCCCAGGGGCAGACCAACATTCCCCAGGGTTTGGGCTGGGCCTGGCGGGTGCTGAAACCGTCGGCCCCCTTTACGGAAGCGATCCCCGATCCCCCGTACCGCCGCCAGCAGGCGATCCTGCTGCTGACCGATGGCGAGAACGTCGGCGGGTCGGGCGACGGCTATAAGGGCGTCTGGGGCACGGGCGGCACCGCCCATGATGAAATGAACAGCCGGCTGCAAACCCTTGCCGACAACATCAAGGCCGACGGCGTCATCGTTTACGTCATCCAGTTCGCCAACAACGACGAAGATCTGAAAACCCTGCTCAAGCAGGTCGCCAGCGGCCCCGACGCCCCCTATTACCACCTGGCGCCGGGGGCGGAAGAACTGCAGACCGTGTTCCGCGAAGTCGCCAACCATCTGACCGAATTGCGGCTCTCTAAATAGCAGGCAGAGGATGGGCGGCGCGACTCATCGGCCGCCGGTCATCCGGCGGCGCTTCGTATACAATTCGTTACAATTGCCCGCTCGCAATGGATTCCGACTTGCCGTAGTATTTTCCCGTATTGCGTACATTCCTACGGGGAACGGAACCACCGAAATTCAATGAAGACGTTTTCGTCTCGGCGCTTGGCGCTTGGCGTTCTGCTGATTGCTGTCGGCACGGGTGCCTATTTCATGCTGGCCGGCGGGCCTTCCGCCGATAAGCCCGTGGGCAAGGCGGGCGGCAAACCACCGACCCCGGTCATGGTCGCCAAAGTGACGACCCGCACGATGCCGGTCACCATCCGCGCCATCGGCACGATCCAGGCATTGGCCACGGTTTCCGTGCGTTCGCGCGTCGACGGCCAGATCATGGAAGCGGCCTTTACCGAAGGCCAGACCGTGGCCAAGGGCGACCCGCTGTTCCATATCGACCCCCGGCCCTTCCAGGCCCGCCTGCGCGAGGCCGAGGCCAACCTGACCCGCGACCGCGCCAACCTGGAAAAGGCGCAGGGCGATTTCCAGCGCTACCAGTCGCTCAGCGGCAAAGGCTTTTCGTCGCAACAGAAATTCGAGGAAGCGCGGGCCGCCGTGAACGGCCTGTCGGCGACCATCCGCGCCGGGCAGGCGGCCGTGGATATCGCCAAGCTGAACCTGGAGTTCGCCACCGTCCGGGCCCCCCTGGGCGGCCGCACGGGCAGTGTCCTGGTCCAGGCCGGCAACCTGGTCAAGGCCGATGACCCGCAGCCCCTGGTGGTCATCAATCAGGTCGACCCCATCCTCGCGGCCCTGTCCGTGCCCGAATCGCATCTGGCCGAGATCAAGCGGCGGCTTGCCGAAGGCACCCTGGCGGTCGAGGCCACCGTGCCCGACAGCAAGCGCCCGCCGGTCCGCGGCCGTGTCGTGTTCATCAACAACGCCGTCGACACCCAGACCGGCACAATCCTGCTGAAGGCCGAATTCCAGAACGGCGATGGGTTCCTGACCCCGGGACAATTCGTGCGCGTCGTCATCGAGATGGACTCGATCGAAAATGCCGCCGTGGTCCCCGAACGCGCCGTGCAGACCGGCCAGAAAGGCAATTACGTCTTTGTCGTCAATCCCGCCGACCTGACGGTGCAGCCCAAACCGGTGACCCTCGGCCCGTCGGTCGACGGTTTCGTCGCCATCAGCGACGGCCCGAAGCCCGGCGATACGGTTGTCACCGACGGCCAGTTGCGCCTGTTCAAGGGCGCCAAGGTGTCTTTCAAGGCGGACGGCGCCAAGGGGCCCAAGGGCGAAAAGAGAACAGGCGACGCGGCACCGGCAACGGATGGCGGCGCGGGTAAAGCGGGCGGCTGACCGGGGCCATCGGTCCCCGCAGCACCCAGGGAAGGAGCGGACCGAACAGGCCGCAAAACGAACGATGAATCTGTCCGAGCTTTGCATCCGCCGACCGGTCATGACGACCCTCGTCATGCTGGGGCTTGTCCTGTTCGGGGTGTTCGCCTATCGCGGCCTGCCGGTCTCGGAACTGCCCAACGTCGATTATCCGACCATCGAAGTCACCGCCACGCTTCCCGGAGCCAATCCGGAAACCATGGCCGCCGCCGTGGCGACGACGCTCGAAGGCCAGTTCTCGCGCATTGCCGGCGTGCGCAACATGACCTCGATCAGCGCCTCGGGCACCTCGCGCATCACCCTTGAGTTCGAGTTGAACCGCAACATCGACGCGGCGGCGCTGGACGTCCAGTCGGCCATTTCGACGGCGCTCCGCTCCCTGCCCGACGACATGACCGACCCACCGTCGTTCCGCAAGATCAACCCCGCCGACTTCGCCATCTTCTACATCGGGCTGTCGTCGGACACGCTGCCGATCTCCATGGTCAACGAGTTCGCGGAAACCATGCTGGCGCAGCAGCTATCGACCATCAACGGCGTCGCCCAGGTGCAGATCTGGGGCCAGCAGAAGTTCGCCGTGCGCGCTCAGGTCGACCCGGATGCCCTGGCGACCCGCGGCATCGCCATCGGCGAGGTCGAACAGGCGATCCGCGGCGGCAATAGCTATCAGCCGACGGGCACCCTGAACGGCCCCGACCGCGCCATCGCCGTGAAGACCACGGGCCAGATGAGCAACGCCGCCGCCTATAACAAGTTGATCGTCGCCTACCGCAACGGCGCCCCTGTCCGCCTGTCGGAAATCGGCACGGCCATCGACGGGGTCGAGGCGACCCGCGTCGCCACCTATTTCGGCGAGCGCCAGGGCATCATGCTGGCGGTCTACCGGCAGCCCGGCTCCAACACCGTGCAGATCGTCAAGCAAATCAACGACATCCTGCCCGTGTTCCGCCAGCAACTGCCCGAGTCCGTGAACCTGGAAGTCATGTACGACCGCGCCCAATCGATCGAGGAAGCGATCCTGGACGTGGAGTTCACGCTGATGCTGGCCTCGGCCCTGGTCGTGCTGGTGATCTTCCTGTTCCTGCGCAATCTGGCGGCCACGGTGATCGCCAGTATCGCGCTGCCGATCTCGGTGATCGGCACGTTCTCAATCATGTATGTGATGGGCTTCTCGCTTAACAACCTGAGCCTGCTGGCCTTGACCCTGTCCGTCGGCTTCGTCGTCGACGACGCCATCGTGATGCTGGAAAACATCATCCGCCACAAGGAAAAGGGCCTGAGCTCCATGCAGGCCGCCCTCAAGGGCTCGCGGGAAATCGGCTTCACCATTCTGTCCATGACCCTGTCCCTGGTCGCCGTATTCATCCCCGTCATGTTCATGGGCGGCATGGTCGGGCGCCTGCTGCACGAATTCGCCATGACCATCAGTGTGACCATCATCGTGTCGGGCATCGTGTCGCTGATGCTGACGCCGATGATGTGCAGCCGCTGGATCTCCGATGCCGCCCACGGTGCGGAAAAACCAACGCGCGGTTTCATGGCGATGACCGAGCGCGCCTTCGACGCCATGCTGCACGCCTATGACCTGTCACTGCTGTGGTGCCTGAAGCGCAAGCCGTTCGTGCTGGCCGTGTTCCTGGGTACCCTGGTCGGAACCTGGGGGCTCTATTCCGTAATCCAGAAAGACTTCCTGCCGGCCGAGGATACGGGCCGCCTGATCATCTATACCGAGGGCGGCCAGGACGTGTCGTTCGACGCCATGCGACGCTATCAGAAAGAGGTCGCCGACATCGTCAACAAGGACCCAAACGTGGCCGCGACCATGTCGCGCGTAGGCGCCGCCGGCAGCCGCATCACCAATAACGCCGGCCTGTTGTTCCTGCGCCTGAAGCCGCGCCACGCCCGGCCCGACGCCGATATCAATGATGTGGTACAGAACCTGCGGCGCAAGCTGAACAAGGTCGCCGGCATCAAGTCCTTCGTGCGCAACCCGCCGGCGATCCGCGTCGGCGGGCGGCTGTCCAACGCGCAATACCAGTACACCTTGCAGGACCTGGACCTGGAATCCCTCTACAAATGGGCGGAGATCATGGCGGAGGAACTGGGCAAGCTGCCCGGCTTCCAGGACGTGACCACGGACCTCAAGATCCGCAGCCCCTCGCTGGTGGTCGACATCGACCGCGACCGCGCCGGCACCATGGGCATCAAGGCCGAGGAGATCGAGGCCGTGCTCGCCAACGCCTTCGGCGGGCGCAAGGTGTCGACCATCTATACCGCCGCCAACCAATACGCGGTGATCCTGGAAGTGGCGCCCGAATTTCAGCAGGATCCGGAAGCGCTCAAGAAGCTTTACATCCGCGCCCCCGGCGACCGCCTGGTGCCGCTGGCCGCCGTGGCGACCCTGACCCGCGGCGTATCGCCGCTGACCATCAGCCACCAGGGCCAGATCCCCGCCGTGACGATTTCGTTCAACCTCGCCCCCGAGGTCTCCCTCGGCACGGCCATCGACCGGGTCCATGCCCTGGAACGCGCCATACAGGTGCCGGCGACCCTGACCACCAGCTTCCAGGGCACGGCCAAGGTGTTCCAGGAATCCCTGGCCGGCATGGGCATGCTGCTGGCGCTGGCCATCATCGTCGTCTACATCGTGCTGGGCATTCTCTATGAAAGCTTCATCCACCCGCTGACCATCCTGTCGGGCCTGCCGGCGGCGGGCGTGGGGGCGCTGCTCGCCCTCATGGCCTTCGACATGCCGCTGACGCTTTACGGCTTCGTCGGCATCATCATGCTGGTGGGGATCGTCAAGAAGAACGCGATCATGATGATCGACTTCGCCCTGTCGGCACAGCGCGAGGATAACCTCACCCCCGACGAAGCCATCTATCAGGCCTGCCTGATCCGCTTCCGCCCGATCATGATGACGACCATGGCCGCTCTCATGGGCAGCCTGCCCATCGCCATCGGCTTCGGGCAAGGCGGTGAGGCCCGGGCGCCTTTGGGCCTGACCGTGGTCGGCGGCCTGCTGATGTCGCAGGTCATCACCCTCTACCTGACGCCGGTGGTCTATATCTACCTGGACCGCCTGTTCCCGACCAAGGCCATTCAGGGCGCGTCCGGCGGCGCGGCGCCGGGCCCGGCGCCGGCGGAATAGTCCCCTACTCCGCCGCCGTGAAGTGACGGCGCGTGCCGTTGGCGAAGGCGACCAGGGACAGCATGACCGGCACCTCGACCAGGACCCCAACAACGGTAACCAGGGCCGCGCCCGAATTAAGCCCGAACAGACCGATGGCGACCGCCACGGCCAGCTCGAAGAAATTGGACGTGCCGATCAAGGCACAGGGAGCCGCCACGTTGTGCGGCACCCGCCACGCCCAGGCGGCACCATAGGCGACGACGAAAATGCCGTAGGATTGGATGATCAGCGGCACCGCGATCAGGGCGATCAACAGCGGTTGCTCGACGATGACGTTGCCCTGGAATCCGAACAGCAATATGACCGTGGCGAGAAGACCCAGGATCGAGAACGGCTTGACCGCCCCGGTGAAGCGTTCGACCGCAGCCGCTTCCTGCTCCGCCGGTTTGCCGCGCCCGAGCACATGGCGCGTCGCCATGCCCGCCGCCAGCGGGATCACCACGTAAAGACCGACCGACAGCAGCAAGGTCTGCCACGGCACCTCGATGTCCGTGACACCCAGGAGAAGCGCCACGATAGGGGCGAAGGCGAACACCATGATGACGTCGTTAAGCGACACCTGAACCAGGGTGTAATTGGCATCCCCCTTGGTCAGGTACGACCAGACGAAGACCATGGCCGTACAAGGGGCCGCCCCCAGCAAAATCAAGCCCGCGATGTACTGGTCCGCATTGGCCGGGTCGATCAGGTCCACGAACAACCACTTGAAGAACAGCACGCCTAGTGCCGCCATGGTGAACGGCTTGACCAGCCAGTTGACCACGATGGTGATGATCAGGCCCTTGGGCCGCCGATGAATGCCCCGCAGGCTGGCAAAATCCACCGCCACCATCATGGGGTAGACCATGGCCCAGATCAGGATCGCGACGGCCAGATTGACCGAGGCATATTCCCAGGACGCGACCGTCTGGAACAGGCCCGGCGCCAGATTGCCCAGAAGAATGCCCGTGACAATGCAGAGAGCAACCCAAAGCGAGAGATAGCGTTCGAACAGGGTCATCGTGATTCCGTTTCTTGTTTCAATTGATGGGGTCAGACCGCTGCGGCCCGGTCCTTGCCGATGTCGTCCAAACGTTTTTTGAGCGTCATGCGGTCCAGGCTCGCCAGCGGCAGGCTGACGAAGGCGCTGATCCGATTGGTCATGTAGCGCATGGTATCGGCGAAGGCGGCGCGCCTGACGGCTTCGTTCCCCGCTACCGCCGCCGGGTCCGGCACGCCCCAATGGGCCGACACCGGCTGGCCCGGCCAAACGGGGCAGACTTCATTGGCCGCGTTGTCGCAGACCGTGAAGACGAAGTCCATTTCGGGCGCCCCCGGGACCGTGAACTCGTCCCAGTTCTTGGACCGCAGATCGGCGGTCGGATAGTCATGGTTGCGGAGCAGATCCAAGGCATAGGGATGAACCCGGCCCGCCGGAAGGCTGCCGGCGCTGAAGGCCTTGAAGCGGCCGGTGCCCAAGCGATTGAGGACCGCTTCCGCAATGATGCTGCGGGCGGAGTTTTCCGTGCACAGGAACAGCACGTTATAGGTCGTCGAAGGGTCAGGCATCACGCGTCTCCTTTTCGGGCGGGCAGCGAAGCGGGTCGCCATAGCCGCAGATTTCCGGCCGCCCTTCGCAGCAATCATCGGTCAGATAAGAAATCAGGCGCCGCGTGCCGGCCACATCGATGGCGTAGAAAATGCTTTGGCGACGGCGGGTCGACCGCAGCAAGCCGGCCTGACACAGCTGCGCCAGATGCGCCGACAGGGTCGATGGCGGCACCTCCAGGCGGCGAGCGATGTCACCCGCCGGCAGGCCGTTGGGCCCTTCCCGCATCAACAGGCGGAAGGCCGCCAGGCGGTGTTCCTGGGCCAGGGCCGCGAACAGGGGAACGTAACTTGTTTCATCCATATTTCGTATATTCCCGAAATAATGAATTTACGCAAGTGACAATTGGATGAAACCGCCGGAACTCAGCGGGCCTGAAACGTAATCCCCCGCACGAAGCCGCGGTTCGCGGTGCCTGTGTCGTCGCTGTCGGCGCCGATCAGCACGTGGGCCGCGCGCTGCGGTCGGCGGCCGAACACCCGTTCATGATCCGCCGCCACGTCGACCGTTTCGCGCAGCCATTGCCCCACGGGGGCGTCGGCGGTGCGGGCAACGATCATCACATTGACGTCGCCGAAATAGGGGCTGGCGACAACGGCGCCGGGCGTGCCATAGCCGCTCCACACATAGGACAGGGTCCGTGCCGGCGCATCCGTGCCGCGCGCCAGTTCGACCAGGGGCCGCAGCAGGGATTCCGAGAAGGTGGCCGTGTCCGGGTCGTAGGGAAAGGTCACGTAAACGGCCAGGGCGCGGTCGTCCTGCCCCTTCACGGTCAGATCCGTGGCGACCACGGGCTGGGAAATTTTCCATTCCCAGGTCAGCACCGGCATTTCGCCCAGATCCGCCGTCACCGCCCGGCCGATCAGGGACACGCTGGCGTCCGTATCGACCTCGATGCAATCGGTGGCGCAGGCGCGGTAGCGGTTGGCGCGCTTGCCGTCGAAGGTCATCTGCTCCCAGGCGCGCGCGGTCAACTCCGGCGGCAGCGTCGCCTCCGCCGCGATCCCCAATGACACGGCGCAGGCCCCCAAGACCAACCCAAGTCCCAAAATGATCCGATGTTTCATGGGGACCACTATCCCCCACCGCGGGCGGTCCGCTCAAATCACGAATTGGTTGGCAAAGGCCGGGATCAGGGGATGACGGTGGTCAGGTTTCCGAACCGGGGACGGAACACGGCGCTGGAATAGAGCTGCCCCGGCTCCAGCACGGCGGTCATCATGATCGGTTCGAAATCGTAGAAGATTTCGGCCGTGATGACGTTCTCACTGTCGCGCACGACAAACCCGGCGGGCAGGACCGCCGGGTCGCCCGTGCCGCCGAACCGGCTGGCCGCCGCCGCCAGGCCATAAGTCCGCTGCCAGATGATTTCAGGCGCCCCGCCGTCCCGCGCGATCGATGAAATGATGACCCGGCCGCCGGTCTGAACGTCATAGGGCGTCATCACCTGGTCCGACGCGGCGAAGAACGACGTAATGTCGCCTTCGGTCAGTTCAGGCATGCGCGAAATCAGATCCCCCATGGTCGCCGCCGTGCGCTCCAGCTTCTGATTGATCAGAACATAGCGCGTGACCTCGACCCCCGACATCAGCAAACCCGTCAGCACCGGCACGGCGAAGGCCAGTTCTACGGAGATCGTGCCCCGGCCGTCGCGCCGGAAGCGGTTCAGGAATGCCCGAAGGAGTCCCATGATGCCCCCTCACCCGCCCGGCGCCGGTGCGCCGATGGCCTGATCGTAGGGCTCATTGCGCACGGCAATGGCGGATTTCAGGACAAACTTGCCGTCCTCCCCGATGAATTGCCCGGCCAGCGGCGTGCGCAGCGGCCAGGCATATTCCATGCGGTAGGCGACGATGGACCCGGCCTCGCCGGCCCCGGCCTCGCCGATGTCGGCGTCATGAGCGCCGTTGCCGTTCTCGTCCGTGAAGGTCTCGCCCGGATCGTAGGCACCGTTGCCGTTGCCGTCGACGAAGGCCTCGCCCCGCCCGACATCGCCGAAGGTGGGATAGACCCGAACCTCGACCGTGGCGTTGTCCATGTCGACCAGACCGATGGTGCGGTCCTCGACGATCGCGATGATCTGTTCCAGGCGCGTGGCTCCGTCCGGCTCCTGGCCGGTGATGCCGAACCGCGCGGCGTCGCGGAGCGCGCTTTCCATCAGGGTGGAGACGAACATGATCATGCCGAATTCGATGGTGGCGATAATCATCATCACCATCAGGGGGGCCGCGAAGGCGAATTCGACCAGGGACGAGCCCCGCTGGTTTACAACCAACGACCGGCGTCCGAAGACCAAAAAGCCGGGTCGACGCAGCACCATGACAGCGATTTCCTTTCGCCCGAAGTTTACGCGCGGCCTCTTTCTCCGACAAAATTATTAAGTGTTTTCAATATTCTATAAAACTTTCATAAAATTCCAGGTAACGGTCTTGACCTCCAAGCCGCCGCGAAGCCTAATGCGGCCACCGGCGCTCAAGCCGATCACCAACATCAATAATCCATCCGGGAGCTCCATCCATGAAACTGCTGCGCTTTGGCCCCAAGGGCGAAGAACGCCCGGGCTTGCTGGATGCCGCCGGCCGCATCCGTGACCTCTCCGACCGCCTGCCCGACATCACGCCGGAAACGCTCGTCAGCGACCGGCTGTCCCGCCTCAGCGGCATGAATCCCGAAGAATTTCCCGCCGTCAGCGGCGCGCCGCGTCTGGGCGCTCCCGTCGCCGGCGTCGGCAAGATCGTCGCCATCGGCCTGAACTATGCCGACCATGCGGCGGAAGCCGGTATGGATCTGCCCGAAGAACCCATCATCTTCTCCAAGGCGATCACCTCCCTGTCCGGCCCGACGGACCCGGTGGTCCTGCCCAAGGGCTCGCAGAAGGGCGACTGGGAGGCCGAACTGGCCGTCGTCATCGGCAAGCGCGCGCAATATGTCGAGGAAGCGGACGCCCTCGATTACATCGCCGGCTACGCCGTCATGAACGACGTGTCGGAACGCGCCTTTCAGTTGGAAACCACGGGCCAATGGGTGAAGGGCAAAAGCTTCGACACCTTCGCCCCCTTCGGCCCCTGGCTGGTCACCCCCGACGAGGTGCCTGACCCGCAGAACCTGCGCATCTGGTGCGAAGTCTCGGGCCAGATGATGCAGGACGGCAACACCAAGACCATGGTCTTCAACGTGTTCAATCTGGTGTCCGCGGTCAGCCAGTACATGACCCTGATGCCGGGCGACATCATCGCCACGGGCACGCCGCCGGGCGTGGGTCTCGGCATGAAGCCGCCCCGGTTCCTGAAGCCCGGCGACGTCATGCGCGTCGGCATCGAAGGCCTGGGCGAGCAGAAGACCGAGGTCAAAGCCTGGCCGGAGTAATTCCCGGCCTTATGCCGCTGCCTCGCGGCGGATCACGTCCCAGGTTTCGCGCATCCATTCGACGCAGGCCACCGCCTGCTCGAACAGGGAATACTTGCAGCCCTCGCCGTAATCCGTGCCGGGAATGAATTCGGTTGAAATCTGACCCAGCTTGCCCGCGGGGTCGGCGGCGTGATGGCGCATCAGCATGCGGATGCATTCCTTCCAGGGCTCCAGCAGGGCCCCGTCCCAGTCGGCGTGGTACTCGCCCGGCCCCGGCTGCACGAAGGGATACTGGATGCCGCGCCCGACGCTGCCGTCGGGATGGCGGCCCGTCTCGTTGACCGGGTTGTTGGGAATAGCGGCCCGGGCATGGCAATGGCGGACCCAGCCGGCCTCGATCCACTGCTCCACCACATTGCCGGGGGTGTAGGGATCGAGGATCACCTCCCCCGCCGCGATCTGCCCCGCCGTATCGAAGATTTCCTGTTCCTTGGGATTGTCGATCTTGAAGATCACATGGCTGTGGTCGAGGGTGATGTTGAACTCCACCCCCCGTGCCTCGACCATGCGGCCGACCCGGGCGACCCGCGCGAAGTCTTCCGACCACATGTTGACATGGACCTCGAAGCAGGGCGTGACGCCGTATTTTTCGCCCAACTCCGCCGCCCATAAGTAGGCGTTCAGGACTTCCTCGTCCGTGACCACATGGCCTTGGGCGTGATGAAGCTTGATCTGGGTGTTATGGACGAGGGAGCCCAACCGGCGGCCCGTCTCCAGGTTCTTTTCCAGCAGTGCCTCGTCCTGCCCCAGGACATAGAACCAGCCGCCTGCCCGCACCGGCAGGCCGTACTTGTCCCGCGCCCGTTCGAAATCGTCGAT
The DNA here is from genome assembly GCA_002706405.1 of Rhodospirillaceae bacterium. Classification (GTDB taxonomy): domain Bacteria; phylum Pseudomonadota; class Alphaproteobacteria; order Rhodospirillales; family Casp-alpha2; genus UBA1479. The sequence continues at coordinate 7,032 of PALN01000038.1, read as the reverse complement.
CTGATCCGGGTCCGGGGTTTTGTCGATGTAATCGAACACCCCGGCTTCCTTGACCATGCGGAACCGCGTGTCCACATCGGGCATCGGGTTCGCATGGGTATGCTTGATGCCGTTGGTCTGAATCCCGAAAAGAAGCTCGTTGGCCATATTGTTTCCATCCCCTGGTGATCGCCCCCGCCCGCATCGTAGCGCAACGGTCCGCCGACGCAACGGCGCCAGCCTTCAAGCGCCGATGTTCAGGCGTTCGCGGATGGCGCGGGCGATGTCTTCCGCCGGGTTGAGGGGCGCGTGAGTCCAATCTTCCCAAACCGTCTCCGCCGTCAGCGGCCGCGCGTAGCCGGCGTCGAACAGATAGTCGTGGAATCGTTTGTGCTTGGGCGTGATCAAGGGCGACGGCGCATAAAGATAGACCGGCCCCGGGCGGGCGCAGGCCTCGGTCGACATGGATACGGAATCCCCCGTCACCACGACCACATCCGCATGGGCGAGATACCCCATGTAGGGGTTCCCCGCCGGGTCTCCCCAGCGGTACAGATGATGCGACACATCGGCGATGGCGGCGAGCAGCGCCGGCATGGTCGCGGGGTCTTCCGATTCTTCGACCCGGCGGCTGGTCGACACCAGCAAGGCACCGCCCTTGTCGCGGGCCAGCTTGGCGGCCAGCCCGGCGACCTCGCCCGCCATGTCCGGGCCGAATTCACGCCGCCGCGTGCTGCCGCCGACCATGAGGGCGACCAGCGGGCGCGGCAGATGGGCAAAAACAGGCTCCCATTCTTCCTTGGCCGCGGCCAGAACGTCCGCCGTCACGCCGTGGGCGGCAGCGGGAATGGTCAGGGTGTTGGCGGCGGTCGGTCGGGCGTCATGGGCCGGCTGGGCGATCAGGTCGAAATCCCCCGCCCCGGCGCCGGGATGCATGACATGAACCAGCTTGGTCCGCCCGCCGGACAGTTTCTTGATCTTGCGCGCGGCGGAAGCCGACCGCCGCCCGGCACCAATCACCAGATCCGGCCAGGGCGGCGTCAGCCCGGCGCGAGAGGCAGGCGTAATCGCCGCGAAGGACGCCCCCAGAAGCGCGTTATGCAGGCGCACCAGGGGGCCGTATTCGATGTCCTTCTGCTGGAACGGCAGGCCGAGAACCCGCGCCACGCCCAGGCATTGGCTGCGGTTGCCGGGCCGGTCATCGGCCAGGACCCAAACGCGGGGCGATTGGTCGGTCTGTTCCGTTTCGGACATCGCCCGCTTATGGCACGGGTCCCCCGCCCCGGCAACGGATCAGTGTCGTGGCCAGACCGCCGCTGCATCGAAAAATTGGTCTAACACTTCCGTCCAGCTTTCGCGGAACTGCATGTCTCCGTATGACTCCGCGATCATGGCGACCTACAGGACAATCGACGAGATCGACAACCAGCTGACCGGCCTCCGCACCCGCCGCGTCTGGGAATACTGGCGCCGCCAGGCCGGTTCCGCACCGGCACCATCCTGGAACAACATCAAGCTGATCGACCTCTACCGGGATGCGCCCATCATGCTGGTTCTCGACGTCCTGTTACGCCCCGACGTGGCCGATTTCCGCTACCGTTTCGTCGGCACCACCATCGTCCAAAACCGTTGGAAACTGGACACGCCCGACCACACGGGCTTGACCTATTTCGAGGTCAGCCACCAATACGATTTCCAGGAAGTCAAAGAGTCCTACGACCGCTGCGTCAGCGCCGGCCACCCGATCCTGTTGCAGCGGAGCTTTGAAACCTATGACGCCTCGGGAACCCACGAACGCCTGATACTGCCGATCCAGGAGCCGTCCGGCGACGTCGATAAACTGATCGTCGTCGTCGAACGGCTGAAGGAGCGGAAAACGTCGCGGCCGAGCGACCCGATCCTGTTCTGACCCGCGTCCTCCGAAACGGCGGAATTATTCGGCCGCGGCCGGCAGACGGAAGTGGGCTTCCATCTCCCGGCGGATTTTGACGGCATCCAGGGTTTCGTCGGCGTCCACATCCTGCCAGCGCACCGGCTGGTTGGCGGGAATGTCGGCCTTCAGCTTGACCTTATGGGCCAGGCCGATGGGCAGGCCGCCGAGCTCCAGCGATTTTTCCGCCGGATAGAGCTTGCCCCAGACGGTGAACCCGCCCTCGCCGTCCAACATTTCGCCGGCCTTCAGGTCGCGCTTGGCGGTCGCCACCACGTCGCCCCGGAAGCCAAGGGTCGAGCCCGTCGGCTTGTTCAACAACGCCGCCGACAGGATCGAGATGTTCAGCTCCAGGCCGATCAGGTGGAATGGCTTGAACATGGCGGAATAGCGCCCGGAGGCATCCGTGTTCATGCCGTACTGACGGAAGCAGGCGGCGGCGTAATCGTTGGGGGCTTCGATCACCACATAGACGCCCCAGCGCAGATCCTTGAACACCGGCCGGCCGTCGCGTTCCAGGGACGACACGACCTCGACCTGGCCTTTGTGCTCAAGCATCCCGCCGTCGGCGACGGGACGCAGGACATGGGCAAGATCGTCCATGCCGGCGGCCGGGAAATTCAGGCCGTCCGACGGCGGGGTCAGGCCCGTGCCGTTGGCGATGGCCGCCATTTCCAGGGCCGACTTGGTGCCGTCGAGAAAGCTGTTGAACATCTGGCTGTTCATGCCGGCGGCGGCCGCCTGTTCCGGGGTCAGGCCGTAGTGATCCCAGACCGTGTCCGGGGTCGAGGCATGATAGGACGGCAGGTACTTGGTGCCCTTGCCCGCCGCGATCACCTCGAAGCCCGTGGCCCGTGCCCATTCGACCAACTCACAGGTCAGGGCCGGCTGATCGCCGTAGGCCATGGAATAGACGACGCCCGCCTTGCGGGCTTCTTCGGCCAACAGGCCGCCGGCCAGAACGTCGGCTTCGACGTTGACCATGACGATATGAATGCCGTTGCGGATGGCTTCCCGCGCGTGCACCAGCCCGACCACCGGATTGCCCGTGGCCTCGACCACCACGTCCACGCCGCCGGCCTGCATCATGGCCATGGCATCGTCGACGAATTTGGTCTGGGCGATCAGGTCGTCCGGCCAGCCGACGGTGCGGCAGGCCTTCTTGGCGCCGTCGGGGCTCAGGTCGGCGATGACGGCGACCTCTAGGCCCGGCGTCGTCGGCACCTGCGACAGGAACATGGAACCGAATTTCCCGGCCCCGATCAGGCCGACACGAACGGGCTTGCCCGCCGCGGCGCGAGCCGCGAGTTCTTGATAGATATACAAAATTGATTACTCCGCTGCTTGTTGGCGCTTGGCGACCAGTTCGTCGAGACAATCGTCGCTCAGGGCTTCGATGGGGGTGAAATCGCGATGGGCGATCCATTCCGCCCGGTTGAAGGCGCGGATGTGGTTGTCGACGTGGCACAGGGACAGATAAACGATCGTCCGCCCGAACGGTGAGATGTTGGGCGGGCTGGCATGGACCAGCAGGGACGAGAACATCAGCATACTGCCGGCCGGGCCGGTCGGCGCGACGCAGCCGCCCCGTTCCGCCAATTCGGACACCTTGTCCCGGTCGAGGGTCCAAAGGGGATAGCTGGTCGTTTCCAGGTCGTGGCCGGCGTCGACCACCCCCTGCTTGTGGCTGCCGGGGATGAACAGCAGCGGTCCGTTGGCCGCCGTCACGTCATCCAGGAACACGGCGATGTTCATGGCCCGGGGTTCGGGCATGTCGTCGTCGCGCTTCCAGGTGCCGTAGTCCTGATGCCATTGCCAGACCGCGCCATCGAAGGCGGCCTTGGCGTTGACCTTGTACTGATGCATGTAGACGGGACCGTCGAGAACCTGGGTCACCGGATCGATCATGCGCGGATGGGCGCCCAAGCGGCGGAACGCCTCATTGTACTTGTGCGCGGCGAAGGCGGTGCGGGCGACGCCGTTGGATTCCCGCCAAACCTCTTCGCGGTCCAGGGCGTAGACGGCCTCGGCCTCGGCTTTCAGGCAGGCCGCTTCCTCCGGCGTGAATTTCCCGGGAAAGAACAGGTAGCCGTCCTCGTCAAAGCGTTTCAGTTCCTCTTCGGTCAAGCGCATTGGATCATCCTCCGATTGATGTCTTGCTTGTCGTCTCCGGAGTCCGGTGCTCCGGCGAAATTCTTCAGGCGGCGATAGGTCGCCTCGCCCGCCGTTTCCGTATGATGCGTCGCCAGTTCGCCGGCGCGCTCGACATCACCGGCGATGACGGCATGGGCGATGGCCTCGTGTTCGTTCCAGGTCATGGCGTGGCGCGCGACGTCCGACAATACCGCGTGCATGGAGCGCACCATATGCGGCCAGGCGACGTCCGCCGCGGCAGCGATCTCCGAATTTCCCGCCAGTTCATAAAGCGTGCGATGAAAAACGACATCGGCATCGACCAGGGCCGCGAAATCCCGACGTGCCGCCGCATCTCTGCCGGTGACGATCAGCGCACCCAGCCGATCCGCGGCGATGTTCGCGGCATCCCTGTTCGCCGCCACCAACCGCGCCGCCAAACGATCCAGCGCGCCGCGCACCTGGAAAAGAGCAACCAGCCTGTCCGCATCGATGGGGGCGACCATCTGGCCCTTGCGTCCGCGGTCGACGACCAGCCCTTCGCGCTTGAGCAACACTAGGGCGCGGCTGATCGGCTGGCGGCTGACGCCAAGCCGTTCCGCCATTTCTTCCTGGCCGACCGGCGTGCCGGGCGGAAGCTTGCCGGACAGGATCGCGTCCCGAATGGCGTCAAACGCCTCTTTCGTCAAGTCTGATTTTATTTTAAGTGGTTGCATTTATTAGATTTTTGGATTTGTGAATTCCGAATCCAAAGCGACACTATGATGCCCCTTCGGCCCTGTCAATACAGCGCTGACGGCGGCCTGCGCAGGCGCAGGCACCGAAGGCAGCAGCGCCGTCCGATACGGAAGTCACAAAGATTGAAAGCTTCGGGTTCTTACGACGGGCTGGCCAGGAACGCCGCATAGGCATCAGCCCGCCCAATGGCCTTTTTGTAGATCGGCTGGCGAACCTGCCAGTTGGAGGCCGTCAGCACCGCATTGCCGGCGTTGTGGAACTCAAGGCAGGCCGGATCCCAGTCAAGGCCGATGAAGTCGACGAGAGCCCGGCTCTGCCCTTCCTGGTCGGCGACCAAGTCCTCGTAACGAACTTCATGAACCGGCAGGTTAAGGACATCCCGCCAATGGGCCATGACGCGGTCCTGCGCCGCCTGCATGCGGGCGATATCGGACAGGTCCGTGGACCAGGTCAGCCCTTGGGTGAAATTGGTGAAGTAACAGGACAGCGCCGTGTCCTTGGCATCACGCACGCAATGAACGACCCGCGCGCCGGGCATGAGCATTTGCGCCAGGCCGAGCAGGAAGATGTTGAAAGGGGTCTTGTCGACAATGCGCGCAGCGTCACGTCCGGCGTTCAGGCATCTGAGGAAGTCCATGGCCAGATCGCCGGCCCGCTCCGCATTCAGATCCGCGACACCGTCCGGATACTTGGGCAGCAGCCGCGACAAGGCGTCCAGTTCCCCGGCCCCGGCCCCTTGCCCATGGCTGGAAATGATCTGTTCGACCAGGGTCGTGCCCGAGCGCGGCATGCCGACCACCAGGACCGGCGCGGTCGATGCGTCGCCCCATCCCTTGGCCTTGGCCAGGACATCGCGGCTGAACGTGTCGATGATCTTGTCGACCCATTGATCAAACTGGTCGGCATCGAAGCCCTGCCCGGCCCCGTCCAACAGGCGGCGGCGCATGGCATTGCCCTTGGTGAAGGCATCGAACGCCCCGGCGACGTCGCCGCGCTGATCCTTGGCCGCTCCCAGGGCGAACAGAAGCTGCGCCGTCTGGTCGTTTTCGGGTGCGGTTTCCAGCAATTCAGCCAGTTGGCCTTCGTGTTCTGCCGTCAAGGCACCGGCGGCGGCCAGATTGATCCAGGCATCGCCCAGCCCCTGATGGGCCTCGACCGCCTTCAGGAACGCCTCTTCCGCGCCCGCCGTATCGCCCTTGGCCAGCAGCACCGTGCCCAGGCCCGACCAGGCCCCGGCGAAACGATCGAAATGGGCGACCGCGTCGCGATAGGCCGCTTCCGCCTTTTCCAAATCGCCGGATTTGAACAGGGCACCCGCCAGATTGGCCCGCGCCTCCAGATAGCCGTCACGATGGGTCAAAGCGGCGCGAAAGGCCTCGACAGCACCCTGAATGTCGCCGCGCGCCATCAGCACGTTGCCGAGGGCATTATAGCCTTCCGGGTAGCCGGGCTTGAGCGCAAGCGCCTTGCGACAGGATTCCTCGGCCCCGGCAAGATCGCCCAGGCGGCGCAGCACGACGCCCAGGTTGCCGGGCGCCATGGGATTTGTCGGATCGATCTCGGCGGCGCGGCGGTACATCTCGGCCGCCTCGGCGAGGGCTGCTTTTCGGAAGTAGAGGTTTCCCAGATTGATATGCGCTTCAAGATGCTTGGGATCGAGTTCGACCGCCCGCTTGCCGCAGGCTTCCGCCTCGTCGATGCGATCCTGCAGTTCCAAGGCCACGGCCAGGTTGTTGTAGGCTTCCGCATTGTCCGGGCGCAGTTCCAGGACATGGCGCGAGGCCGCCTCGGCCTCGGCCCCGCGACCGCACAGGTTGAGCACCGACGCCAGGTTGGCGTGAATTCCCGGATCCTCGCCATCGACCATGGAGGCCGCGACCAGATGGTCGGCCGCCAGTTCCAAACGGCCCGTGCGGTATTCAATCAGTCCCAGAAGATGCAGGGCTTCGGCCTCGCGCGGGCGTTCGGCCAGAACCTTGTTGAAGGCGTCTTCCGCTTCGGTCAAACGGCCCTCGCGGAAGGCCTGGACCCCGGCATTCAGCCGCGCGCGGCCCTTCGGTGACAGGCGGTCGGACGATTCCTCAAGCTTCCTTTGTCGGCGCCGTTCTTGTCGGTTCACGTAAGGGGCCCCTCCCGGCCGGTCCGCCCTGCGGCGGACGAAAAGAAATGGGGCCCGGCCGGTGGTCGACCGAGCCCCAGGATTGGGAGGGAGAATAGTGATCACAGGTCGCCGTGCCAAGCGGGGAGCAATC
>PALN01000037.1 GCA_002706405.1 Rhodospirillaceae bacterium | reverse complement strand
GTCGAGGATCGACTTGCCGACGGCGATCTCGACCAGGCCGCGGTCCGCCAGATTGGTCAGATGGACCGAGACGTCGCATTCGGGATAAAGCGCATAGACCAGGAAGCGGTTGACCGTATAGAGCGTGTCCTCGCCGCGCAGGTCGATCTTGACCACGTTGTCCGTGACGTCGGCGCAGCGCTTGATCTGCAGTTCCGCGAATTCCTCGTTCAGGATGTAGGTGCGCACGCGCTCCGCCACATCGGGGATCTGCAGGATTTCCTCGACCGGGTGATGGCGGCAATAGGTCATCATGTCGATCATCAGCTGTTCTTCGGAAATCGCGAAATCGCGCAGGCGCGACAGGCCCGTGCGCCCGTCGAGGATGAAGTTGAGCAGCGTGTAGCCGTCGGGGGCGAGGATTTCTTCTTCCGTGAACTGGGCCGCGTCAGCCTTGTCCACCGCGTCGATCAAGGCCGGGTCGACCAGGGGAAAGGTGGCCTTGCCCCCGTAATGGTCATAGACCACCCGCGCCGCCGAGGGCGCCTTGGGGTCGATGATGTGATTTTCCATGGGGCCGACGCGTTCCGATTCGGACACATGGTGGTCGAAACACAGATGCACGCCCGGCACATAGGGCAGGTTGGTGGTGATGTCCTCGCGGGAGACGTCGACCTTGTCGTGCTGCATGTCGCGGGGATGGGCGAACATGACCGCATCGATCATGTCCTGCTCCATGAACAGGGCGCCGCAGACGACGCCGTCGAAATCGGGCCGGGTAATCAGCCGGTAAGAACCGGTTTCCGCGCTCATGCCTGTTTCCTCGCCCGTTTCGGTGCGCGTTTCGTTCCGTCGAAGGTACTGCCATATCTCGGCACATTGCAATATGAACCAAGGTCGGTGCCGCGGCGCTGAACGGAGTCCCCGCCCTCCCGGTGATGTGCTATAGCAGGCGCCAAGACGCGACGCCGCGCCACAAATGAAGGGAAGCCCGGCCATGGCCGATCATCACGACGACCACAATCACTCTGACCACGTTCACGGCCCCGATTGCGGCCACGATCACAGCCATGACCATGGCGACGACGACCATACGCTGAGCGTGCAGATCGCCAACCAGATCATCAACGTCGCCAACACGCGGTTGGAAAGCGGCCTGCCGCCCGAAGTCATCGCCGAAGGCCTGCGCCATGCGGCGGCCAACTTCTCGGCCTTCGTCGCGCAGCATATGGCCCCTGAGGCCATCGCCGAAGGCCACCTGACCGAGGAATTCCACCACATGCTGGAATATTACGCTCGGGTCCACGGCGGGCAGCACGAACAGCCCAAGCCGGCGGCCGGCCTGCATCAGCTGATCAATCAGGTCAAAGACGAGTTCTGATCCCCGGGCGGGATCGGCGGCCCCTACTCCGCCGCGCCGGCGCGACCGGTCGCGGAGGCGTCGGCTTCCGCCTCGGCGTGATAGCGCTCCAGGACTTCCACTTCCTCGGACGAGCCCATCATCACCGGGATGCGCTGATGGATGTCCGTCGGCTGAACGTCGAGGATCGGGCACAGCCCCGTGCTGGCACGGCCACCGGCATGTTCGATGATCATGGCCATGGGAGACGCTTCATACAGCAGGCGCAGGCGCCCGCCCTTTTCCCGGCACTTTTCGTCGACCGGATACATGAACACCCCACCCCGCGAAATCGCGCGATGCACGTCGGCAACCATGGCGGCGACCCAGCGCATGTTGAAATCTCGGCCGCGGGGGCCGGTCTTGCCGGCCAGGCATTCTGAGATATAGCGGGTTACCGGCGCATCCCAGAACCGCTGGTTCGACGCGTTGATGGCGAATTCCTTGGCCTTGGGCGGCACCTTGATGTCACGCTCGACCAGCACGAACTCGCCGACGTTGGGGTCCAGGGTGAATTTGGACACGCCTTTGCCTTCCAGCGTCAGCAGCATGGTCGTGGACGCGGAATAGAGCACATAACCGGCGGCGATCTGATTGCGACCCGGCTGCAGGAAGTCTTCCTTGGTCGCCAGGCGCGTGGGGTCGGGCGAGCGCAGGATGGAGAAGATCGTGCCCACGGGGCCGTTGATTTCGATGTTGGACGACCCGTCCAGCGGATCGAATACCAGAAGGTACTTCCCGCGCGGCTCGTCCATGGGGATGATGTAGGGGTCTTCCAGTTCCTCGGACGCCAGGGCCGTCAGTTGCCCGCCGCGGCGGGTCCAGGCCAGGAAGGTGTCATTGGCCAGAACGTCCAGTTCCTTCTGGGTTTCGTCTTGAATGTTCTGGCCGACTGCCCCGCCCAGATTGCCCGCGAGGTCGCCGTGATTGACGAGGCTGGACACGGCCTTGCAGGCGGCCGCGATGTCGTTGATCAGCGAGGCAAGCTCGCCCGTCGCCTGCGGTTCGTTGCGGACGTCTTCGTACAGGAAATGAGCGAGTGTCAGTCTTTCGCTACCCATGGTGTTCCATCTGTTTGGTCTGATTATCGAGGGCCGGTCAGCTAGGAACGGTATGCCAGACCCGTGCCGTCGATGCCAGGGGTTTTGCCCTGCTCGACCGGCCGCTCACACGGGCTGCGGCGTCGCGTCGTCTTCCGGATGGAAGGGGCTTTTGCCTTCGATATAGCGGCTGAGGGCCAGCACCTTGCCGACCCGCTCTCCGCCTTCCGTCACCGGCAGGCGCAGAGCCTCGTACTGAACGGCGCGGCCCGAGGGCGCCGAAAAGCGGTTGAGATAGAGGATCGGCCCGCGCGCCGCGACGGCGCGTTCATTCTGATGCAGCATGGCCGTCGCCAGGCCGGGAATCTTGAGTTCCTTGACCGACTTGCCGGTCATGTCGACCCCCTGCAGATTGGTCCGCTCCGTCCCCCAATAGCGGAACACGAAACAGCGATCGTCGGCGACCACGTCCATCACGACAAGCCAAGGCAAGATCGAGGCGGGAAAATCGACAAGCCGGATATCGGCCCAGGCGGGCATACCGTTTGCCCCGGCCCGCTCCGCCCAATAGCCGTGAAGCCAGGCAAAGTCGCCGGTAAACGTCGACGGATCGACGGGCAATTCTTTGGCAGCGAACGCGTCGCTCACAATATTCTCCCAAACACCGCCAAATCGGCGGCGCCTCTTCCCACATACCATTGCAACCGGAAACCGGGTCCGGTGCAATGTATATGTGTCGGATATCTCGAAAGAAAGTTGGCGTCCCCAAGGGGATTCGAACCCCTGTCTCCTCCGTGAAAGGGAGGTGTCCTAGGCCGGGCTAGACGATGGGGACGCTGTGGCCCATGGCCCGAAGGCGCACTTGGTATACGGCCCAAGAAGCAAAATCAAGGAGACTTTTTCAATAATCGACATCAGTCGGCCGGATGGGCGTCTTCGATTTGGAATTGTACCGTGGTTCGGCCGTTCCAACTGTTGAAACGCAGGCGTCCCGCAAGGTGCATCAAGCGCCCGTCATGGTTCATCAGCGCCGGCCCCAAATCCGAATCAAGCGCCCGGAAGGCAATGCCCCCAAGGGTCCCTCGGACGTCCTTGGCGATCGAACACTTCACGTGATTCTCTCCGACGCGGTCCGCATAGGTCAGGCGGGCGTGCGGCATGACGAACCGGGGCTCCGGATTTCCGGCCCCGAAGGGCCCCAACAGCGCGATTTCCTCGACCAGGGCTTCGGTTGCCCCGTCGGGGCGAAGGGCGCCATCAAGATAAAGGGTCGGGCGAATCCCGCTGTCGGCCACATGGGCCGCGACACGTTCATCCAAAAAGGCCCGGAACGCCGCCAACTGGCCCCGTTCCACGGAAAATCCCGCCGCCATGGCATGGCCGCCGCCCTTGACGATCAGGCCCGCCTGACGGGCGGCGATGATGGCGGCCCCCAGGTCCACGCCCTTGACCGAGCGGCCGGAGCCGACGCCGAGATCGCCGTCATTGAAGGAAATGACGCAGGCAGGCCGGTTGTAGCGTTCCTTCAGGCGACTCGCGACGATGCCGATCACCCCCGGATGCCAGCCGTCGCCATGGGCCAGCGCCACCGCACCCATGGCGTTGGGGCTGCCGCCGCCGGCGTCCTCAAGCTGCGCCATGGCGCCCTGCAGCACCGCGCCTTCGATGGTTTGGCGGTCGCGGTTGAAGGCGTCCAGCTTGCGCGCCAGGTGCCAGGCCTCGTCCTCATGCTCCGTGGTCATCAGGCGGTATCCCAGGTCCGATTCGCCGACCCGGCCGCCGGCGTTGACCCTGGGTCCCATGACGAACCCCAGGTGGTAAGCCGTCGGCGCCTCGTCCACCCCGGCCACGTCGGCAAGCGCCCGCAGACCCAAATTCCGGCGCCCAGCCATGACCTTCATACCTTGCGTAACCAAAGCACGGTTAATTCCCGTCAACGGCACCACATCGCAGACCGTGCCCAGGGCGACCATGTCGAGCCACTGCAGAAGATCCGGCTCCGGCCGCGACGTGTACCAGCCCGCCCCGCGCAGCACCCGGTTGACCGCCACGACCAGCAGGAACGTCACGCCCACGGCGGCCAGCTGGCCGTATCCGGCCGCTTCGTCCAGACGGTTGGGGTTGATCACGGCCTCGGCCTTGGGCAGATCCGCTTCGGCCGTGTGATGGTCGACCACGACCACGTCGATGCCGGCCTCGCGGGCGGCGGCCAAGGGCTCGAACGCGAGCGTGCCGCAATCCACCGTCACCACGACAGACGCCCCGTGGTTGTCCTTCAACCCAAGGATCGCCAACGTATTGGGGCCGTAGCCTTCCTTGATACGATCGGGGATATGCACGGCCGCGCGCCCGCCGGCGGCGCGCACGAAGCGGGCCAAAAGCGCCGACGAGGTCGCTCCGTCCACGTCGTAATCACCGAAGATGCCGATGCACTCGTTCTGCATGATCGCCCCAGCCAGGCGTTCCGCCCCCTGCCCCATGTCGAGGAACCGGTCCGGGTCGGGCAGCAGGTCGCGCAGGGTCGGTGCCAGGAAGGCCGGGACGTCGTCCACGGCAATGCCGCGTCCGGCCAATACGCGGGCCGTCAGTTCGGATAGTTCCCAGCGTTGAACAAGGGTCTGCACGGCGCGCGGGTCAACGGGCCGTTCCAGCCAGCGCCGCCCGGTCAGCGACCGGTCAACACCAAGAACCCGGGCCTTTTCGGCCCCGTCTTTCCGCGGTTGGTCCGCTGTCCCGATGTCAGGGCCTGCGAGTGAGCTTGGACACATGATGGTGTCCTTCAATATAGCGCAGCGTCAGCGTCTTGGAGCGCACGACGAGCGAATGGGTGGTGGCCATGCCGTTGCCGGGGAACTGAACGCCCGACAGCATGGGCCCCGTGGTCACGCCGGTGGCGGCGAAGGTGACGTTTCCGGACGCCATTTCGGTCAGGCTGTATTTGCGCTGAGGGTCGTCGACCCCCGCTTTGCGCAGCCGCGCGGTCTCGTCGTCATTGCGCACGATCAGGCGGCTCTGCATCTGTCCGCCCAGGCCGCGCAGGGCGGCGGCGGCCAGCACGCCCTGGGTCGCGCGGCCGCTGCCCAGGAAGATATCGACGCCGGCCCCCGGCAGGGCCGTGGCGACCACGCCGGACACGTCACCGTCCAGAATCAAGCGAATGCGGGCACCGGCCTCGCGCACCTTGGTGACGATCTGCGCGTGGCGCGGACGGTCGAGCATGCAGACCACGAGATCAGACACCTTGACCTTCTTGGCCTTGGCGAGCGCCGCCAGATTGTCCGCCGGATCGGCGTCCAGATCGACGACATCCTGGGGCAGGCCCGGGCCGACGGCGATCTTTTCCATGTAGATGTTGGGAACGGACAGAAATCCGCCGTCCTGGGCCAGGGCGATGACCGACAGGGCGTTGTAGCCGCCGCGCGCGATGATCGACTTGCCTTCAAGCGCCAAAACGGCGACATCGGCCTTGGGCGCCCCACCGGTGCCGAGCTTCTGGCCGGTGTAAAGGTCTTCGACCTCGCCTTCCTCGCCCTCGCCCATGCGTACGGTGCCGTCCACCATCAGGGTGTCCAGGCTGTCCATCATCGCCTTCACGGCGGCCTCGTCGGCGGCGCGTTCGTCGCCGCCGCCGAGATGGGCCATGGCCGCGATGGCGGCGGCCTCGGTCACGCGAACGGCCTCAAGGGCCAAATTGCGGTCGATCACGGAATCGGTCACGGACGAATCCTCACCATTTATTTTCGGATTACAGATCTTCAATCCGAATGATACGCGGCGTCATGACCACGGCGTCAAGGGCGGCGATGGCGTCAACGGCGGCAATCATGTCCGATTCCAGGGTGTCGTGGGTGGTCATCACCACCGGCACGGGCTCTCCCGGATCGCGGGCGCGCTGAATGATCGATTCCATGGACACGTTATGTGCCCCCAAGGCCTGGGCAATACCGCCGAACACGCCCGGCTTGTCCACGACCTCGAACCGCAGGTAATAACAGCCGCGATACGCTGCCATGGATATCGGCCGGGGCGGCGCCAGTTCCACCGCCTTGCGGGCGAACCCGGGAACCATGTTGCCGCGCGCGATGTCGATGATATCAGCGACCACGGCCGATGCCGTCGGCCCGGCGCCGGCGCCCCGGCCTTCCATCATCACCCGATCGACAAAATCGCCTTCGGCGACGACGGCGTTGAACACCCCGTCGACATGATTGATCGGGGCGTCCAGCGGCACCATGCAGGGGTGCACGCGCTGTTCGATGCCCGCAACCGTTTCCGTGGCGATGCCCAACAGCTTGATGCCGAAGCCCAATTCCTTGGCGAAGGCCAGGTCGACGGGCGAGATATGACGGATGCCTTCGACATGGACCGACGTGAAGTCGATCTGGGTGCCGAACGCCAGGGACGCCAGGATCGCCAGCTTATGGGCGGCGTCGACGCCGTCGATGTCGAAACCGGGATCGGCCTCCGCATAGCCCTCGGCCTGCGCCTCGGCCAGCACGTCGTCGAATTCGCGCCCGGTGTCGCGCATTTCGGTCAGGATGTAATTACAGGTCCCGTTGAGGATGCCGTAGACGCGAGAAATGGCGTTGGCCGCCAAGCCTTCGCGAAGCGCCTTGAGGATCGGAATACCGCCGGCGACAGCCGCTTCGAACGCCAGCGCCACGCCCGCCTCTTCCGCGGCAACCGCCAGCGCCTGGCCATGATGGGCGATCAGCGCCTTGTTGGCGGTAATGACATGCTTGCCGTTGGTCAGCGCCGTTTCGCAGAGAGTCTTGGCAACGCCCTCGGAACCGCCGATCAGTTCGACCACCGCATCCACATCGGGATTGGCCGCCAGCGTCAGGGGATCATCGGTCCAGGAAACGCCGGAAAGATCGATGCCGCGGTCCTTGCCGGCATCACGGGCGGAAACGGCGACAATGTCGATGGCACGACCGGACCGGCGGGCGATCTCGTCCCGGTGTGCGGTAAGGACCCGGACCGTTCCCGCGCCGACAGTGCCAAGCCCGGCAATGCCTACGCGCAGCGGGGCCGTCATCCGCCGAGGGCCCGCCTGCCGGAATCCTGGTTGTCCAGGTTGCCGGCACGATAACGCTGCATGAAGGACTTGATGGCACGCAGCGCCTGACGCGTCCGATGGACGTTTTCCACCACGGCGATGCGCACGAAGCCGTCGCCATGCTCGCCGAAGCCGACGCCGGGCGCGACGGCGACCTGCGCTTCGGACAACAGAAGTTTGGAAAATTCAAGCGAGCCTAGATGGGCCATATCCTCGGGGATCGGCGCCCAGGCGAACATGGTCGCCGGTGGTGCCGGAACGTCCCATCCGGCAGCCGCCAGGCCCGAAATCAGCACGTCGCGGCGCTCTTTGTAGGTCGCGCGCATCTCGTCGACGCAATCCTGCGGCCCGTTGAGCGCGGCGGCGGCGGCCACCTGGATCGGCGTGAAGGCGCCGTAATCGAGATAGGATTTGACCCGCGCCAGGGCGGAAATCAGCTCTCGATTGCCGGCCGCGAAGCCGATGCGCCAGCCGGGCATGGAATAGGTCTTGCTCATCGACGTGAACTCGACGGCAATGTCCCAGGCCTTCTGTATCTGCAGAATCGAGGGTGGCGGGTTGTCGTTGAAATAGACTTCCGAATAGGCCAGATCCGACAGAATGTAGATTTCGTGGAAGCGGCAGAAGTCGACGACCTGCTCGTAGAACGCCAAGTCACACAGTTCCGCCGTCGGATTGTTCGGATAGTTCAGGACGATGGCCGTCGGCTTGGGCACGCTGTGCTGTACCGCGCGTTCCAGGGCCTGGAAGAAGGCTTCGTTGGGCGCCACCGGGATATTGCGCACGGCGGCACCGGCGATGATGAAGCCGAACTGATGGATCGGATAGCTCGGGTTCGGCACCAGGATCACGTCGCCGGGGCTGGTGATGGCCGCCGACAGGTTGGCGAGACCTTCCTTGGAGCCCAGGGTCACGATGGCTTCGTGTTCCGGATCGACGCTCACGTTAAAACGGCGTTCGTAATAGGCCGACAGCGCTTTGCGCAGGCCCGGAATGCCGCGTGAATTGGAATAACGGTGGGTCTTCGGGTCCTGCGCCGCCTCGACCATCTTGTCGACGATGTGCTGCGGCGTCGGCAGGTCCGGGTTGCCCATGCCGAAATCAATGATGTCCTCGCCGTTGGCGCGCGCGCGCGCCTTCATGGCGTTCACTTCCGCGAACACGTAGGGCGGGAGGCGGCGGATACGGTGGAATTCCTGTTTCATCGTGGCTTCATCATGTGCCAGTGCGGGGGTGCAATACAACAGCCATGCCGAATTCGGACGCGCGTGCACGGGCGCGTTCCGACCCTGGCCGGCGGCAATCCTTTAGCGGTAAAAGCGTTAGCGCGTCAAAAAGATTTCCGCGCGCCGGTTCCCGGCCTCACCGTTCGGCATGATTTCCTGGTAAAGCGGCTGCGTGTCGGCCAGTGCCGCCGTTGCGACGGTCCGGCGATTCGCGCCGCGCCGGATCAACTCCTTGGCGACCATCTTGGCCCGCTCGGCGGACATCTTGTAGTTTACCAGACGATGCTTTTCCGGGCTCAGGTTGCGCGTCCGCGAGGACGAATGGCCGATCACATGCAGGATACCGCCGCGCTCCTTCTGCAGGGCCACGACCTGGGCCAGGATCTGGCGATCGCGGGCCGACAGTCTGGACGAGCCGTTGGGAAACACGATCGTCGCGACGCGGGTCGCCCCCGGGGGCAGCGGCTGCGACTGGGGAACACCCGCCACATTGGCGCCTTCGGTCACGGTGGCCGGAAGCTCGGTCATCGCCGGCTCAAGGATGCCGTCGCCGGAAATCACCAGCGTTTGACCGACGCCGACGCCGGACGGCATGCCGGTCGGACGCACGAATTTGGGCTCTTCCCCGGCGGCGGCCAGAATTTCAGCCAGACGCTTTTGCATGCGGTTCTGGAAGTCCGCGAATTCCGCTTCCTGTTCGGCGCGGGTCGGGATCGAGAACTGCGGCACGCCCGGCACTGCCGTCGCCGTCATTTCCTCGCCGGCGGGCGGGGTCGGGCTTTCCTTGGGTTGGGTCAGTTTCGGCGCCTCGGCCATGGTCTTGGGCGCTTCGGACGCCGGCTTTTCGGCCATGGGCGTGGGCGCTGGCGGCGCCGCGGGGGCAGCCGGGCGAACCGGATCGGCGGGCGCGCTCTGGTCCTGGCGGGTAATCGCGGGGGCGTAGCGCGGACGATCCGGGTCGGCGGCAAGGCCCAGGTTGCGGCTTGCCTGCTGCTTGTCCACCTCGGACACCTTGGGGAATTCCTTGGACGACTGTTCCGTGCCGGCGGCTTCGGCGATCTGCTGCTCGCGCTGGCGGCGGGCCTCTTCCTCGGGATCGCCCGCGGAATCTTCGCCCGAGAACAGGTTGGCGGTGCTCCTGTACCATTCGGCCGGGTTAATGGCGTCGGGCACCGACGAACAGCCGGTCAGCAGCACCGCGACGAGCGCGACTGCCGGCACGGACCGAGCCAAGCCGAGATTCAGGCCCATCTTCACCTTGATAACGTCCTCCTGTGTCACGCCCATGTGCCGCAATACTCCCTTCCCTTTATTCAGCCCCCGAATGCTGATGTTACATTCTATCGAGGGGGCTCCCCACCTTGAATTTCCTAATATGTCGGTTTACAACCCCGCCAACCGACGGAGACGGCGCATGCCGTCCGAACTCAAGACTATTGCCGCCGGAGATGTCATTTGCCCATCAATGATTTCAGGTCACCCCGGCGTCTTCGCAATCCGGTATCATATTTTGCCGCAATCGCCTAGTCGGAGCAAAGGACGCAACGCCCCATGGACAAGAAGCCAACCGATCCGTCGTCGTCCGAATTCACGGCCTCCATGGTCGAGATCGCGGAACGCAGCCAACGCTTGGTCAATGACTGGCTGACCCGCCACGGCAAGGAAATCCAGGCGCCGGACGTCGACCCGCTGAACGTCGGCGAGGCCTTCCTCGAAATGACCCGCCACATGATGACCAATCCCCAGAAAATGATGGAATCGGGGTTGTCGCTTTGGCAGGGCTATATGGACCTGTGGCAGTCCGCGGCGCTGCGCATGATGGGGGCAGAGGCCGAACCCGTGGCCGAGCCGTCACGCGACGACCGCCGGTTCCGCGACGAAGCCTGGTCCGAAAACCAGGTTTTCGACTTCATCAAGCAATCCTACCTGTTGACCGCGAAATGGCTGGAATCGACGGTGGACGACGTTGAAGGCCTGGACAGCAAGACGCAGCACAAGGTCAACTTCTACACCAAGCAGTTCGTCAACGCCCTGTCGCCGACCAATTTCCTGATGACCAATCCGGAAGCCTTGCGCGCGACGGTCGAGAGCAAGGGGGAGAATCTCGTCAAGGGCCTTAACAATCTGTTGGAAGACCTGGAGCGCGGCGACGGCAAGCTGGCGATCCGCATGACCGACATGGAAGCGTTCGAAATCGGCAAGAACGTCGCCACTTCCAAGGGCAAGGTCGTCTACCGCAACGACCTGATCGAACTGATCCAGTTCGACCCTCAGACCGACAAGGTGTCGCAGACGCCGCTGCTGATCGTGCCGCCATGGATCAACAAGTTCTACATCCTCGACCTGCGCCCGGAAAACTCGTTCATCCGTTGGGCGTCGGAACAGGGCCATACGGTCTTCGTCATCTCCTGGGTCAATCCGGACGCCAAGCTGGCCCGCAAAACCTACGACGACTACATGCTCGAAGGCCCGCTGGCCGCCATGGACGCCATCGAACAGGCGACCGGCGAGCATGCCATCAATATCATCGGATACTGCCTGGGCGGCACCCTGACGGCGGCGACCCTGGCCTGGATGGCGGCGCAAAAGGGCAAGAAATGGAAGGACCGCGTCAAGTCCGCGACCTTCTTCACGACCATGGTCGATTTCGCCGAAGCCGGAGACCTGTCCGTATTCGTCGACGAAACCCAGCTCGCCAATATGGAAGCCAAGATGAACGAGCGCGGCTACCTCGAAGGCACGGAAATGTCGACCACCTTCAACATGCTGCGGGCCAACGACCTGATCTGGTCCTTCGTGGTCAACAACTACCTGTTGGGCAAGGACCCCTTCCCCTTCGATCTGTTGTTCTGGAATTCGGATTCAACCCGCATGCCGGCC
>PALN01000036.1 GCA_002706405.1 Rhodospirillaceae bacterium | reverse complement strand
TCGAAGGCCCGGACCTCGATCTGGCGGATGCGTTCACGGGAAATCCCGTATTCCGCCGACAGGTCCTGCAGGGTTGCCGGCGTGTCCTTCAGGCGCCGTTCCTCGATGATGTGGCGTTCCCGCTCGCTGAGCGACTTCAACGCCGCGTTCAGCATGCCGCGCCGTTCCGAAAGTTCCTCGTCCTCGCCCAGGCGGGATTCCTGATCTTCTTCATCCTCGACCAGCCAATCCTGCCATTCGCCGTCGGCATCCTGACGCAAGGGCGCGTTGAGTGACTGATCGCCGCCGGCGAGCCGCCGGTTCATATTGACGACCTCGACCTCGGACACGCCAAGCTTGCGGCCGATCTCGGCCACCTGTTCCGGGTGCAGGTCGCCCTCGTCGATGGCCGACATCTGGGCCTTCATCCGGCGCAGATTAAAGAACAGCTTCTTCTGCGCCGCCGTGGTGCCCATCTTGACCAGCGACCACGACCGCAGGATGTATTCCTGGATCGCCGCGCGAATCCACCACATGGCATAAGTCGCCAGGCGGAATCCGCGCTCCGGATCGAAGCGCTTGACCGCCTGCATCATGCCGACATTGCCTTCGGAGATCAGCTCGCCAATGGGCAGACCATAGCCGCGGTAACCCATGGCGATCTTGGCGACCAGACGCAGGTGGCTCGTCACCAGGCGCTGAGCGGCCTCTTCATCCGCGTGTTCCTGCCAACGCCGGGCGAGCGCGACCTCTTCTTCCGGCGCGAGCATGGGGTATTCCCGGATGCGGTAGAGATACCGCGACAGATTGTCTTCCGGGGCAAAACTCAAGTCCTTGTCAGGGGCCATGTAACCCATGGTGTGGTTTCCCTTGTATCCAGACGCAGCTCGTTCGCCGTGCACCCGCCGATCAGAACGGAAGATGATGACGCGCCGCGCTAATTCATACCAATTTGGTCGGATATTAACCGAGGGATTTACTCAGGTACAGAAATTTTTAGATCGACCGCAATATGGACGATATCTCATTGATATATATATGCTTATCAGAAACAAAGCTGAGCCTTTCTCCCGTTACCGGATGGGTAAATCCGAGTATACATGCGTGAAGGGCTTGGCTTTTACACTCACTTAGTGGGTTTTTCAGTTCCGGCGGCAGGCCCGCCGTTCGGCCCCGCCGGCCGCCATAAAGGGGATCCCCGATGAGGGGATGACCGATCGACGCCATATGCACTCGGATCTGATGCGTGCGCCCCGTGGCCAGCCGGCATTCGACCAGGGCGGCCCGGTCGCCGAACCGCTCCAGCACCGTGTAAAACGTCTTGGCCCATTTGCCGGAAGCATCCGGGCGCACGGCCATCTTCTTGCGGTTGCGGGGATCGCGGCCGATGGCGCCCGTGATCTCGCCCGTTGCCGGGCGCGGCACGCCCCACACCAGGGCGCGGTAGGCGCGATCGATGGAATGGTCCTCGAACTGCTTGGCGAGCCCGCGATGGGCGACGTCCGTCTTGGCCGCGACCATGAGGCCCGAGGTATCCTTATCCAGACGATGCACGATGCCCGGCCGCTCGACCCCGCCGATGCCCGACAGCGAGCCCGCGCAATGGGCCAGCAGCGCGTTGACCAGCGTGCCGTCCGCATTGCCCGCCGCCGGATGCACGACCAGGCCCTGGGGCTTGTCGATGACGATCAGGTGGTCGTCCTCGTAAACGACATCCAGGGGAATCGCCTGGCTCTCCGGTGTCGCCGGCACGGGCGGCGGAATGGTGACCGTATAGCTCTCGCCGGCGCGGACCTTGCGCTTGGCCTCGGTCACCGGCTGCCCCGTGCCGTCCGCGACATGGCCGTCGGCCATCAAAGCCTGCAGGCGCGCGCGCGACAGGTCCGGCAGCAGCGCCGTCAGGGCCTTGTCCAGGCGTTCGCCCGCCTGATCGGCGGGAATTTTCAGGCTATGGGTCTCGCTCATGGCCGGTCGAGAAAACGCCGGGGGCCGGAAACTGTCAAGCGCGGCCCGCGCACATGCTTGACAGCCCTCGCCCCCCGTTGCACTTAAGCCCCATGCATGCGGCTTTGAAATTACTGGTTATCGGCCTGGGCGTCCTGATCGCGCTGGGTCTCGGCTTGTTGGTCTACGGCTTCTTCAAGACCAGCCAGGACCCGACCTGGCGTCTGTTCGGCGACAGCAAACCGGCCGCCACGACTGTCGGCACGCCGCCGCCGGCTCATCTGTCACCGCCCGTGGCCCTGTCCGGCGATATCGAGTTGAACCTGCCCACGGGCTGCGAGATCAGGTCCGTCACCGAATTGGGCGGGCAAATCTATGTCCTGACCCAGCCGGCCGGCGTATGCGGGCAGGTCCTGATCATCGATCCGGGCACGGGCGGCGTCACGGGCCGCATCAATCCCTAAGCGGCGGGAGGACTGCCCCCTTGCTGACCATCCCCCAGACTCTGCTGGAGCGCATCACCGAAGCCGCCGAAGCCGCCTTTCCCCATGAATGCTGCGGCCTGCTGGCAGGGCGGGACGGCGCGGCCAAAGGCGAAACCCTGGTCACCCGCATGGTGCCGTCGCCCAACGTGACCGAGTCCCGGGCCGAGGATTCCTTCGAGGTCGACCCGCAAGTGCGGTTCGATCTGATGCGCGCCCTGGACGGCACGGCGGAACGCATCGTCGGCCATTACCATTCCCACCCCGGCGGCCCGGCCCTGCCCAGCGCCACGGATTTGAAAATGGCCTATGAGACCGACCTGATCTGGGTCATCGTTGCGGTACAGGACGGTCAGGCCGTCGATGCCCGCGCTCATGGCGTCGCCCCCGACCGCTCGGCCTTTCACGCCGTCGACCTCAACCTCGTCGCCGACTAATCCCAACCCCAAGGAGCCCCCGCCCATGAATTTCGCATCCGACAACACGGCGGGCGCCCATCCGGACATCATGGCCGCGATTGTCGCCGCCAATGAAGGGCGCACCATGCCCTATGGTCATGACGACGGGACGGAAGCCGCGCGCCAGCGCGTGTGCGAGGTGTTCGAGACCGAGGCCAAGGTGTTCTTCGTGCCCACGGGTACGGCGGCCAACGGGCTTGCCGTGGCCTCGATCACGCCCTCCTGGGGGGCGCTCGTGTGCCATGAGACAGCGCATATCTTCGACCACGAAGGCAACGGCCCGGTGATGTATTCGGGCGGTGCGCGGCTGATCGGCCTGCCGGGTGAAAACGGCAAGCTCACCCCGGATTCGGTCGAGGCCGCGACCCTGGAAGGCCGGGGGGATGAGCATTATTCCCAGGTCCGCGCCGTCAGCGTCACGCAGTTGACGGAAAAGGGCACGGCCTACCGGGTCGACGAGATCGCCGCCATCGGCGCGGTCTGCCGCAAACACGGCCTTGCCCTGCATATGGACGGCGCGCGCTTCGCCAATGCGCTGGCCGGGCTCAACTGTTCGCCCGCCGACATGAGCTGGAAGGCCGGGGTCGACGTGCTCAGCTTCGGTGGCACCAAGAACGGGGCCCTGGCGCTGGAGGCCGTGGTCGTATTCAACCCCGCCCTCGGCGAGGAATTCCTCTACCGCCAGAAACGCGCCGGCCATGTGTTGTCCAAGATGCGCCTGATGACGGCGCAGATGGAGGCCTATCTGGCCGATGACCTGTGGCTCAAGAACGCGCGCCATTCCAACGCCATGGCGCGCAAGCTGGCCGACGGGCTCAAGGCCCTGGGCGTGGAGATCATCGGGGACGTGGACGGCAACCAGGTGTTCCCGCGCCTGCCCGCCCCCATGGCCGAGGCGCTGAAGGCCGAGGGCTTCCTGTTCTACGACCGGGGTGCCGATGACCAGGGCCGGCGCAAGACCCGCCTGGTCACCGCTTTCAATACCCCGGAAGACGACGTCGACGCGTTCCTGGCGACGGCGACGATGGCGGCGGTCTGACCGTTCAGCCTTTCTGCCGCGCTGTCAGATCCGGCCACAGGGTGTCGGCGCCCCGCGCCAGTACGCGCTGTCCGATCTCCTGGGCCCAATAGGTTTCCGCCCCGAACTCACCCCGCCAGGCCCAAAGCCGGCGCGTGGTGAAATGCAGTTCGTGCTCATAGGTGAAGCCGATGGCGCCGTGGGTCTGATGGGCCGCGTCATAGACGATTTCCGCCGCCTCCCCGGCCACGACCTTGGCCGCCGCCACATCCCATTCCGCATCGGTCAGGTCGTCGCCCACCCGGTCGAGGGCAAGGAACGCCGTTTCCGCCGCACTGCGCGCCTGCGCGGCGCGGGCGGCGGCGCGGGCCAGCATCTGCTGGATCGCCTGGAACTTGGCGATGGGCCGGCCGAACTGTTCGCGGTCGCCCGCGTGCTGCACGGCGAGCGTCACCGCCCCCTCCATGGCGCCCGCCATCTGGGCCGCGCGCATGAGCGCCCCCAGGGTGCGGGCCACGGGAAGATTGCCCGTGAGGCCAAGGCTTCCCGTGGCGGCCGGTTTCGCCGCTTCGAGGGTCACCGTACCGCGGGGCTCACCCGCCATGTTGCTGTCGGGCGTGAGGGTCACGGCATCGGCGGGAACCAACAGTACCGTGCCGTCGATTTCGACGACCAGATGCCCGGCCTGGGCCGCCCAGGGCACGCTCTTGGCAACACCCGAAAGCGCCCCGTCCTTGAGCGCAAGGTCGCCGCCGCCGTCGATCAGGGCCAACGGTCCCGGCGGCACGTCAATTCCGGCCCGCCCCAGCAGCCAGCCCGCCGCCATGGTTTCTACCAGGGGCACGGGTGCGCGCCGGCGCCCGGCGGCGAAGGCGATGACGAAGGCATCGGCGAAGGTCGCCCCCATGCCGCCCCGGTCTTCCGGGGCAAGCGGCTGGGTCAAGCCGTTCTGTTCCAACTCCTGCCACAGGTCCTGCGGCCAGGTGCCGTCCTCGGCCGCGCTCAGGACGTCGCGGGTGACATGATCTTCCAACAGGCGTCCGGCGGCTTCCGCCAGGATGTTGGCCATTTCGCTTGTACCGGTCATCAGCGCAACCCTAGTCCGCGCGCGATAATGCCGCGCATGATTTCTCGTGTGCCGCCGCGCAGCGAGAACGACCGCGCCGCCATGGTCATATAGGCCATGACCTGATCGAAGCCGCCGGCATCGGCACCGGTGCGCGGCGAAATGCCGGCAATGTCATGGGCCTTGCCCGGCATGTCCTGCTCGTAGGCGACGCCCAGTTCCTTGACGATGGCCGCCGCCAGGTTCGGCGTCTCGCCGCGTTCCAGCATGGTGGCGATGGAGATCGACATCTGGCGCAGGGTCGACAGATGCGCTGCCAGCCGCCCGATGCCGGCCGCTTCCGCCGGGCCCGCGTCGGCGCCGATTTCCCGCACCAGTTCGAACAGCAATTGATAGCTGGAGAGATAGCGTTCCGGCCCGCTGCGCTCGAACGCCAGTTCCGTGGTCACCTGGCCCCAGCCGCCGCCCTCGGTCCCGACCAGGGCGTCGGCGGGCACCTCCGCGTCTTCGAAAAACACCTCGTTGAACATCTGCTCGCCCGCCATGTTGCGGATCGGGCGGATGGTCACCCCCTTGGTTTCCTTCATGTCGATCAGGAACTGGGACAGGCCCGCGTGGCGGTCCTTGGGGTCCTGCGGCCGGGTGCGCACCAGGGCAATCATGTGATGGGCCGTATGGGCCTTGGAGGTCCAAATCTTCTGGCCGTTGATGCGCCAGCCATCGGCGGTCTTCTCCGCCCGCGTGCGGATGGAGGCCAGGTCCGAGCCCGAATTGGGCTCGCTCATGCCAATGCAGAAATAGCTTTCGCCCCGCGTGATGGCGGGGATGTACTTGCGGCGCTGCTCTTCCGTCCCGAATTTCAGCAGCAAAGGACCGCTCTGGCGGTCGGCCACCCAATGGGCCGAGACGGGCGCACCGGCGGCCAGCATTTCCTCCAGCACCACGTAGCGTTCCAGGAAGCTGCGGCCACCGCCGCCGTACTCCTTGGGCCAGGTCATGCCGATCCAGCCACGGGCGCCCATGGCCTTGGAAAACTCCGGGTCGGCGCCGGACCAGGATTTGGCGCGCTTGACGCCCGGATAGCCTTTAAGATGGCTTGCGATGAAATCGCGGACCTCGGCGCGAAGGGCCTCGGCCTCGGGCGGTAGAAGGCCCGGCGTGAAACGGATGTCCTCCAAGATTTAAATCCTATTTTCTTGGTTTCGATTGTATACAATCGTTTTATAACGCCGCAGGATGGTCTACAACAAGGGCATAAGAAACCAGCCGGATCGGAAATATGGAACAGTTTCTCCTCTATGAACAGCGGGGCAGCGTGGTCACCCTGACCATGAATCACCCGGAAAAGCGCAATTCCTTGTCGGGAAAAGTCCAGGCGCAGGATTTCGTCGACGCCTGCGAGCGGGTCAACAACGACCCCAGCGTCAAAGTCGTGATCCTGACGGGGGCCGGAAAGGCCTTCAGCGCCGGTGGGAATATTTTCGCTATGCGAAACAGGACCGGCCTGTCCCAGGGCACCCCCGCCGAAATCAGAAACAACTATCTGAAAGGCATCCAGCGCATCCCCAAGGCGTTCTACAACATCGAGGTGCCGACCATCGCCGCCGTCAACGGCGCGGCCATCGGCGCCGGTTGCGACCTGGCGACCATGTGCGACATCCGCATCGCCTCGGAGCACGCCAAATTCGCGGAAAGCTTCGTCAAGCTGGGCATCATTCCCGGCGACGGCGGGGCCTATTTCCTGCCCCGCGCCGTCGGCTTTTCCAAGGCCTATGAGATGGCCTTCACCGGCGACACCATCGATGCCCAAGAAGCGCTCGGCTGCGGCCTGGTGTCCAAGGTCGTCGCGGCCGACGACCTGATGACCGCCGCCAACGCACTGGCCGACCGCATCGCCTGCAATCCTGGCCATGCCCTACGCCTGACCAAGCGTCTTTTGCGGGAAAGCCATCACGCCCGGCTGGACACTCTGTTGGAAATGTCGGCGGCGTTCCAGGCGCTGGCCCATAACACGCCCGAGCATGAGGAAGCCGTCAACGCCATGGCCGAGATGCTCGAGGCGAAATCCAAGAACAAGGGCAGCGACAAGGAATAACGGCCGTGCTTGACGCCATGATCCGGGCGCGCTCCGTCGCCATCGTCGGTGCCTCCCAGAAAAAGAACGAAGTGGGCGGCGACAAACTGGGGACGGTCGCGCTCAACTATCTGCTTGCCCATGGCTATGCGGGCAAGGTCTATCCCGTGAACCCCAAGGAAACGGAAATCCGGGGCCTTACCTGTTATCCCAGCGTCACCGACATTCCGGACGACATCGACCTGGCCCTGATCGCCGTGCCTGCCAAGGCCAGCGTCGCCGTGATGAAGGATTGCGGCGCCAAGGGCGTGAAGACGGCCATCGTGCTGGCTTCAGGGTTTTCCGAAGCCGGAGAGCCGCAATTGGAAGCCGACCTGATCGCCGCCGCCAAGGCGGGCGGGGTGCGGTTCTGCGGACCCAACACCAACGGCATGATTTCTATCGTGGGCGACATGGTCTGCTGCACCTCCATGGTCTGCGCCATGCCGCGTTTCAACAAGGGCGACATCGCCTTCCTGACCCAATCGGGGGCCGTCGGCGGCTCCATGCTCGGTACCGGGAACGAGGAACAGGGCGGGTTCAGCCATTGGATTTCCGTCGGCAACGAAGCCGACCTGCAGGTCGCGGACTATCTGGATTATCTGGCCGACGATCCCGACACCAAGGTGATCGCGATGTTCATCGAGGGCATCCGCGACCCGGACAAATTCACCCGCGCCTGTGCCAAGGCGGCCCGGGCGGGCAAGCCCGTGGTGGTCTACAAGATCGGCCTGTCCGATGTATCGGCGGCGGCGGCGGCATCACACACGGGGGCCATGGTCGGCTCGAACGCCGTGTTCGACGCGGTGTGCCGGAAATACGGCGTGGTGCGGGTCGAGGACGCGGCCGACCTGCTGCCCACGGCGATCACCTTTTCCCGCCTTTTGGACAAGCTGCCGAAGGGGCCCAACATGGGCCTGATCGGGCCGTCCGGCGGCATCTGCGGCGTCTGCGCCGATGAATGCCACCGCTTCGGGCTCGACGTGCCGGAACTGCCGCAAGCGGCGCAGGAAACGCTCAAACAGTTCATCCCGCCGTTCGGCGCGTTGCGCAATCCGATCGACGTGACGCAGCAGATCCGAAGTTCCCCCACGGGTTATCAAGACACCATCCGCACGGTGCTGGAACAGGACATGATCGACGGCGTGTTCCTGCTGGTCACCATGGTGGGCGAACCCCGGGCCAGCTTCTATTGCGACATTTTCACCGAAGCCGCGCGGGCGACCGACAAGCCCGTCATCATCGCCTGGACCGGGGCCCAGTCCCTGGCCGCCCAGGCGATCCCGCAGATCAAGCGCAATCAGATACCGATATATTTCTCGGCCCGGGGGGCCGTGCGCGCCATGCGGGCACTGCTGGACTACCGCCGTTTCCTCGACGCCCGAGATGTGGAGGCAGACCAATGACCCCCGGCGACATCATCAAGCAGGCCCGTGCCGAGGGCACGCGGACCCTGTCCGAATACCGCTCCAAGCAAGTACTGGCAGCCTATGGCGTGCCGGTGACCCGGGAGATCATTGCCCGCGATCCGGGCGACGCGGCCCGCGCCGCGCAGGAAATCGGCTTCCCGGTCGTCCTCAAGGGAAGTGCGCCGGACCTTGCCCATAAGACCGAGGCCGGGTTGGTCGAAATCGGCCTGCCCGACACGGAATCGGTCGCCGCGGCTTCAGCGCGGCTGTGGCCCCTGCTGCCCGAGGGCGGCGGTCTGCTGGTGCAGGAGATGGCGGCCGGCAAGCGAGAATTCCTGGTCGGCATGACGCGGGACGCGCAATACGGCCCCTGCGTCACCTTCGGGCTCGGCGGCATCTTCGCCGAGGCGCTGAACGATACGGTCCTGCGCCTGGCTCCGGTCAGCGAGCGCGAGGCGCTGGCGATGATGGATGAAATCCGCGCCAAGGCTCTGCTCGGCCCCGTGCGCGGCCTGCCCGCCGTCGACCGCCCCGCCCTGGCCCGCGCCATCACCGGCGTGAGTGCCGCGGCGCTGGCCCATCCGGAAATCACCGAGATCGACATCAACCCGGTGATCATCGCGGACGACCGCCCGATCGCCGTGGATGCGCTGGTGGTTTTGGCTTAGCCGAAGATTTCGAGGAAACGCCCCTCACCCCAACCCTCTCTCCCTCGGGGGGAGAGGGAGCGTTCGTCCGCGAGTCCCCTCGCCCTCGTCCACGGGGGAGAGGGACAGGGTGAGGGGGAATTCAGGCGTTAACGGATGAACTGCTCCACGTAATCGGCACCCAGGCCGACCTCGGTGAAATGCTTACGGCAGGCATCGACCCGGTCGAACACGTCCGTGGTGCCGACCGTGTTGCCGTCTTCGTCGCAATAGATCAGGGCACCCGTGTTGTGGAACAGGGTGATCATCTCGTCGCAGTCGGGCTCGACCACCAAGGTATGGATGTCGCCCGGCGGTTCGTACAGGTAGGAGCCCGCCTCGGCTATCCAGTCCCGTTCCAGATAACGCCAACGGCCCTTGATGACGAAGCCGTGCACGGGCGCCGGATGACGGTGGCGCGACAACATGCCGCCGCCGACCACCTTGGTCAGATGCACCCAGTAGCCGTTGGACACGTTCAGGCACAGGGGCCGCGACCAGCGGCCCGGCGCCAGCGGCACCCACAGGCGCGGATCGTCGTTGGCGTAGCCGTCTTGGATGAACAGTTCGGGAAGCGCATCCTGCGGCCGGGGGCCGTCATAGGGGGCGGGCAGATCATCGGCCGCGATGCGGCCGTCGGAATAGGTGCTGTCTGGGCTCATGATGGTCTCGTCTGCTTACGTGGGGAAGAAATAAGGGTTAGTTCAGGAAATAGGCCTTGGCCTTCAAAAGCGAGCGCTGGATGGTCAGCGGCATCATCCCGGCGAAGGTGTCCAGCGCCGCCAGCCAATTAAGCTCCGTAAACACTTCGGCATTGCGCAGGCGCTCTGCCATGCCTTTGTTGACCTCTTGCGCGTTCTCATAAATCTTGATCAGACCGTCGAAGCTGGTGTCCCAATCGGGCTTGTCCTTGCCGCCGAAATACTGGCCGACAAGATAGAACGACATGGCGCGCAGGATCGTCAGTTCCATGTCCGCCAAGGGCACGTGGTAACGCGCGAGCGGACGAAAGAACGACATATGCGGACAGCCGCTGGTCGCCATGACCAATCCCAGGACGGAGCGCAGGGCTTCCTGCGCCGGCACCTTAGCCGTGGTCGTCGTCGCCCCCTGCTCGACCGTCAGGTCGACCTGGGCATAGGACACCATGCGCCCGACGCGCTGACCGTAATCGACCAGAAGCGCGGCCACTGGGCAATGGGGATGGGTCTTCTTGGTCAGCGGGCAATGTTCGCACTTGTGGTAGTCCAGGCGGGTCCAATCGGGCAAATCCGCGCCCTGAGGCTGCTTCAACGTGACGTCCGGCAGAGAGATGTCCAGGTTGAACACCTCGCGCGATCCGTCCTGGCTATCAATGATATAGCGGACAAGCATATGATCGGCATCTGCGGACATTGACCGCTGCCTCCTCTAATCTTCCCAAACCCACGCCGGGAAAGTTTATGCCATCACGGGCGTGCTGCCTATAAACCGTTGAGTCTAAATATCACACAACCCGTCATGGGTGATTATTGACCGCCGACCGGGCGTTCTAGACCACCGGCGACAGGCCGCCGTCCACGTTGATGGCCGCCCCGCAGATGTAGGACCCCGCATCCGACGCCAGGAAACAGGCGGCGGCGGCGAACTCCTCCGCCTTGCCCAAGCGGCCCATGGGCAGGGCCTTTCCCTGTTCGGCGTAGAACGCCTCGATGTCGTTGCCCTGCTGAGCCGCGCGGCGCACCCATTGATCGCTTTCGATCTTACCCACGTGCAGGGAGTTGACCAGAACGTTGTGGGGCGCGCCCTCGCCGGCCAGAACCTTGGTCAGCGCCATGCCGGCGGCGCGGGTCACGGCGGTCGGCGCGCCCGATGGCGGCGGCGCCTTGGCGCCCGAATTCAGCACGTTGATGATGCGGCCCCATTTGCGCTCGGTCATCCCCGGGAACGCCAGACGGCACAGGCGGATGGCGGCGAACAGCTTGAGGTCGATATCAGCCTGCCATTCGTCGTCGGTCACCTCGACGAAGGGCGCGCGGTGGGACGACCCCGCGTTGTTGACCAGAACGTCGATTTGGCCCAGTTCGGCGATGGCCGCGTCCCAGGCGGCCTGGCAGCCTTCGGCGGTCGAGACGTCGCCGGCCACGGCGACGATCCGCCCCCCGGTGGCGGCTTCGATTTCCGCCTTGGTCTGGGCCAGCACGTCGGCGCGGCGGGCGACGATGGCGACTTCCGCCCCGGCGCTGCTGAAGGCCTGGGCGATGGCCCGGCCCAGGCCCATGCTGCCGCCCGTCACCAGGGCCTTGCGACCCGTCATTTTCATTTCCATGGATGTCCTCCCGAGGGGTGTTGGTGTCAGAGAATTTTGCCGACCGTAATATCAACCATCAGCGCGCCGGCCAAGATTTCCAGGCTGTTCCGAAGATCGTCGTCGCTCAGGCCTTTGGGCGCGCGCACCCGGGCATGGGCGTGAAACAGCGTGCCGCCGGAATGGGGCGCTTCGCGAATGTCCGTTTCCATATCCTCGACGCTGATGCCGCGTTCCGCCAGGCAATGGGAAATATCGCGCAGGATGCCCGGATGATCGGGGCCCAGAAGCTCGATCTCGAACACCGGGCCCGTAGGGGCCGCGATGTCGGCGGCGGCTTCCACCACCAAATGAAAGCCCTCGGCATCCAGTGCGCGCAGGCTCGATTCCAGGCCGGTAATCTTGGATTCATCGATTTCGACCTCGGCGATGCCCGCGAACTTGGCGGCCAAATGCGCCATGCGGCTGTCCAGCCAGTTACCCCCGGCATCCGCCACGGTTTGCGAAATGCGTTCCACCAGGCCCGGCCGGTCGTCGGCGATAAAGGTCAGGATCAGGGTTTTTGGCATGGTCATGCTTTCAGGTCGTCACGGGCGGTCACTCTAACAACGACGGCGGAACGCGGCCATAGTTTCGGCGTTCCGCTCCGCCCCTCCCATTTCCGGCCCTTGAAAAAGTTCAAAAGTCTGGTTCTTCCGCGCACGTTCGGGAGTATTATTCCGTAACCAATAAATCGGGACACGGTGAATGAGCGGGCGCAAACTGGTCGGATTCAAGGACGACAATAGACGCCGCGATGTACGCCTGGACGTCAAGGGCGTCAAATTCGTTATCGGCGGCCATGAATTCCCCGTCGGCGACATGAGCGTCGGCGGATTTCGGCTGAAAAATGCCATCGGCAAGATGCGCCCGGGCCAAAGCTTCACCATCACCCATGTCGTCACCGCAGACGACGGCCGCGTGCCGCTGGGCGCCAATGGCGAGGTCATGCGCATCGACTACGCGGAGACCAGCCTGGGCTGCCGGTTCAGCAAGCTGACCGGCGGGCAGTTCCGGATCATCGAAGCTATTGCCATGCGCCGACCGTTGAGTACCCTGACCACGACGGCCAAACGCAAAGGCTTTTTCGGCCTGTTCGGCAACTGAACGACGGAACCGCCGCATTCGGCACCAAGCGGCGGGCAACAAACCCGAGAGACAAACTCCAGGAAAGGCGAAAGAACAGCCCATGCGCGATCTGGGAGAATACGATTACGTCATCGTCGGCGCCGGCACCGCCGGCTGCGTCCTGGCCAACCGCCTGTCCAGCGACCCGGCCAACCGGGTCCTGCTGCTGGAAGCGGGCGGCAAGGACAACTACCACTGGATACATATCCCCGTCGGCTATCTGTTCTGCATGGGCAATCCGCGCACGGACTGGTGCTTCAAAACCGAATCCATCGC
This sequence comes from Rhodospirillaceae bacterium, assembly GCA_002706405.1. Taxonomy (GTDB): domain Bacteria; phylum Pseudomonadota; class Alphaproteobacteria; order Rhodospirillales; family Casp-alpha2; genus UBA1479. The sequence continues at coordinate 2,135 of PALN01000036.1, read as the reverse complement.
CGGCCTCGGCGGGCGGGCGCTCAACTATCCGCGCGGCAAGGTCCTGGGCGGCTGTTCGTCCATCAACGGCATGATCTACATGCGCGGCCAGGCCCGCGATTACGACCAATGGGCCCAGATGGGCAACCGCGGCTGGAGCTGGGACGACGTCCTGCCCTATTTCAAGAAATCCGAGGACCAGGCCGCCGTGCCGCTTGACGAATTCCATCAGGCCGGCGGCGAATGGCGGGTCGAGAACGTGCGCACGACCTGGGAAATCATGGACGCCTTCCGGGACGCGGCCGCCGAAGCAGGCATTCCCAAGGTCGACGATTTCAACAAGGGCAACAACGAAGGCTGCGGCTATTTCCACGTCAATCAGCGCCGGGGCCTGCGCTGGAACACCTCGAAGGCGTTTCTGGGCCCGGCCAAAGACCGCGCCAATCTGGACATCGTCACCCATGCCCATGTGAAGGGGCTGCGCCTCTCGGGCAAGACCGTGACCGGCCTGGACCTGCGCGTCGCGGGCGAGGACGCGGGCGTGGCCTGCCGGGGCGAAGTCATCCTGTCGGCCGGCTCCATCGGCTCGCCGCAGATCCTGCAGGTCTCCGGCATCGGGCCGGGGGCACTGCTGCAGGGCCTGGGCATCGAGGTCCGCCACGAATTGAAGGGCGTCGGCGGCAACCTGCAGGACCATTTGCAGATCCGCCCGATCTACCGGGTCGAAGGCACGAAGACCTTGAACCAGCGGGCGGGCTCCCTGATCGGCAAGATGGGCATCGCGTTGGAATACGCGCTGTTCCGAAAGGGCCCCATGTCCATGGCGCCGTCGACCCTGGGGGCTTTCGCCAAGTCGGACCCGTCGCGGGAAACGCCCAATCTGCAGTATCACATTCAGGCGCTGTCGCTGGATTCCTGGGACAAGCCGCTGCATCCCTTCCCGGCCTTCACGGCCAGCGTGTGCAACGTGCGCCCGGAAAGCCGGGGCACCGTCCACATCACCTCGCCCGATCCGTTCACGCCGCCGGCAATCCAGCCCAACTATCTGTCCACCCCGGGCGACCGCAAGGTCGCGGCCGACGCCCTGCGCCTGACCCGCGAGATCGTGGCACAGCCGGCGCTCGCCCGCTTCAAGCCCCAGGAATACAAGCCGGGCGCGCATCTGACCACGGATGACGAATTGGCCGACGCGGCGGGGCAGATCGGCACCACGATTTTTCATCCCGTCGGCACCTGCAAGATGGGAACGGACCCGGACGCGGTGGTCGATGACCGGCTGCGCGTGCACGGGATGAGCGGGCTGCGCGTGGTCGATGCCTCGATCATGCCGACGATTACCTCGGGCAATACCAACGCGCCGGCCATCATGATCGCGGAAAAAGCCTCGGACATGATCCTGGCCGATGCCAAGGCACGCGCCGCCGCGTAAGGTCGCATTTCCCGTCGAATCAACCGCTTAACTGGATTTTTACCCTAAATCGCCATATTTCCATGGTGGATTCGGGGTCATGGTCGCGGGCTCCCGCTGGGGGCCCGGTCCATGGTAGGCTGTCGGGGTCGGCACGCGCGGACGGGGTTCCGCCGCGGCCGCAAAGTTGGGCAAGGGATGATGGCGAAACGCCATTTAAATCAATCCGTTATAGGATGCAGCGCGATCCGCGCGGCGGCCCTGGCCTTGTGCCTGGGAGCCACCGTTGTGATCACCGCGCCCCGCGCCCAGGCTCAGGACAGCGGCGCCGGCGCCTTGTTCGCCGCCATCCACGCCAATGATTTGGACGCCGTCAAACAGATCGTCGCCTCGGGCGCGGACCCGCGCGCCCGCGACGCGAACGGCCTGTCCGCCCCCCAGGCCGCCGTGCGCCTGGGCCATCATGTGATCGCCCATTTCCTGCTGGCCTACCGCCGCCCGAAACCCGACCTGCCCACGGATCAGGCCATCGATCAGGCCCTCGACCGCGCCGTCGCCGAAACGGAACAGACCGCCGGCCCGATCCCCGAGGCCGCCCCGCCGCAGGCGGAGGCCGCCGACGCTCCCGTCACCCTGCCGGAACCCGTCGCCGAAGCGGCGCCGGAGCGCCCGCCCTTGCCCGCGGCCGAGGTCACCGACCTGCGTGACGCGCCGACCATTCCTCCTCATGACGAGCGCACCCCGGTCC
>PALN01000035.1 GCA_002706405.1 Rhodospirillaceae bacterium | reverse complement strand
TCACGCTGGTAATCTGAGGGCACGACCGAAATCAAACCCCGATGAGCCGCCCTCGCATTTAACATAATATATATTATCATCCTTTAGTTGGTCCTGTGCCGGAGCCGCCGATGTCCGAACAACTAGCCCGCCTCCTTTCGATCATGGCCCGCCTTCGCGATCCGCAGCGCGGTTGCGAATGGGACGTTGCGCAAACGTTCGAAACCATTGCACCGTACACGATCGAGGAAGCCTACGAGGTTGCCGACGCTATCGAACGCGCCGACATGGCCGACCTGCGTGGTGAACTTGGCGACTTGCTTTTGCAGGTAGTTTTTCACGCCCGCATGGCCGAGGAAGCGGGGCATTTCGATTACGACGACGTGGCCCGCGCCATCGCCGACAAGATGGTCCGCCGCCACCCCCATGTGTTCGGCGACGCCGATATCGCCACGGCCGAGGCCCAGACCGTCCATTGGGAAGACCTGAAAGCCCGGGAGCGGGCGGAAAAGGGCGAGACGTCGGCGGAAGACGCCAGTGCGCTGGACGGCGTGGCGATCCCCCTTCCCGCCCTCACCCGTGCGGAAAAGCTTCAGAAACGCGCCGCCCGCATCGGCTTCGACTGGCCCGAGGCCGAGCCGGTGATCGCCAAGATCGAGGAAGAACTGGCCGAACTGCGGGCCGAGATGGCTGCCGGCGCCCCCAAGGCGCGGGTCGAGGAGGAAATGGGCGATCTGTTGTTCGCCGTCGCCAATTTGGCCCGCCATCTGAAGATCGACCCGGAAACGGCGTTGCGCCGGGGCAACCACAAGTTCGAGGACCGCTTCCGGCGCATGGAAAAGCGCCTGCGGGCCGACGGCCGCGACCCGGCGGATGCGAGCCTCGACGAGATGGAAGCCGCCTGGCAGGCCGAAAAGGCCCATGACACGCCCTTCGATTAGACTGGCGAACAATCAAAACCGCTGACCGGACGCCCTGAATAGGTTAGAAGGTTGAAGGACTTAAACCGATCAAGGGCAAGGTTTCCCGCATGTTCCGCCGTCTTCGCCCCCTGCTGATCCTCCTTGTCGCCGCGGTCGCGCTATCCGGCTGTTATCTGCCGGCGCGTTTCGACGCCGAGATCGAGTTGGATCGGCGCGGCTATTACAAGCTCACGTTCTCCGGCTACATGGTCGATACGCGGCTATACAGTGCGCTCAAGGACGGCAAGGTCCAGGGGGCCCAGGAAGTCGACGAGGTCAAGAAGCTGAAGGCGGATATTGAGCGCGACCCGGATGCATCCGATTTCAGCTACATCAAGCAGGGCTATTTCAAGATGCACTGGCATCGCGAGGGCGACCTGCTGCGGGCCAAGTCGGTCACCTTTCTGCGCCGCAACGAGCATATCTTCGGCATCGCCTACAACAAGGAAACCCGCATCGTAAACATGCTGGGCCGGTCCTTGGGCAAAAGCCAGAAGGACCAGATCGTCCAATCGGGGTTGAATACCTCGGGCGAACTGCGGGTCATCACCGATACCAAGGTGATCAGCCATAACGCCGACGAGGTGAAGGATTTCCCCGCCCGCGGCCCACGCACCAAGGTCTATATCTACCGTATTCCCAACATCTACCGCGCCACGCCGCAGATGCAGATCAGCCTGCGCTGATCGCTCAGCCGTCCTGGTTCAGCCCCAGTTCCCGTTGCAGCTTCTTGGTCAAGCCTAAGGAGACGAGCCGGTGGGACTCCGCGAGGTGATCCTTCAGCTCGGCGTCGCTCAGTCCAGGTTCGGCATACTGCTGGATCCATTTCATACCGCGTGACGCAAGATAAGGGGCCGGGCGCAGGCCCGGCATGTCGCGCAGCACGTCATAGGCGAATTCCGAGACCTTGAAGGTGATACCGGCAAGGTCGCCCGCGTTCCAGCCGCCGATGGCGAATACCTTGCCGCCGACCTTCCACACGTCGGCCCCACCCCATTGCACGACATGGGTCGTGGCCGGCAGCGTTCGGCAGAAGGCGTTGAATTCGTCATAGGTCATTGACGCCGCCTTCCCCGAACGCCGTGACCTATTCGCGGCGCAGGCGGCGGATCAGGGACGAGGTATCCCAGCGGGCGCCGCCCATGTCCTGGACGTCCTTGTAATAGCTGTCGACGAGGCGGGTGACCGGCAGTTCGGCGCCGTTGCTCTCGGCCTCGGCGAAACAGATGCCCAGATCCTTGCGCATCCAGTCGACGGCGAAGCCGAACTCGAACTGGTCGTCGACCATGGTCTTGCCGCGGTTTTCCATCTGCCAGCTTTGCGCCGCCCCCTTGGAGATCACGTCGAGCACCTGCTTGACGTCGAGCCCGGCGCGCATGCCGAAGTCGAGCCCTTCGGACAGGCCCTGGAGCAGGCCGGCGATGCAGATCTGGTTGACCATCTTGCAGAGTTGGCCCGATCCGACCGGACCCAGCAGGGTGACGGCGCGGGCGTAGGCCTGGATCACCGGCTCGGCGCCGGCGAAATACCCTTCCCCGCCGCCGCACATGACGGTCAGCACGCCGTTTTCGGCGCCCGCCTGGCCACCGGACACGGGGCCGTCGATGAAGGCGATGCCTTTTTCCGCGGCCTTGGCGGCGATTTCGCGGGCGACCGCGGCGGAGGCCGTGGTGTGGTCGACCAGCACCGTGCCCGCCGCCATGCCCGCCAGCATACCGTCGTCACCATAGGTCACGGCGCGCAGGTCGTCGTCGTTGCCGACGCAGCAGAACACGAATTCCGCCCCCTTGGCCGCTTCCGCAGGTGTGGCGCCGAAGGCGCCGCCGTGGTCGGCCGCCCATTTCTCGGCCTTGGCCGTGGTCCGGTTGTAAACGGTGACCTGATGGCCGTTTTTCGCCAGATGCCCGGCCATGGGATAGCCCATGACGCCGAGGCCGATGAATGCGCAGCGTGCCATGCCGCCTCCTTGTCGTTTGTTGGAAAGGATAATGCCGTCTTGCTTGGTAGCGCTCCAGCCGCCGGGGGGCAAGGCGGGAAATGTCTCAGGACATCAAGGTGTTCAGCTCGGTCCAGGCCGCGGTATCGGGCGCCAGCAGCAGGGCGTCGCCAGGCGGCCTTGTGCCGGGTCTGTAGATCCGCCCGTCGCCGGTCATGGCGGCGTGGCCGCCGGCTTCGGCATGCAGCAAAACCCCCGCCGCATGGTCCCAGGGCATCAGCTTTCCGGCATAGCGGGCAAAGTCGAGGCCGCCCCGCGCCAGGTCCATGTATTCCAGGCCGACGCAGCGATACCGCAGGAAGGCTTTGGGGATGGGCGGCGCATCGGGTGACACAGCGCGGGCGCGCAGGCGGTCGGCAAACTTGTTCCCCAGGCTGCCGGTCATCTCCGTGATCGGAGCGGTCGTGTCCAAGTGCATCCGCACGCCGTCGATGGCGGCGCCGGCGCCCGCCTGCGCCATGGCCAGATGATCGCCATTGGGGTCGTATATCCAGCCCATCGCCGTTTCGCCGCGCCGGGCGAGCGCCACGATGACCGCGAAGCGCGGCGTCCCGTGGGCGAAGTTATGGGTCCCGTCCAGGGGATCGATGATCCAGCTCCAGTCGGCGTCATTGATCTCGCCCAGAGCTTCGGGGCGGTCCTCATGGGCTTCCTCGCCGACGATCAGGGCGCCGGGGATCAAGGATCGAAGGCGGGCTGTCAGGAAGGCCTCTGACGCCTTGTCGGCCACGGTCACCAGGTCGCCCGGGTTCTTTTCCGAAATTTCGTGGCTTTTCAGGGTGCGGAAGCGCGGCAGGATTTCCGTCGCCGCTGCTTCGCGCAGGATGTCGGCGACGCGGTCGGGATCGATGTCGAGATTGATGGACAAGATGTCAGGCCTTGCCGCGGGTCGGCGGCGGATCAGTTGGAATGAATATCGCGGTCGCGGTGGAAGGCCTCGGCAAGGTCTTCCAGCATCTGCGCCACATCGTCGCTGTAATCGGCACGTTGCATCAGGGCCCGGGTGATGAAGGTCGCGAAGGACACGGCCTCGCCCTTGCCGCGCAGACGGAAATCGTCGGCTAGGCGCTGAAGATGGTCATGGACATGGCTTTTGGCCATGACGTTCAACTGACGTTTGACCAGCTTGTTCTTGGAGCGCCATTTATTCTGGCTGCGGTTTGTTGCCATGGGTACCCGTCCGTCTGTCGCGGATGCGTTGCTGTCGCCGGATTGCGATGAACCCGGTTTAGCGGGAAATGGTTACCAACCGGTGTAGGCGGCCCCTGCGCCGGGACCTTCGCGCTAGTGTAGACGGCTCTGGCGGCTGCTGTCGATTCGGGTGAGAAGCTGGGAATGGCTGCGCGGGTCCAGGCGCACGCGCAAATGGATGCCGTCCTCGCCGTCGGCGCGGTCCAGGACCTCCCCGTGCTCATAGATCCAGGCCAGGGTGGCGCCCTCATCGAAGCCCAGATCCAACTCCAGTTCGCTCAGTTTATCGCCGAGGACGTCCTGGATGCGCTGGACCAGGCGGTCGAGCCCCTGCCCGGTCACGGCGGAGATGGCCACGGGCGGGTTGTTGTCCTGACGGGCGACGCGTTCCTCAAGGGCGGCCCGCGCCTCCGCCGGCAACAGGTCGATCTTGTTCAGCGCCTCGGTGATCGGCGTTTCCGTGTCTTCGCCCAAGCCCAGGTCGGTCAGGACCTTCAGCACGTCGCGGCGCTGGATGTCCGTTTCCGGGTCGGCGATATCGCGGACATGCAGGATCATGTCGGCTTCCACGACCTCTTCCAGGGTCGCGTGGAAGGCGTTGACCAGCTGGTGCGGCAGGTCGGAGATGAATCCCACCGTGTCCGACAGGATGACCGGCCCACCTTCCGGCAGATCAAGCCGGCGCATGGTCGGGTCCAGGGTCGCGAACAACTGGTCCTTGGCCACCACGTCGGCCCCGGTCAGGCGGTTGAACAGGGTCGACTTACCGGCGTTGGTGTACCCGACCAGGGCGACTACGGGATAAGGGACCCGCTGGCGGGCGCGGCGCTGCAGGGAGCGCGTGCGTTTGACCTCGACCAGTTCCCGCTTCAGGCGGGCGATGCTCTGGCGGATCATGCGCCGATCCAGTTCGATCTGCCGTTCGCCGGGACCGCCCATGAAGCCCGAGCCGCCGCGCTGGCGTTCGAGGTGGGTCCAGCTGCGGACCAGGCGGCCAAGCTGATAGTTGAGCGCCGCCAGGCCGACCTGAAGCCGGCCTTCCTTGGTTCGTGCCCGGGCACCGAAAATCTCCAGGATCAGGCCCGTGCGGTCGATGACCTTGGTATCCCAGGCGGTTTCCAGGTTGCGCTGCTGGACCGGCGTCAGGTTGGCGTTGACGACGACCAGATCGCAGTCATGCAGGGCATGGAGGGTCTCGCCGATGCGCTCTACCGTGCCCTTGCCCAACAGGGTCGAGGGCCGGGGGCGGACCAGTTCGAAGGTTTCCGCATGGACGACATCCAGGTCGATGGCCCCGGCCAGCGCCACGGCTTCGTCCAAGCTGGCGCGCGCGCCGCGGCTTTCGGCACCGCCCGGTGCCGCCATGTTCGGGTGGATCACCGCGCAGGTGCCGGCACTCGCCGCCTTGGCGGCGGACGTGACATCACCTGGCGTTTGGTCGGTCAACCCTCGACGGACTCGGCGGCATCCGGTTCGAACAGCTGAATGGGAACGGACGGCATGACCGTCGAGATGGCGTGCTTATACACCAGCTGGGTATGCCCATCCCGGCGCAGGAGAACGGAAAAATTGTCAAACCAGGTAACAATTCCCTGCAGTTTGACACCGTTGACCAGAAACACCGTGACCGCCGTTTTGTTCTTCCTGATGTGGTTTAGAAAAACGTCCTGCACGTTTTGTGATTTTTCTGACGACATCTCTCCCCACCCCAAAGTCATTTTGCAGCCGCACCTCGCTCCTGCGCGCTGGCCGTAATGCCGCGTCCGACTTTGTTCCGGGCTCCCTGTTGTTGTTTTCTCTTTTGTTTGTATCGGCTAACCAGCCTTATGCGAAAGCTTACAGTGTCTGAGTGAACTTGCAAAGACTATCGCAATCGGTGAAATGGAGGGCCGGAGGAAAGTCGCTGAATTCATCGATCCCCGGCGCTTGAGGGCGAATCAGCACCGGATAGCAGCCGGCCCCATGGGCGCATTCCATGTCGATATCGGCATCGCCGACGAACCAAACGCCGTCCCCGGCCGCCACGCCGCCGGGGCTGAGCGCCATGTCGATGGGATCACGGGCCGGCTTGTCTCGCGGCGCGTCAAGCGCCCCGACGAGGGCGCCGAAATGATCGGTCCAGCCGAGCGCCTGGGCTTCCTTGCGCAGGAACGCGCCTTTCTTGTTCGACACCACGCACAGATACACGCCTGCGTTCACCAGTCTCTGCAGTAGGCCCCCTGCCCCCGCCGCCGGCTGCAGCTTTTCCGCATGGATGGCGCCATAGCGTTCATAGAACACGTCACCGGCCTTTTCCCAGTCGTCGCCGAACAGGCCGGGAAAGCTGTCACGCATGGATTTGCGGACCTTGGCATGGGTTTCCGCCAAGGTCCATTCCGGCAGGCCCCAGGTGCGGAAGGTATGATTCAGGGCGTCGTGGATGATCGGCCAGGTGTCGACCAGGGTGTTATCCCAGTCGAACACGACGGCCTTGGGCAGGCCCGACGGCGATGGAAGGCGCGAATCGGTCACCGGCTTAGAAGTACTCCAATTGCACGGCGAACATGTTTTCGACCTTGCGGATCGATTCCGGCGCCGAGAACAGGATCACCCGGTCGCCGGCCTCGACCGTGGTCGTGCCGCGCGGGAACAGCATCTTGCCGTCGCGCACGATGGCGCCGATCACGACGCCGGCGGGCAACTGGATTTCCTTCAGCGTCTTGCCGGCCAGATCCGAGGTTTCCAGCGCTTCGGCCTCGATCAGTTCCCCCAGGCCCTCGCGCACGGCATGGACCGAATGAATGCGCCCGCGCCGGACATGCTGAAGGATCGTCGAAACGGTGATGTTGCGCGGGCTGACCACGACATCGATGCCAAGAGAACCGATCAGCTGTTCGTAGATCGATGTGTTGACCAGGGTCACCGTGCGCTCGCAGCCGAACTTCTTGGCCAGCAGTGAGGCCAGGATGTTGCTTTCGTCATCATTGGTGACCGCGACGACCGTATCCGTGCCGCGGATGTTGGCTTCTTCCAGAATTTCGATGTCACGCGCGTCGCCGTTCAGCACCACCGTGCTGTCCAACTGGCCGGAGATGTATTCGGCGCGTTCTTTGTTGTGTTCGATGATCTTGGCTTTGACCCAGGGATATTCGCGTTCGATCTCCTGCGCCAGAACCAGGCCGATGTTGCCGCCGCCGATGATCAACAGGCGCCGAGCCTCGCCCGCGTCGTATCCGAAGGCCGTCATGGCACGGCTGATTTGGGCGGTATCGACCACGAAATAGACTTCGTCGCCGGGCGCCATTTGATCGTTGGCCTCCGGCACGATGGCATTGCCGTCGCGGACCAGTCCGACAACCACGATATTGAGGTCCGGGAACAACTGGGTCAGTTGCTTCAACGGCGTGTTCAGCAGCGGGCATTCCTCGGTGCAGCGCACCCCCAGCAGCGTCACTGCCCCGTCGGCCAGGGGGATCATGTCCATGGCGCCGGGAATCCGCAGGCGCCGGGCGACGGCGCGCGCGACTTCCATCTCCGGCGAGATGATGACGTCGATGGGCAGATTGTCGCGGGAGAACAGGTTGGCCCACATGGGGTCGAGATAGCTTTTCTGCCGGATACGGGCGATCTTGGTCGGCACGTCGAACAGGGAATGAGCGACCTGACAGGCGACCATGTTGATCTCGTCGGTCAGGGTCACCGCGATCAGCATGTCGGCGTCGGCGATGCCGGCGCGCTCCAACACATCCGGATGGGAGGCGTGACCGACCACGGCCTGGGCATCCAGGGTATCCGATACCCGGCGCACGAGGTCCGGCGCCTGGTCGACGATGGTCACGTCGTGGTTTTCCAACGCCAACTGGCGGGCAATGTTGATGCCGACCTGGCCGGCGCCGCAAACGATAATCTTCATACCGAACGTCCCTTTTCGGATGCGGCAGGGGGGCAAGAAAAGGTCATGGCGTCCCGCGGTCCTCGTCCGTCAGGCCGAGGGACTTGAGCTTGCGATGCAGGGCCGAACGTTCCATGCCCACGAATTGCGCCGTGCGCGAGATGTTCCCGTTGAACCGCGACATCTGGGCGTTCAGGTATTCACGTTCGAAGTCTTCGCGCGCGTCGCGCAGCGGCTTGGACAGGTAGTCCTTGTCGCCGCCGATCGTACTGCGTTGCATTCCTTCGAGAAACTCCGTCGGCAGCATGCTGGCACCCAGGACCGTATCGTTGTCGCCGGGCGCCAAAATCAGCACCCGTTCGATCACATTGCGAAGTTCGCGGACGTTACCCGGCCATGCATAACTCTGCAATGCCGCCAATGCGTCCTCGCCCAGGCGGCGGGGCTGCTGGCCGGTGGCGTCGGCGGCCTGGTGCATGAAATGATCGGTCAGGGCAAGGATGTCCTCGCGCCGGTCGACAAGCGCCGGCACGGTCAAAGGCACCACGTTCAGGCGGTAGAACAGGTCCTCGCGGAACCGGCCGGCGGCGACTTCCGCCTGCAGGTCGCGGGTCGTCGACGAGATCACCCGCACGTTGACCTGGACCCGGGTCGAGCCGCCGACCCGCTCGAAATTCTGTTCCTGCAGGACGCGGACGATCTTGCCCTGGGTTTCCAGCGGCATGTCCGATACTTCGTCGAGCACCAGGGTCCCGCCATGGGCGCGTTCGAACGTGCCGATGCGGCGCGATCCGTCGCCGCCTTCGGTGCCGAACAGTTCCATTTCGACCCGGTCCGGCGCCATGGTGGCGCAGTTGACGATCACGAACGGCCCGTCGGCGCGGTTGGACCGCGCGTGGATGTTCCGCGCCACGATCTCCTTGCCGCTGCCGCTTGGGCCAAAAATCAGAATCCGGCTGTTGGACGGCGCAGCGCGGTCGATGACCTGTTGAATCTCCCGCATCGGGGCCGAGGTGCCGATCAGTTCCAGGGACGAGCCGGCGCGCAGCCGCAGTTCCTCGTTTTCCGAGCGCAGGCGCGCGGCCTCGACCGCCCGCCGCACATTCAGCAGCAGGCGGTCGGCCTTGAACGGTTTTTCGATGAAGTCGTAGGCACCGTCCTTGATCGCCGTGACGGCGGTTTCCACCGTGCCGTGGCCGCTCATCATCAGGACCGGGATCTCCGGATGGTTCTGCTTGATCTGTTTTAGGATCTGCAGCCCGTCCAGTTCGCTGCCCTGCAGCCAGATGTCGAGCAGCACCAGGCTGGGCTGCCGGGCCGACAGGGCTTCGAGCGCGCTCTCGCTGTCCGCTGCCTCGCGGGTCTCATAGCCTTCGTCTTCGAGAATCCCCGCCGTCAGGGTTCGAATGTCGGCTTCGTCGTCGACGATGAGAATGTCTTGCGCCATGACAGCCCTACCCCAGTCCCAGGCCGGTCGCGACCTTCATGGGATCCTTGTCGCCATCGCCGGCGGTGTCGTCCATGTCCCGGAACACCAGACTGATCCGCGCCCCACCGCCCGGGCGGTCCTCAAGGCGAAGGTCACCTTGGTGATCTTCCATGATCTTCCGGACAATGGCCAGCCCCAGGCCGGTGCCCTTGGATCGTGTCGTCACATAGGGTTCGGTCAGGCGCTCGCGCCCGGCTTCGGGCAGGCCGATGCCGTTGTCCTCGACGGTCACGGTAACGCTTTCGTCGCCACCGTCCTGGCTGCGGCCGTCGGTCACCATGACGGTAATCCGGCCGGGTTCGCTTTCGCCACCATCGGTCTTGTCCTGAAGAATACGGCTTTCAACGCTTTCTGCCGCGTTCTTCAGGATGTTGGTGAGGGCGCGCGACACCTGGCGCCGATCACAACGCAGCATCATGTCGCCGTCCGGCAAGGTGAGATCAAGCGTGATGTCTTCCGTGCGTGAGCGCTCTAGAATGACGACTTCACGAATCAGGTTTGACAGGTTCTCGCGCCCGATGGAGGGTTGCGGCATACGCGCGAAGGACGAGAATTCGTCGACCATGCGGCCGATGTCTTCGACCTGCCGGATGATCGTATCCGTGCAGGTGGTAAAGGTTTCCGGGTCCGAGGTGACTTCGCCCTGGTATTTGCGCTTCAAGCGTTCCGCCGACAGCTGAATGGGGGTCAGCGGGTTCTTGATTTCATGGGCGATGCGCCTTGCCACGTCGGCCCAGGCGGCGGCGCGCTGCGCCGACAGCAATTCGGTGACGTCATCGAAGGTGACGACGAAGCCCAGCAATTTGCCGGCCAAGCGTTCGGCCGCGATGCGCAGCAGCAGCGTGCGTTCGCCCCCGTCCCGGGTCAGCTTGACCTCGGACCGTTGCTGGCGGTCGGGCCGGCGTTTGGCTTCCGTCCAAAGGGGCGCGAATTCCGGCACCAGATCGACCAGCAGCCGTCCCTTGGCCCGCATCAGGTCCTCACCGACCAGGATCGACGCCGATCGGTTGGGCAGGTTGATGCGCCCGTCCTTGTCCAGGCCGACGACGCCGGCTGATACACCGGCCAGCACCGTTTCCGTGAACCGGCGGCGTTCGTCCAATTCCCGGTTGGCGGAAATCAGGCCTTCCTGCTGGCCGCGGATCTGCGCCGTCATGCGGTTGAAGGCACGGGACAGGGAGGCCAGTTCATCGTCGGCGTCCGGGATCTCCACGGTCGTCGTCAAATCGCCGTCGCGGATACGTTCGGCGGCGTAAATCAAGCGCGAAACCGGTTCCGCCACTTGCGTCGCGACCGTCAGCCCGGTCCATACAGCGGCCAGCAGCAACAGCACGGAAACCACGGTGAAGATCAGGATGAAACTGACCTGAAGGCCACCCCGCTCCCGCTGCAGGCGCTGATATTCACGCACCGCGTTCTGGATGGTGTCGATGTGGTTGAGGACGTCCGGATTCACGAAGCGTTCAAGCACCAGATAGGCATCGACGAAGCGGTTCAGCTTGTAGATGGCGCGGATACGGTCCTGTTCATCAAGCGGGATCAGCGTGATCTTGCCGGATTGCGCCTGCTGGAAGATGTCGGGGGATATTTCCTCGGTCTCGCGTGGGCGGGAGAATTCCGACTGGGCGACGACCTTCCCCGTGCCGTCGACCATGACGGCTTCGGTGAACCCGCGTGACCGCGTATGGAAGGTCAGGAGTGGCCCCAGGCGCCACGGCTCACGCGTCAGAATGCCCGAATTGATGTTCAGATCGTTGGCCACGGCCAGGATGTCCGTGCCGAAGTTTTCCCGGTGTTCTTTCAAATAGGCGCTGGCCACGCCCATGGACTGGTCGAGCGCCGTCGATACCCGTTCGTTGAACCAGGCCTGTACGCCGTAATGCAGGAACGTCGCCGACATCACCGCGACCAGGATCGCCGGGGCCGTCGCCACCAGGGCGAACAGGGTCACCATGCGGACATGCAGGCCCGAGCCCGCCTGGCCGCGCCGCCGGTCGAGCCAGATCGAGAACAGCCGCTGGCCGACGACCATGCCGAGAAGCAGCAGGATCGCGCCGTCCAGGTAAATCATGGCGACGATGGTTTCGATGTTCTGGGTCTGGGCCGGCCGGAACACCAGCATGAACGCCGTGGCCACGCAGGACACGACCGCTGCCGCCGCGAGCCCGTAGGCCAGGAGACGCTTGGTGCTCGCCCCGCGCAGGCCGACCAGCGCCCAGAGGCTGCCGAGGGGGCCTTGTCCGGGCTTGGCGTCCGGGTTCATTTTTGGCCCCGTACCACCGAAATATCGAGGTCGCGGATCTTCTTGCGCAGGGTATTGCGGTTAAGACCCAGAACTTCCGCCGCCTTGACCTGGTTGCCGCGCGTGGCGCGAAGGGTGAGCAAGATCAGGGGGCGTTCGATTTCCCGCAACACGCGGTCGTAGAGACCCGCCGCCGGAAGTGCTCCCGCATGGGCGCCGAAGTAGGCCTCCAGCCGTTCCTCGACAACCTGGGACAAGCCCCGGTTGGCCCCCGGGTCGTCGCTACGGCCGCGGTCGGCGAGTTCCGCCGAAATCGTCTGTTCGGAAATGGTTTCTTCCGAATAGAGGGCCGCCAGGCGATGAACGAGGTTCTCCAACTCGCGCACGTTGCCCGGCCAGTCATAGGCCATCAGGCGTTCCGTGGCCTTGCCTTCGATGATCTTCCACGGCAAGCCCTCGCCCGCCGCCTTGGCGAGGAAGGTTTTGACCAGTTCGGGGATGTCCTCGAGGCGTTCCCTAAGCGGCGGCAGACGCAGCGGAACCACGTTCAGGCGGTAGAACAAATCCTCGCGGAACCGGCCCTGGCGGGTCAGTTGGGTGAGGTCCTGATGGGTCGCGGCGACGATGCGCACGTCGGTCTTGCGCGTTACCCGGCCGCCGACGGAGGTGTATTCCCCTTCCTGCAGCACGCGTAGCAGGCGGGTCTGCGCCTCCAGCGGCATGTCGCCGATTTCGTCCAGGAACAGGGTGCCGCCTTCGGCCTGTTCGAACCGGCCCGAGGACCGCATGGTGGCCCCCGTGAAGGCCCCCTTTTCATGGCCGAACAGTTCGCTTTCGATCAGTTCCCGGGGAATGGCCGCCATATTCACGGCAACGAAGGGACCGCGCTTGCGCTTGCCGTAGTCGTGGAGCACCCGCGCCGCCAATTCCTTGCCGGTGCCCGACTCGCCGGTAATCAGCACGGTCAGGTCGGTCGAAATCAGGCGCGCCAAAGTGCGATAGATTTCCTGCATGGCGGGCGAGCGGCCGACCAGCGGCAGCTTTTCAACGCCGGCATGCTCCGGGCTCAGTCCCGGTTGCTCGGGCGGCGCTTCCAGCCCGCGGCGCACGATGGAGACCAATTCGTTGATGTCGAACGGCTTGGGCAGGTATTCAAAGGCCCCGCTTTCGGCGGCCTTGACCGCCGTCAGGATGGTGTTCTGCGCACTCATCACGATGATGCGCAATTGGGGGCGGATTTCCTTGATGCGGGGGATCAGGTCCAGGCCGTTTTCATCGGGCATGATGACGTCGGTGATGACGATATCGCCCTCACCCGCCGATACCCAATCCCACAATGTCGAGGCCTGGCCCGTGGTCTTGACGTCAAGCCCGGCGCGACCGAGCGCCTGCGCGACCACGGTACGGATCGCCGCGTCATCGTCGGCGACAAGGACGGTGCATCCGTTCATTTCGTGTCTCCCGGATCAGTGTCTTCGTAGAACGGCAGCATGACGCGGAATTCGGTGCGTCCCGGGCGGCTTTCGCATTCAACCACACCGCCGTGGTCGCCCACCAGTTTGGCAACCAGGGCAAGGCCCAGACCGGTGCCGTTGGGTTTCGATGTCACGAAGGGATCGAACAGATTGGATGTCAGGTCCTCGGGGATGCCGGGCCCGTTGTCGATGATGGAAACCTTCAAGGGCAGCGCCACCTTTTCCTTGTGGCCGGACAGCGCGAACCGCACGCCGTGCTGATAAGAGGTGCGCAGATTGATCTCACCGCCCACTTCCGGGCAGGCGTCACAGGCGTTCTTGACCAGGTTCAGGAAAATCTGCACCAACTGATCGTGGTCGCCCGGCACCGGCGGCAGCGACGGGTCGAAATCGTCGCGAAAGCGGACGTTGGCGCCGAACCCGGTTTCCGCCAAGCGCTGCACGCGGTCCAGGACCTTATGGATGTTCACCGGCTTGCGTTCGAACGGACCGTAATCCGTGAAGATTTCCATGCGCCCGATCAGGGTCGAGATCCGGTCGGCTTCCTCTCGGATCAATTCGGCTAGCGGACGGTCTTCGTCGGAAGCGTTCTGTTCGAGAAGCTGGGCGGCCCCCCGGATGCCGGACAACGGATTGCGTACTTCATGGGCCAATACGGCGGCCATGGAAGTGATGGAGCGCGCCGCCCCCCGGTGGGTCATCTGGCGGTCGATCATTTCCGTGATCCCGCGGTCGAGCATCATCAAGACGATGAACCCCGGCGAATCAGGCAGCGGGGTCGCCTGCACGCTGAGGAAATGGCGCCCGAGACGCGGGCTGTCGATGGACAGTTCGTGTTCCGAGACCTGGGAATTGGTCCGGCGCACCTGGGCGATCAGCCCGTGCAGCGGTGAATCGGGCGCCACGAAGTTCGATAGCGACCGGTTGACCAGATAGGACGCGCTGGCGCTGAAAAACTGTTCCGCCGCCGCGTTGGCCATGGTGATGTGATCTTCGGCGTCGAGAGTCACCACGGGGGCCGGCAGAAGGTCCAGGATCGTCGCGGAATCGGCGGGCGAATGGGCGCGCCCACCCGTGCGGACCCGGGTAACGGCGGTTTCGCTCACGCCGCGGCCCTTTCGACTTGCGGGCCGTAGAAGGCGGCCAGCTTATGGCGCACGACGTCCGGG
>PALN01000034.1 GCA_002706405.1 Rhodospirillaceae bacterium | reverse complement strand
TCGCTTCATCTGACCAATCTGCCGGACCGCGGCCTGGTCGAAATCGCCGTGGGCAAGTCGATCCTCAACCGGGGCAATAAGACCAACATCGGCTCCCTGCTGCTGCAGTACGGCGGCGGCGGCCATGCGGCCGTGGGCACCTGCCAGGTGGATCCGGACGACGCCGACCGCGTGGCTCAGGAAATCGTCGCCGCCGTGCACGGCAAGTACCCCAATCCATTCATCGTCAAGAACCAGAAACGTTAGGGAGTTCCCATGACCGTGCCGTTCCAGATCGACCGCATCGACCATTTCGTCCTCACCGTCGCCGACGTGGACAAGACCTGCGAATTTTACGGAAAGGCGCTGGGCATGACGCGGGAAGACTTCGAAGCCCGGCCCGGCGACATTCGCTCGGCGCTGATTTTCGGGCGCAACAAGATCAACCTGCACCCGTACCCCAGCCCCTACGAGCCCAAGGGCGTGAACCCGGTGACCGGGGCGGGGGACTTCTGCCTGATTACCGAAACCCCCATCGCCGAGGTCATGGCGCACCTGGAAGGCCTGGGCGTCGAGATCGAGGTCAAGCCGTCCAAGCGCACGGGCGCCCTGGGCGAGCTCAACTCCATCTACTTCCGCGATCCGGACGGGAATTTGGTGGAAGTGTCGAACTACGTCTGAGCGGACGGTCTTCCTACCTAGTGCGCCATGGCCGGGCGTGACCCGGCCATCCACGTATGGATCCCCGGGTCGAGCCCGGGGGTGACGTGTTGATTATGGAAACACGCTGGGAGATTTAGCCCGCCAGCGCCCTGTCCAAATCCCGGATCAAATCCGCCGCCGTTTCCAGGCCGACGGAGAGGCGCACCACGTCCGGTCCCGCGCCGGCGGCGATCTGCTGCTCTTCCGACAGTTGCCGGTGGGTGGTCGAGGCGGGATGGATGATCAGCGAGCGCGTGTCGCCCACGTTGGCGAGGTGGGAGAACAGTTCCACCGTCTCCACGCATTTGATCCCGGCCTGATAACCGCCCTTGAGCCCGAAGGTGAACACGGAGCCCGCACCCTTCGGCAGGTACTTCTTGGCGAGCGTATGCCAGGGGCTGGATTTCAGGCCGGCGTAGGACACCCAGGAGACGGCGGGATGGCTTTCGAGGAATTCCGCCACGGTCTGGGCGTTCTGAACGTGGCGGTCCATGCGCAGCGCCAGGGTCTCCGTCCCGGTGATGGTCAGGAAGGCGTTCATGGGCGCCATGGCGGGGCCGAAGTCGCGCAAGGCGACGGCGCGGGCCTTCATGGTGAAGCCGAAGTCACCAAAGGTCTCGTAGAACGTGAGGCCGTGATAGGCCGGGTCGGGCGTGCACATGCCGGGGAATTTGCCGGACGCCGCCCAGTCGAATTTGCCGGATTCGATCACCGCCCCGCCCATGGAATTGGCATGGCCCGACAGGAACTTGGTCGTCGAATGAACGACGATGTCGGCCCCCCAGTCGAAGGGGCGCAGCAGGTAGGGGGTCGCCAGCGTGTTGTCGACGATCAGCGGGATGCCCGCCGCATGGGCGACCTCGGCGACCGGTTCCAGATCGACGATCAGCCCGCCCGGATTGGCGAGCGCTTCGAGGAAGATGCATTTGGCGTCGGGATGCGCGGCGAGGGCGCGCTGAAATTCCTCCGGCGTCGGATCGACGAAATGGCAGGTCCAGCCGAGTTTCTTGAACGAATGGCCGAACTGGGTGATGGAGCCGCCGTAGAGGTTCTTCGACGCGATGAAGCTGTCGCCGGGCTCCAGCAGGGTGAACATGGCCAGGAACTGCGCCGCATGGCCCGAAGCGGCGCAGACGGCGGCGCGCCCGCCTTCCAGATTGGCGAGGCGTTCCTCCAGCACCGAAACGGTGGGGTTGGTCAGCCG
Organism: Rhodospirillaceae bacterium; assembly: GCA_002706405.1. Taxonomy (GTDB): domain Bacteria; phylum Pseudomonadota; class Alphaproteobacteria; order Rhodospirillales; family Casp-alpha2; genus UBA1479. The sequence continues at coordinate 18,757 of PALN01000034.1, read as the reverse complement.
GGAATAGATGAAGCCGAAGGTTTGCAGGTTGAACAGGTCGGCGGCGTGCTCCGCGTCTTCGAATACATAGGACGTGTTCTGATGGATCGGCGTGACCCGCGCCCCGGTTTCCGCGTCGGGTCGGGCGCCGGCGTGGATGGAGCGGGTCTCGAACCCGAATTCGTGCGGGCCGTCCGGGGCGGTCTTTTTCTCTGCCATCGGATCAGCGCTTCGGCCGCTTGGCGGAAATGACGCCGGAATTGACGCCGCACCAGCCCAGTTCGCCGAACAGCCGCCCGTATTCGATCTTGGGGCAGCGGTCCATGATGACGGTCAGGCCGGCGGCTTCGGCCCGTGCCGCCGCCGCGTCGTCGCGCACGCCGAGCTGCAGCCAGATCACCTTGATGTCCTTTTCGTCCTTTAATTCGATGGCGCGGTCGATGATGCCGCCCGCGTCCTTGGAGGCGCGGAACACGTCGACCATGTCGATCGGGCCGGGCACCTCGCCCAGCTCGGCATAAACCATCTGCTCCCAGATCTCCTTGCCCGCATGGCCCGGATTGACGGGAATCACCTTGTAGCCCTTGCCCAGCAGGTACTTCATGGCGAAGTTGGACGGCCGCACCCAGTTGGGCGAGGCGCCGACCATGGCGATGGTGCGCACGTCCTTCAGCACGCCCGCGACCAGCGCGTCGTCGTAATGGAGGGGCGGGGGCAGGGTTTCGGCGGGTTGGTTCATGGGGTGTCCTTTGGGTCCTTCGACGGGTCCTGCCATTCCGGCATGGGTTGTTTTTCCAGAAAGGCGCCGACGCCGCCCTGGGCGTCCGGATGCAGCATGTTCTGAACAATGGTTTCGGTCGCCAGATCGTAGGCGGCTTCGAGCCCTTCCTCGATCTGTTTGTAGAACAGCTCCTTGCCGAACTGGATGGCGCGGGGCGATTTGTCGGCGATGGTGCGGGCAAGCTCGTCCGTGGCGCGGTCGAGCCGGTCCGCCGGCACGACCCGGTTGACCAGGCCGTATTGAAGGGCCGCCTCGGCATCGAGGAAATCGCCGGTATAGAGCAGCTCCAACGCCTGTTTGCGCGGCAGGTTGCGGGTCACCGCGACCATGGGGGTGGAACAGAACAGCCCCAGGTTGATTCCCGAGGTCGAGAACCGCACGCCCTCGGCCGTGACGGCCAGATCGCATTGCGCGACAAGCTGGCAGCCCGCAGCGGCGGCGACCCCGTGGACCCGCGCGATCACCGGCTGGGGAAGACGGGTCAGCGAGACCATCATCTTGGAGCACTGCTTGAACAGGGCTTCCAGCGGTACGCGGCCATCCATGGCCTTCATTTCCTGAAGGTCGTGGCCGGCGCAAAACGCCCGGCCGTTGGCGGCGATGACCACCACCTTGACCGACCGGTCGTCCATCAGGGCGTCCAACTGGTCCTGGATCGCGGCCATGAGTTCCGTCGACAGGGCGTTGAACTTGTCCGAGCGGTTGAGGGTCAGGGTCGCGATGCCGTCGCGGTCGTCGCGCAGCAGCACGGCTTCGTTGGCACCTGGGGTGTTGGTGTTCGTCATGGGTGTGATGTTCCTTCCCTGTAATGGTTCTACGGCCCGGCGGGTCGCGATGGCAAGCCCGCCCAAGCAGGGGGAGGGGCGGGCGCACCATGAATTGACGTTTACGTAAACGTAAATTACCGTCGCCGCTCACGCAATTCAGACCGGAGCCCAGACCATGCCGGACACCGTCCCCGCCATTACCACCGATGACTTCAACCGCATCATGGAAGAAGAAATTCCCTTCGCCCATGAGGTCGGCATGCGTGCCGATGCCATCGGCGACGGCACGGCGGTCCTGCGCATGCCGGCGAGCGAACGCCAACTGCGCCCCGGCGGGACCGTTTCCGGCCCGGCCATGATGGCCCTGGCGGATGCCGCCATGTACGCGGCGCTTCTGGGCCGCATCGGGCCCGTGAAACTGGCCGTGACCACCAGTTTCAACGCCAATTTCCTGCACCGCCCGGAACCCGCGGACCTGATTGCCGAGGCCACCGTGCTGAAGGCCGGCAAGCGCCTTGCGGTGATCGAGGTCACGGTCCGGTCCGACGGCTTCGATGCTGCCGTGGCGCATATGACCGGAACCTACTCGATCCCGCCGAAAGGCTAGGGCGCGAAAATAAGGTATTATAATACCGCTCATGTAAGCGACGGAAAAGACAGTGGTTTTCCGCTTGACTTCCCGCGTTCCTGTGGCATATTCCGCCGCCTTCGGCCCTCCCTGCGCCTGTCTTGCGCCGGAGCGGGGCCGCGAAAGCTTTTAAGGAACGTGAACCGATGAAAACCTATTCCGCGAAACCGTCGGAAGTCGAAAAGGGTTGGTTCGTCGTCGATGCCGAGGGTGTTGTCCTTGGTCGTCTGGCGTCGGTCATCGCCTCTCGCCTGCGCGGCAAGCATAAGCCGATGTATACCCCGCATATCGATTGCGGTGACCACATCATCGTCATCAACGCCGGCAAGGTGCGCCTGACCGGTAACAAGCTGGCGGACAAGAAGTACCATTATCACACCGGTTATCCGGGCGGCATCAAGACCCGCACGGCTGGCGGCATCCTGGGCGGCGCCCATCCCGAGCGCGTGGTCTACAAGGCCGTCGAGCGGATGGTGACCCGCAACCCGCTGGGCCGCGAGCAGATGCGTAAGCTTCACGTCTATGCCGGCGCCGAGCATCCCCATGCCGGCCAGCAGCCGCAGGTTCTGGACGTTGCGTCCATGAACCCGAAGAACAAAAGGAGCGCCTAATCCATGTCCGAAGATGTGAAGACACTTGAGGACCTCAAGGAACTGACGGGTGCTCCGGACGTCGAGGATACGACTCCCGCAGAGCCGGTGATCGACGAACTCGGCCGCTCCTACGCCACGGGCCGTCGTAAGGACGCCGTCGCCCGCGTGTGGATCAAGCCGGGACCGGGCAAGATCACCGTCAACGGCCGGGACGCGGAACTGTATTTCGCGCGCCCCGTGCTGCAGATGATGATCAAGCAGCCGTTCGAAACGGTCGAACGCCTGGGCCAGTATGACGTCATGTGCACGGTCAAGGGCGGCGGGCTTTCGGGCCAGGCCGGCGCCGTGCGCCACGGGATTTCCCGGGCACTGACCTATTTCGAGCCGACCCTGCGCGGCAAGCTGAAGGCGGGCGGGTTCCTGACCCGTGACAGCCGCGCCGTTGAACGTAAGAAGTTCGGCCGCCGCAAGGCCCGTCGTAGCTTCCAGTTCTCGAAACGATAAGCCTGCAGGGCGATGGGGTTGGCCCAAGGGAGTGTCCCTTCGGCCATCGCCCGTCTACCCGGACGATATCGAAAGGGCCGCTTCCCAAAGGGAGGCGGCCTTTTTCGTGTTCGCTGTCGGGCAGGGGGCTTTCGCGCTATACTGGTTCGCCCAACGACGGGAGGACAGGACATGCGACGGCTTTTGACGGCAGTGGTTGTGTTTTTGGCGGTCTCGGGCACGGCCCGCGCCGCCACGGTTGGCGACGACGGCCTGCACAAGCAGCCCTGGTTCGCGGAAACCTTCCTGATCCTGGCTGAGGACATGGCCGATGCCGCCGCCCAGGGCAAGCGCGTCGCCGTGATTTTTGAGCAGAAGGGCTGCCCCTATTGCCGCGAAATGCACACCGTGAACTTCGCGGTGCCCGAACTTTCGGACTTCGTGAAACAGAACTTCATGGTCCTGCAGCTGAACCTATGGGGCTCGCGCGAGGTCACGGACATGGACGGCAAGGCCATGGAGGAACGGGATCTGGCGCGGCGCTGGCGGGTCAACTTCACGCCGACCATCGTATTCCTGCCGACGCCCGAAGAAATGAAGGCGGGCGAGACCGAGGTCGCGCGCATGCCCGGCTATTTCAAGCCGTTCCATTTTCAGTCCATGTTCGAATACGTCAAGGCCGGGGCCTACAAGGACCAGCCGTTCCAGCGTTTCCTGCAGCACAAGTTCGAGGAAATGGAAAAGGCCGGCCAGAAGCCCAAGGTCTGGTGATCCCAATCAGGGCGTGCGGTCGAGGAACGCCCGCAGCTTGTCGGCCCACAGGTCGGCGTCGATCATCGGCCCGGCATGGCCGTAGCGGGTCTTGATCTCGTGAAATTCCGCATCCACGCCCTTTGATTTCAACAGATCGACCGTCGGCTGGCCCAGGGCCACATCGACCACGCTGTCCGTATCGGCCAGCACGTTCAGAAGCGGGGCCTTGATGTTGCCGGCCAGCGGCGTCATGTCGGAGCCGATGCCGGCGCGGTAGAGGATATAAAGCGAATTGGCGTCGAACTCGCGGGCCCAGGTTTCGGCGCGCCCGCGGATGATGCGTTCGCGCTCGGCCGGGTCGTCCACCGTGTCGGCGAGATGGGTGCCGATGCCGTAGTTGGTCAGCCGTTCGATGCGGTCGGCCACCATGCGGTCGAACACGCCGCCCGCGATCTCGTTGCCGTAGTAATGGCCGCCGTTCCAGCCGGGGCAGGTGGCATAACGGTCGATGATCGCCTGCACTTGCTCGGGCTTGGTGGCGCGTTTGATGACGCCGGCGATGGGGACGAGCGCCCGCATGCGCTCCGGATGAGTGGCGCCCCAGCGGAAGGTCAGATGCCCGCCGTAGGAATAGCCCATGACTGCCTTCAACTGGCCGATGCCCAGATGGTCGATCAACAGGCGCTGGACCTCGACCATGTCGGCGCAGGTATAGGCCGGGAAATCGGGGCCCCAGGGCTTGCCCGTGGCCGGGTTGATGGAGGCCGGCCCCGACGTGCCGTAGGCCGAGCCCAGCATGTTGGAGCAGACGACGAAGTATTTGTCCGTGTCCACCGCCTTGCCCGGGCCGATCAGGTTGACGGCCCAGCCGTTGGCGTCGCCGGTGGCGTGCGGGAAGTTGGTATAGCCGTGACAGACCAGGATGGCGTTGTCGCCGGCGGCGTTGAGCGTGCCCCAGGTTTCGTAGGCGATGGTCAGGTCGGGCAGGGTTTCCCCGGTGGACAGCTTGTAGTCGCCATGGGTGTAGGTCTTGGAAGTCGGCAGCAGCATGAGATTGGGGCTTTCGTGACGGACGGGTGGGCAGGATGTGGCCGAAACTCTAGACCCTGGGTGTCCGGCGGATCAATGCGCATTCTTGCGCCTGGGCCCGCCTGCGCCTATACCCTGTCGTCGCAAAGATCATTCTGCCACAAGGACCAAGACCATGACTGCCAAGGTATTCATCGACGGGGAAGTAGGGACCACGGGACTGCAGATCAGCCAGCGCCTGTCCCGCCGCGCCGATGTGGACCTGCTGCGCCTGCCCGATGAGCGGCGCAAGGATGCAGCGGCGCGGGCCGAGTTGCTGAACGCGGCGGACGTGGCGATCCTGTGCCTGCCCGATGCGGCGGCCAAGGAATCCGTAAGCCTGATCGAAAACAATTCGACCCGGGTGATCGATGCCTCGACCGCGCACCGCACGGCCTCGGGCTGGACCTACGGCTTTCCGGAATACGACAAGGGCCATGAGGCCACGGTCGCCGGTGCGGCGCGCGTCGCCAACACGGGCTGCTACGCCGTTGCCTCCGTGTCGCTGCTGCACCCGCTGGTATCGGCCGGGCTGCTGCCCAAGGACTTTCCCGCCGCGATCAATGCGGTCTCCGGCTATTCCGGCGGCGGGCGGCAGTTGATCGAGGCCTTCGAGGATCCGAACGCGGACGGTCATATCGATGCCGCCGTGCGCATCTATGCCCTAGGCCTGGCCCATAAGCACGTGCCGGAAATCCACAAATATTCGGGCCTGTCCCACGCGCCGATCTTCGTGCCTTCCGTGGCGCGCTATCGCCAGGGCATGATCGTGCAAATTCCAGTGCCCCTGTGGTCGCTGCCGGGCACGCCGACAGCCATGGACCTGCACGCGGCGCTCGCCGACCATTACGCGGGCCGGCGCTTCGTGCGCGTCGAAGGCTATGACGCGGCCCTTGGCTTGGGCCATCTGGAGCCCGAGGGGCTGAACGGCACCAACGACCTGAAGCTTTTCGTCTTCGCCAACGAAGTCACGGGCCAGGCGGTGCTGACGGCGCTGCTCGACAATCTGGGTAAGGGGGCGTCGGGTCAGGCGGTGCAATGCCTGAATCTGATGCTGGGGATGGACGAAGCCACGGGCCTCGACCCGTCCGACGACCTGTTGAACTGAGGTGAATCGGACAGCGCGGCTTAGATGTCGATGTCCTGAACGAACTTCGCGTGTTCCTGGATAAAGGCGAAGCGTAGTTCCGGTTTGCGGCCCATCAGGCTTTCCACCAGCTTGGCGGTTTTCTTGGCCTCGGTTTTGACCTCGGGGCCTTCACCGGTGGGGATCGTTACCCGCAACAGGACCCGCTTGGTCGGGTCCATGGTGGTTTCCTTCAGCTGGGCCGGCGGCATTTCGCCCAGGCCCTTGAAGCGGCTGACGTCGACCTTGCCGCGGCCCTTGAACTCGGTCTCCAGCAATTCGTCCTTATGGGCGTCGTCCCGCGCATAGGCCGATTTGCCGCCCTGGCTGATCCGATAGAGCGGCGGCAGGGCGAGATACAGATGGCCCGTTTCCACCAGCTTGGGCATTTCCTGAAAGAAGAAGGTCATGAGCAGGGACGCGATATGGGCGCCGTCCACGTCGGCGTCGGTCATGATGATGACCTTCTCGTAGCGCAGGTCGTCTTCCATGAACTGGTCGCCGGTGCCACAGCCCAGGGCCTCCATCAGGTCCGATAGTTCCTGGTTGGCGCGCATCTTGTCGGCGGTCGCGCTGGCGACGTTGAGGATCTTGCCGCGCAGCGGCAGCACGGCCTGGGTTTCCCGCAGGCGGGCCTGCTTGGCCGAGCCGCCGGCACTGTCGCCTTCGACCAGGAAGATTTCCGTGCCCTCGGAGGTGTTGCGCGTGCAGTCGGTCAGCTTGCCGGGCAGGCGCACGCGGCGGGTCGCCGACTGGCGCTTGGTTTCCTTGGCGGCGCGGCGCTTGAGGCGCATCTCCGCGCGGTCGATGGCATGTTCCAAAAGCGCGTTGGCCTGGGCCGGATGGCCGGACAGCCAATGGTCGAAATGGTCGCGCACGGCGGTTTCGACCAGCCGGTGGGCTTCGGCCGTGGCCAGTTTGTCCTTGGTCTGGCCCTGGAACTGCGGGTCGCCGATGAACACGGACAGCATGATCGCCGCCCCGCCGGTGATGTCGTCGGCCTGGACCTTGGCCGCGTCCTTGTTCTTGACCAGTTCGCCATAGGCGCGGAGCCCCCGCGACAGGGCCGATTTCAGGCCCGTTTCATGGGTGCCGCCCTGCGCCGTCGGAATGGTGTTGCAATAGGACGAGCAGAATCCTTCCTCGTCGAGCGGCCAGGCGATGGCCCATTCGACGCGGCCGGCCGCGCCGTTCAGCTTGCTTTCGCCGACGAAGGGCTGGTCGGTCAGGCATTTGCGGGATTCCAGCATGGCCTGCAGGTAATCGCCGAGCCCGCCGGGGAAATGGAAGGTGGCTTCCGCCGCGGTCGGATCGTCGGCCTTCAGCAGCTTGGGGTCGCAGGACCAGCGAATCTCGACCCCCTTGAACAGGTAGGCCTTGGACCGCGCCATGCGGTAGAGCAGCTGCGGCTTGAAGGCGCAGCGGGCGCCGAAAATCTCCGGGTCCGGGGAAAAGGTCACCGAGGTGCCGCGCCGGTTGTTGACCGCGCCGGCGTCTTCCAACGCCGACGTCGGATTGCCGCGGGAATAGGTCTGGCGCCACAGTTTCTTGTCGCGGGCGACCTCGACGATCAGTTCCGACGACAGGGCGTTGACCACGGAAATCCCGACGCCGTGCAGGCCGCCCGAGGTTTCATAGCTCTTGCCCGAGAATTTACCGCCGGAATGGAGCGTGGTCATGATGACCTCGAGCGCGGACTTGTCCTTGAACTTGGGGTGCGGGTCGACCGGAATGCCGCGCCCGTTGTCGCGCACGGTCAGCGAACCGTCTTCGGCCAGGGATACTTCGATGCGCGACGCGTGGCCGGCCACGGCTTCGTCCATGGAGTTGTCGAGAATTTCCGCGGCCAGGTGGTGCAGGGCGCGCTCGTCCGTGCCGCCGATATACATGCCGGGGCGGCGGCGCACGGGCTCCAGGCCTTCCAGAACCTCGATGTCCTTGGCGGTATAGTCGCCGTCGCCCGAGGGCTGGGCTTCCTTCTTGGCGGCTTTGGGAGCTTTCACCGGGGCGGCCTTCGGCGGCACCTTATCCGGTTGCTTTTTGTCTTGGGCATGCTGAAATAGGTCGGTCATTCGATTTCCCGCCCCATGTCTTGGGGGCGCTTGTTCGCTTGTTTTTCATGTTCCGGCCAGGCAACCCTGCGCTGGTCCTGACCTGCCCCAAGCTATACCATGATGGGGTAGGGAGCATGCAATGAATTACCATATATTGTGCTGATTTCCCATTTTCAGAAACAGGAATTTTTCGCGATGACGACCCAGAATTCCGCCGATTCCGCCGATTCCAACGGCGATCAACCCCGTGGCGAACTGGCGATCCGGACCCTTGCCATGCCCGCCGACACCAACCCGTCGGGGGACATTTTCGGCGGCTGGGTAATGGCGCAAATGGACGTCGCCGGCGGGATCGTCGCGGCCCAGCACGCGAACGGCCGAGTCGCCACCGTCGCGGTCGACGGGTTCATCTTCCACAAGCCGGTCAATGTCGGGGACGTGCTGTGCTGTTATGCCGACGTCGTGCGGGTCGGCCATACCTCCATCGCGCTGAGGATCGAGGCCTGGGCCTTGCGGCAACGGGCGCGTGACCGGCGGGTCCGGGTGACGGAGGGAATCTTCACCTTCGTCGCCCTGGACGAGAACGGAAAGAAACGCCCGGTCCGCGATTCCTGAAGGCGCCGCCGCGCCCTCAGCCGACCACCATGCAGGCATAGCCGGCGGTGAACATGACGGTGAGGGCGAACAGTTCATGAAGACGAGACTTGGTCATCGGGGTCACTCCCTGGGTTGAAATAGTGTGTGAACAGAAAAGAACATAACATGAACATTTATGTCAACACAATTTCGTCAGGCCCTTGGCCGGGCGGTGCCGGCGGGGGTAAGGTTCACGCAGTTCCGGGCGGTTTTCCTGGGAATTCGCATAAGGAGGCCGGCGACATGCCGATCAGGCTGCGTATCGTTTCTACCCTTGCCATCGCGGCGGCATGCCTGCTGTCAACGTCCGGCGGGACCATGGCCGACCAGCCCCGCGTCGTTCACGCCGAGGCCTCACCCAACGGGGATGGCAGCTATACGGTCAGCGCGACCGTCCGCCACGGCGATACGGGCTGGGACCATTACGCGGACAATTTCGAGGTTCTGGCGCCGGACGGCACAATGCTGGCGCGCCGGGTGCTCTATCACCCGCATGTCGACGAGCAGCCGTTCACCCGCTCCGTCGGCGACGTCGTGGTTCCGCCCGGTATCAAACGCGTGATCGTGCGGGCCCATGACAAGGTGCACGGCTACGGCAAAGGTACGGTGACGCTCACCCTGCCGGACCGGTGATTCCAACCGGTCTCCGATTCCAATCTGTGACTATTGTCATTGGATCGCCGCACTCCCGCCCCTAGAGTGGGGAAGCTGTCCTGCGGCCCGGGTCTATCTTCGGGCCATATTCCGGACGAACCCAAGGAGCGACAATTCTCATGCGTCTGATCCCCATGCTGTTCGCCTGCGTTCTGGCCGCCGCCATCGGCGCCGCGGCGCCCGCCCATGCCGACGATACCTATAGCCAGGACGAGATCTTGGCCAAGGCCAAGGGATTCTTCGGGGCCACCACCAAAGGCCTGGCCGAGGCCATCCAGAAGGTCTTTGCCGAGAAGGGGCAGCCCAATGCGGTGATTCTGGGCGAAGAAGCGTCCGGGGCCATCGGCGTCGGCCTGCGCTATGGCGAAGGCATGCTGGAACGCAAGGCCGGCGGCGGCCGCCAGGTCTACTGGCAGGGGCCGTCCATCGGTTTCGATTTCGGCGGCAATGCGTCCAAGGTGTTCACGTTGATCTATAACCTGGACGACACGGAGGCCCTGTTTCAGCGGTATCCGGGTGTGGACGGCAGCTTTTACGTGGTCGCCGGCGTCGGCATCAACTACCAGCAGTCGGGCAAGGTGATCCTGGCGCCGATCCGCACGGGCGTCGGCCTGCGCGCCGGAGCCAGCATCGGCTACCTGCACTATTCCAAGGAACACTCCTGGATCCCGTTCTAAGGGCGTCCACAGGGACTGTCGGGCGTTACAGGTCTTCGGCCGCGCGCTGATGTTCCAGCCGCCGGCGCACGACCTCTTCCGTCGCCCCCAGGCCGGACAACACCCGCCCGGCAAGTTGCAGGCTTCCTTCGACGGTTTCCGGCACGGCCTGGGTCGCCCCCGCGGCGATCATGCGCTCCGCATGGGCCTTGTCCCGGGCCCGCGCATAGACGGCGACGAGCGGCCAGGTCGAGCGGATTTCGCCGACGATGCGTTCGGCCGCGGCGGGATTGTCCATGGTCACGACGACCGCGGCGCAGCTGCCGATATGGGCGCGTTTCAGCATGTCGAGGCGCGAGGCATCGCCGTAAAACACCGGCAGCTTGTCGGCGCGGGCGCGGGCGACATGCCCGGGGTCCGTGTCGAGCGCGATGAAATTGATGGATTCCGCCTGTAGGGTGTTGGCCAGCGTGCGCCCGAACCGTCCAAACCCGGCCAGGATGACGTGACCTTCCATATCGCCGGCCGCTTCAAGAGATCCCTGATGGCTGCGCGTGTTGTCCGCCCGTTCCATGCGCTGGGCCATCTTCTCCGCCGCCTTGGCGATCAGCGGTGTGACCAGCATGGTCAGGCCGGCGACGATCAGCATGAACTGGCCGACCTCTCCGGACAGCAGGTTCAGGCTCATGGCCAGGCCGACGACGATGAAGGCGAACTCGCCGCCCTGGCCCAGTAGCAGGCCGGCCTCGATGGAGGTATAGCGCGGCAGCCCGAAGGCGAGACAGAGCCCGGCCGTGATCAACGATTTCACAAGAAACAGGCCCAGCACCGACAAGGGAATCCATATCGGCTCATCTCCCACCACGCGCCAGTCGATACCCATGCCGACCGACATGAAGAACAGGCCCAGCATGAGGCCCTTGAAGGGCTCCAGATCGACCTCGATCTCGTGGCTGTATTCCGTTTCCGCCAGCAACAGGCCTGCCAGGAAAGCGCCGAGCGCCATGGACAGGCCTGCATAACCGGTGATTGCGGAGATGCCGATGACGGTCAGCAGGACCGCCGCCATGAACATTTCCGGGCTGCGGGTCTGGGCGACCAGGCGCAAAGCCGGGCGCAGAATCAACCGTCCGACGGAGTAAATCAGGACAATGGTCAGCACGGCCTTGCCAAGGGCCAAAGCGAGGTCGAGGCCGAACCCCGCATCGTTTTTCGCGCCCAGGACGCCGACCACGAACAGGATCGGCACGACGGCCAGGTCCTGCATCAGCAGGATCGAAAAGCTGGACCGGCCGAGCGGCGTGCCGATCCGCTGTCCCTCCAGCAACAGCTGCATGACGATGGCCGTCGACGACAGGGCAAGGCAGGCGCCGAGCACGATCGACGCGGGCACGGAATTGCCGAATTCAAAGGCGATCAGGCCGATGATGGTACTGGTCACGACGACCTGCAGGCTGCCCAGGCCGAACACCAGACGGCGCATGGCCCACAATCGCTCCAGGGACAGTTCCAGGCCGATCGTGAACAACAGGAACACGACCCCCAGTTCGGCCAGGGCCTGAACCCCGGCGATGTCCGAAATCATGACATGGGACAGGATCGGAAAGGTGTCGGTGAGAAGGCCCAGCCCGAAGGGGCCGATGACCCCGCCGACGACCAGATAGCCGAGCACCGGGCTGACCCGGAAGCGATGGAACAAGGGCACCATGACGCCGGCGGCGATCAGGAAAATGATCGTTTCCCGCATGTAGGGAAGGGTCGCATGCGCTCCCATGAGGGGTCCTTCGGTATTCGGTTCCGGAGAGGTTGCGCCGACCGGGCGGTGATCGGCGGACCAGGAACGAGGTTAGTGGGTTTTTCCCGGTGATTGAACCTTTGTCGCGCCGATTATTCTGTCCGCCGACCGAGACAGCTTTCCAGCCAGACCCGGACGATGTCCAGGCGTCGCCACCAGGCGACGGCGGGCGGATCAAGATCAATACTGACCGAGGTGATTTCCTTGTCTTCGACGCGTCCGATAATCAGGGCGACCGAGCCTAGGCGCAGATGCCGGCCGGGCACGGGCCGGCGGAGAAGATTGCGCCGCAGAAAGGTGCCTACGGCCGTGTCACGCCGGTTATGCGGGATCCAGAAGTCATAGGCGTCGGCGATGGCGCCCAGCGGCGTCGTCCCGTCGAAGGTGAATTCCCCCATCAGGTCCGGGTCGTTCTGTCCAGGCTGACGCTGGCCGAACAATCGATCGAGAGAGGGCAGATGGTCGGGCGGCGCCAGCACGATAACGTCATCGCCGGGGGCCAGACGCTCGACGGTCGCCGGGTTGTGGAGGACACCGTCGCGGATGATCGAAATGATGTCGAACTCTTCCCCCAGGGGAAGGCGGGAAACCGGACGGCGCAGCGCGAGGCTGCGGGCCTGAACGTTGTAGGCGGCCATGTCGCGCCCGGTGTCGGACGGCAGGTCGATTTCGACCCGGGGCGGCTGTGTCGGGCGGGGCGCCAACAAGACGCCCAGGCGGCGCCCGACGGCATTCACACTCCAGCCCTGGACGATCAGCGATGCCATGACGACCGTGTAGACCACGCCGAAGTAGGTTTCCGCGTTCTCGACGCCGGCGATCACGGGGATGGTGCCGAGGAAAATGGGCACGGCGCCGCGCAGTCCGACCCAGGACACGAAGGCGATCTCCCGGGGCGGAAATTTGAACAGCACCAGGGACAGCGCCACGGCTGCCGGGCGGGCGAGAAACATCAGGGCGGCGGCGATACCGATGGCGGGCACAATGACGGGGACAAGGGAACTGGGCGTGATCAGCAGGCCCAGGATCAGGAACATGACGATCTGGCACAGCCAGGCCAGACCGTCGTGGAAACGATTGATCAACAGCGTCGCCTTGTGCCGCCGGTTGCCGACGACGAGGCCCGCGATATAAACGGCGAGAAAGCCACTGGCGCCGATTTCCTGGGCACCCGCGAACAGCAGCAGGGCCCCCGATGCGGCCAGCACCGGATACAGGCCGGAGGCGATGCTCAGGCCGTTGAGCGCCGTCAGCAGGACGTAGCCGCCAAACAGCCCGGCCAGCAGGCCGCCGACGATCTGCAGGGAAAACTGCCCGGCGACGATGGTCGCCGTTTCGAGGGTCAGGGACGGGTCTGTCGACGTGATCAGGCCGACGCAGGTAATCGTCAGCAGCACGGCCATGGGGTCGTTGAGTCCGGCCTCGGCCTCCAGGATCGAGCCGAGCCGGTCGCGCAGGCGCATGGCCCGTGCGGACAGCAGTAGAAACACCGCTGCCGCGTCCGTCGAGGCGACGATCGATCCGATCAGCAGGCCTTCCAGCCAGTCGACGCCGAGCAGAAATCGCGCCGCGACGCCGGTGATGGCGGCGGTGATCAACACCCCGGCGGTGGCCAGCACCGCGGCCGGCGCGCTGACGCCTCGGAAATCCTTCCATCGGGTGCGCAGGCCGCCGTCGAACAGGATCACGGCGAGCGCGATGCTGCCGACCAGATAGGTGGTGTCGTAATCGTTGAACTTGAGCCCGCCGGGGCCGTCTTCGCCGGCCAGCATGCCGAGCACCAGAAACACCAACAGCAAGGGCGCCCCGAACCGTGACGACAAGGTACCGGCGATGATGCTGATCAGGATCAGGGCGGACCCGATCAGGATGAGGTGGTTCGAGAAGTCCATATTTTCCGCAATCCGGGAAAAGAGATGCTGTAAGGATGCAATCCATCATATTGGAATTACACACGGTTTTGCGCAACCGATGATATGGGGTCGGGAGCAAGAAAGCGGCCTCACTCTTGCGTCTTTTGCATCAGCCCGGCAATCTGCGCGCCAGAAATGACAACCGCGTCCCGCACCGCGCCGGGGGCGCCGACGAGAGGAACCATCCATGGAATACAGAACTTTGGGTCGCACGGGCGTGCGCGTGTCGCAGTTATGCTTCGGCACCATGTCCTTCGGGGCCGAAGCGGACAAGGCCGCGTCCAAGGCCATGTACAAGAAGGTCCGTGATACCGGCATCAATTTCTTCGACTGCGCCGACGCCTATACCAAGGGCAAGGCCGAGACCATCCTGGGCGAGTTGATGAAGGGGGAGCGGGATAATCTGGTCATCACCTCCAAATGCTTCAACAACATCCGGGGCGATATCAATTCCGGCGGCGGCAACCGCCGTCACGTCGCCTTGGCGGTCGAGGATTCGTTGAAACGGCTGAAGACCGACCGTCTGGACGTTTTGTTCATGCATCGCTTTGAGAAACTGGCGCCACTGGAGGAAGTCCTGCGCGGGCTCGAAGACCTGGTTCGCGCCGGCAAGGTTCTCTATATCGGCGCCAGCAATTTCGCCGCCTGGCAGGTCGCCAAGGCGCTGGGGATTTCCGACAAGAACAACTGGACCCGGTTCGACGTGATCCAGCCCATGTACAACCTAGTCAAGCGCACGGCCGAGTCGGAAATCTTCCCGCAGGCCCAGGCCGAAGGCATGGGAGTCATTACCTACAGCCCCGTCGGCGGCGGCATGTTGTCGGGCAAGTATCGCCCGGGCGTGCAGCCCAAGGTCGGTCGGGTCAAGGACAAGCAGGAATACGCCGTGCGCTATTCCGACCAATGGATGCTGGAAACCGCCGGTAAGTTCACGGAATTCGCGGAAAAGCAGGGCATTCATCCGGTGACCCTGGCGGTTGCCTGGGTCGCGGCCCATCCGGCGATCACCGCGCCCATCGTCGGCGCCCGCAACACCAAGCAACTGGAACCCTCACTCAAGTCCCTGGACATCAAGATGACCCAGGACCTGTGGGACGCGATCGCGGCCCTGTCGCGCACGCCGCCGCCGGCCACGGACCGGCTGGAGGAATATCAGCCCGTCACGGTGCGGGGGTGAGCAAGCCCCTGTCCGAGGCCCGTGCGGCCACTGCCCCATGAGCGGCGCGCCGGAGGAAATCAGGGTCGAAGGCCTGAGCAAGGCCTTCGGCGCGCATCAGGTGCTCAGCGGGATCGACCTGTCCATCGAACGGGGGGAGATCATCGCCATCGTCGGCGGCTCGGGCAGCGGCAAGACGGTCTTGCTCAACCATATCCTGGGCCGTCTCGACCCCGATGAGGGCCGCGTGCTGGTCGCCGACCACGACATGGACGGCGCTCCCCTGATCGATCTGACAACGCTGGATACGGTCGAGACCGACCGCCTGCACACCCATTGGGGCGTGGTGTTCCAAAGGAACGCCCTGTTTTCCGGCACGGTGCTGGACAACATCGGGCTTTGGCTGTCGGAAGTGCGGGGCATGGAAGAGCCCGAAATCATCGGCGTCACCCGCAAGGTTCTGGCGGCGGTCGACCTTCCCGACAGCGATGATTTCATGGACACGGACGTCAACGAATTGTCCGGCGGCATGGCCAAGCGCCTGGCCGTGGCCCGCGCCCTTGCCATGGATCCGGAAGTGCTGTTCTACGACGAGCCGACCACCGGCCTGGATCCGACCACGGCCTTCACCATGCACGACCTGATCGCCCGCACGCATCTGGAACAGACGCGATCGGGCAACCGGCGGACGACCCTGATCGTCACCCACGACAAGGACCTGCTGCGCCGGCTGCAGCCGCGTACGATCATGCTGCATGATGGCGGGGTGTTTTTCGACGGCCCCTTCGCGGATTTCGAAGGATCGTCTTCGCCCATCATCCGG
The DNA here is from genome assembly GCA_002706405.1 of Rhodospirillaceae bacterium. Lineage (GTDB taxonomy): Bacteria > Pseudomonadota > Alphaproteobacteria > Rhodospirillales > Casp-alpha2 > UBA1479. The sequence continues at coordinate 2,892 of PALN01000034.1, read as the reverse complement.
CCCTACTTCGATCTGATGCCGGCCTTGCACGGCCGCGCCCTCGACCCGCGCGACCTGCCGCCGCCGGGCCACGAAGACTAGCCGCCCGCCAAGTCATCCAAGAAAATAGGGGGTTCGCTGCCGAAGCAACGAAACCCCCAAGTTTGGCGCGTAAAACCGGTTGAACGCCGGTCTTCCGATTGGTCGTGATGTCTCCGAAAGACAGGGCAGGGCGGAACCATAAGGTCCCGCCCGCCGTCTGTCTTAGGAGGAGTAGTACATCATGAATTCAACCGGGTGCGGCGTGTGTTCGAAGTTGTAGATCTCTTCCCATTTGAGATTCATGTAGCCGTCGATGGCGTCGTCGGTGAAGACGTCGCCCTTCTTGAGGAACTCGCGGTCGGCGTCCAGCGCCTGGACGGCTTCGCGCAGCGAACCGCAGACGGTGGGCACGCCCGCCAGTTCTTCCGGCGGCAGGTCGTACAGATCCTTGTCCATCGGGTCGCCCGGATGGATCTTGTTCTGGATGCCGTCGAGGCCGGCCATCATCATGGCCGTGAACGCCAGATACGGGTTGGCCGTGGCGTCCGGGAAGCGGATTTCGCAGCGCTTACCCTTGGGGCTGCCCGAGTACGGAATGCGGCAGGAGGCCGAGCGGTTGCGGGCCGAATAGGCCAGCAGGACCGGGGCTTCGAAGCCGGGGATCAGGCGCTTGTAGGAGTTGGTCGACGGGTTGGCGAAGGCGTTGATCGCCTTGGCGTGCTTGATGATACCGCCGATGTAGTACAGGCAGGTTTCCGACAAGTCCGCATAGCCCGAACCCGCGAAGGTCGGCTTGCCGTCCTTCCAGATGGACTGGTGGGTATGCATGCCGGTGCCGTTGTCGCCGGCCACGGGCTTCGGCATGAAGGTCGCCGACTTGCCGTAGGTATGGGCGACCATCTGCGTGCAGTACTTGTAGATCTGCACGTTGTCGGCGGCGCGCACCAGGGTCGAGAACGCCATGCCCAGTTCGTGCTGGGACGCGGCAACCTCGTGGTGATGCTTGTCCATGGTCAGGCCCATTTCCTGCATCACGCTGACCATTTCGCCGCGCAGGTCGTGGCACGAGTCAACCGGCGGGACGGGGAAGTAGCCGCCCTTGACGCCCGGGCGGTGGCCCAGGTTGCCTTCGTCGAACAGGGTGCCCGAAACGTAGGGCCCTTCTTCGGACGTGAACTCGTAGAAGCACTTGTTCATTTCGACGGCATAGCGCACGTCGTCAAACACGAAGAATTCCGGCTCGGCGCCGAAATAGGCCGTGTCGCCGATGCCCGTGGTGCCCAGATAGGCTTCCGCGCGCTTGGCGATGGAGCGCGGGTCGCGCTCGTAGCCCTGGCCGGTGACCGGGTCGAGAACGTCGCAGTACAGGATCACGCAGGGCTGGGCCGAGAACGGGTCCATGACCGCCGTGGAGGCGTCGGGGATCAGCGCCATGTCGGATTCGTTGATCGCCTTCCAACCGGCGATGGACGAACCGTCGAACATGATGCCGTCTTCAAACTCGGCCTCAGAGACGAATTCCGACACCATGGTGAGGTGCTGCCATTTACCGCGGGAGTCCGTGAAGCGAAGGTCAACGAACGGGATCTCGTTGTCCTTCACGTATTTGCAGAATTCCGCCGGTGTATTCAGATCCAAGCTCATACTCGCTTCCTTTTCATGACTAAGTGTCCAGACGATGTTTTGAACGCGCTTTGGTGCCTGCCTCCCTGGCGCGCCGGCCTAGCGGCCGGCGGGAACCGGAGGGCTAGATTGCTTCCGATCCACGTTCGCCCGTGCGCACGCGGATCGCTTCCTCAACGGGGATGATGAAAATTTTGCCATCGCCGATGCGACCGGTCTGCGCCGTTTGCTGAATGGCTTCGACAGCCGCGCTGACCATGTCGTCATTGACGACCAGTTCGATCTTCACCTTGGGCAGGAAATCGACCACGTACTCGGCCCCGCGATAGAGCTCGGTATGTCCTTTCTGGCGCCCGAAGCCCTTGGCCTCGACCACCGTGATTCCCTGCAGGCCCACCTCATGGAGGGCCTCCTTCACCTCATCCAGTTTGAACGGCTTGATGATGGCTTCGATTTTTTTCATCAGTTTGTTTCCCTTGGGGTTGTCCCCCCATCAGAAGAGACGGAGTTCGCGAGGCGACCGCCGTTCTTAAGCGCGGCGACCGTCCTTCCTCGTCCGCCCCTGTATAGCAGGAGGTGTGCCAGTTTCGGGCGTTATCAAAAAACGGCCCGTTTCAATAACTTACGGTGCATTTCCACGGCCTTGAGTCAACCGCGACCGGCCCCATAATGCCGAAAAAAAGGGCATGTGCGAATATTTTCAGCACATGCCCTTTGCATATTGTTTGCAGAGTGGTCGTCGGCGGCGCGCTAGTCCGCCAGGCAATCGCGGATGCGCCCCACGGCTTTCAGGATATTTTCCTTGGAATTGGCATAGGAGAACCGGACGTAGCCTTCGCCCTGGGCGCCGAAGCTGGTGCCGGAAATGATCGCCACGCCGGCCTCGTTCAAAAGCTTGTTCTGCAGTTCCATGGACGAGAGGCCCGTGCCTTCGATGTTGGGGAAGGCATAGAAGGCGCCGCCCGGCTCGGCACAGCGGAAGCCCGGAATCTGGTTCAGCTCGCGCAGGATGACCTTGCGGCGGTCGTCAAAAGCCTTGACCATTTCGTCGACCGCGTCCTGCGGCCCGTCGAGCGCCGCGATGCCGGCGAACTGGGTCGCCGCGTTGACGCAGGAATTGCAGTTGATGGCCAGGCGGGTGATCGGCTCGACCATGGACTTCGGCCATACGCCGTAGCCCATGCGCCAGCCGGTCATGGCATAGGTCTTGGACCAGCCGTCGAGCAGGATCACCCGGTCGCGCAGGTG
>PALN01000033.1 GCA_002706405.1 Rhodospirillaceae bacterium | reverse complement strand
GCCGGCCTCGGGATCGAGGCCGGCCTTTCTGATTCCGCCGCAGGGGCGGGAAGGGGGCTGAATCAGCCGATCTTCTTTTCGCCGCCGTCGCGGATGTACTTGTAGACGACGGTGAAGTCGGAGCCCGGCATGTCCTTCTCGCAGCCGTCGAAAATTTTCGAGACCAGCGTGGCGATGGCGTTGGGCGTGCCGGCCTTGTCCGAATTTTCGCGGAACAGGCGCACGTCCTTGGCCAGCAGCTTGGTGAAGAAGCCGGCGTTGAAGTTCTCCGTCATGATCTGATTGGGGAACTTGTCGAGGCTGGCCGTGTTCATGCCGGTGGACACGTTGACCACGTCGAGAATCGCCTTCATCTCGACGCCCTGAGACAGGCCGAACAGCACCGCTTCCGTGGTTGCCGTCGTCGCCGTGGCCGACAGGAAGTTGTTGAGCATCTTCACGACCTGGCCCTGGCCCGGCTTTTCGCCGACGTGGAAGGGGTTCTTGGCGAAGGCTTTGAACACGTCCATATGAGAATCGAACACGTCCTTGGGCCCCGAACCCATGATCGCGATGGTGCCGGCGATGGCGCCCTTGCGGCCGCCCGACACGGGAGCATCGATATAAGTGATCTCGGCGTCCGTGAAAATTTTATCGATGTCCTGGGCCGCGGCCAGGCCGATGGTCGATAGGTCGATGACGACCGACGTTTTGCGGTCGTTGACCTGGACGATTTCCTTGGCGACCGTCGTGCAGATGGGGCCGTCGGGCAGAGACAGGAACACGGTGTCCGCATTGGCCAGAACGCCGGCCAGGCTGTCGTGGGCGATGGCCTTTTCATGGGCCCGCTCTTTGGTGCCGGCGGCGTCGAAGACGTGAACGGGCAGGCCGGCCTTGGCGATGTTGTCGGCCATGGGGCCGCCCATCTGGCCCAGGCCGATGAAACCGTAGGTGCGTTGTTCAGCCATGGGTTAGTCCTCCAGATCGGTTTTGACGTCGATCTTGGAAATGTCGATGCCCTGTTCGTTGAACACTTCACGGGCCAGACGGAAGGCTTCGATTCCGGCGGGAATGCCGCAGTAAATAGCGACTTGGGTGCAGATTTCACGAAGGTCGGCAACGCTCAGGCCATTGGTGATGGCGCCCCGGAAATGCAGCTTGAACTCATGGGGCCGGTTCAACGCGGCCAGCATGCCCAGGTTGAGAATCGAGCGGTCGCGCTTGGACAGGATGCCCCGGCCCCAGCTGCCGCCCCAGCAGTATTCGGTGACGAATTCCTGGAAACCTCGATTGAAATCGTCGGCTGCGCCCATGGACTTATCCACATAGGCATCGCCAAGCACCTCGCGCCGGTACTTCATACCCATGTCACGCATTTTCGTTGAATTGGTCATTTTGGATGGTCTCCATCGGCTGTTGAAATGGTCACTTTGTATACATTCTTGATGGGGGTGGCATATAGCAGAACGGTCGCGGGACAAGGCAAATTTTTTGATTCGGGCAAAAAACGGCGGCGGAAAATCTTCATGTGAAATGTGCAAATTGAGTTGTGAACCCGTTGACAACGGCATGGGGGGCTTCTAGGTTTCCCTCGTAACCCAGGGAGAAAAATAAGAAACTCCCGCATCCAAAAAACAGTGGGAAGGAAACATTCTGTGGGGGCACTCCTCGAGATTGATAATCTCCAGACGCACTTCTTTACGTCTGGGGGAACAGTTAAAGCTGTTGATGGCGTATCTTACGACGTCAACGCAGGCGAAACCGTTGCTGTCGTGGGTGAGTCCGGTTCGGGCAAATCCGTTACCGCACTTAGCATTCTGCGCCTGATCCCGAAGCCGCCCGGCGAGATCGTCGGCGGCGAGATCCGTTTCCAAGGCAAGAATCTGGCATTCTGCACCGAGGACGAGATTCGAGAAATTCGCGGTCGCGATATCTCGATGATCTTCCAGGAGCCGATGACGTCGCTGAATCCGGTCCTGTCGATCGGCATGCAGTTGACCGAGCCGATGATGGCGCACATGCAAATGTCCGAGGCGGAAGCCAGGGAACGCGCGGTCAAGCTTCTGGAATTGGTCGGGATCAACGAGCCGCGTCGGCGCATTGATCAGTTCCCGCACCATCTGTCGGGGGGCATGCGTCAGCGCGTTATGATTGCCATGTCCCTGGCTTGTGAGCCGAAATTGATCATCGCCGATGAGCCGACGACGGCGCTCGACGTGACCATTCAGGCCCAGATCCTGGAACTGATGAAGAATCTGACCCGCGAGATGAACGTGGCGATGATCATCATCACCCATAACCTGGGTGTGGTCGCGCGCTATGCGGATCGGGTCAACGTCATGTATGCGGGGCGTATTGTCGAAACCGGCAAGGCATCGGACATCTACCACCGTCCGCGCCACCCCTATACGTTGGCATTGCTCAAATCCGTGCCGCGCATGGATCGTCCGCGCCAGGCCAAGCTTGATCCGGTTGAAGGCCAGCCGCCTGATCTCACCCGACTGGACGGCGGTTGCTCGTTCCGTCCGCGATGCAAATTCGCGATCGACAAGTGCGCAGAATCCTATCCGCCGCTTGAAGAAATGGGTGAACAGCACTTCAGTGCTTGTTTCCGGTCGAAAGAAAGCTTGGCGGAGATCGAACTATGAGTGAAGCCCAGGCAACTGTAAGCAAAGATCACGGCGCCCAGTTCCGTGGCACGGTCTCGGATGAGATTCTGGTCACGGTGAAGGGCTTGAAGATGCACTTCCCGATCACGGAAGGCGTCATCATTCCGCGCAAAATCGCGGACGTGAAGGCCGTCGACGGCCTTGATTTCTACATCCGCAAGGGTGAAACGCTGGGGCTCGTCGGCGAGTCCGGCTGCGGCAAGACGACCACGGGGCGCTGCATTCTGCGTCTCGAGGATCCGACGGCCGGTGAGATCATGTACGACGGTAAGGACATCTGCCAGCTCGACAACAAAGATTTGGTCGACGTCCGCAAGAAGATCCAGGTCATTTTCCAGGATCCGTACAGCTCCCTGAACCCGCGCATGAAGATCGGCGAGATCATCGGGGAGCCGCTGAAGGTTCACGGCATCATCCCCGATGAGGCCAAGCGCCGCGAGCGCATCGGCTATCTACTGGGCCGTTGCGGCCTGCATCCGGATTTCGCGGATCGTTATCCGCACGAAATGTCGGGTGGTCAGCGCCAGCGTGTGGGCATCGCCCGCGCACTTGCCATGGAGCCGGAGTTCATTATCTGTGACGAAGCTGTGTCGGCGCTCGACGTGTCGATCCAGGCGCAGGTGATCAACCTTCTGGAAGAACTGCGCGAAGAGTTCAATCTGACGTATCTGTTCATCAGTCATGATCTCTCCGTCGTTCGCCATATCTGCCATCGAGTCGCGGTGATGTACCTCGGTCACATGGTGGAATTGTCGGACTGTGACGAGCTGTTCGACCACCCCTTGCACCCGTATTCTCAAGCATTGCTGAACGCGGTCCCGATCCCTGATCCGGACCTGGAAAAGACCCGGGAGCACACGATCATCAAGGGAGAAATCCCCAGCCCGATCAACCCTCCGCCGGGCTGCGTTTTTCACCCGCGTTGTCCTTTAGCTGTGGACTCGTGCAAGAAAAATATTCCAGACTTCAGAGAAGTGCGAAAGGGCCATTGGGTGGCCTGCACGGAGGTGTGATCTCCCCCTTTTCAGGGAGGACACAAAAGAGTGGGGGGTGAGAGAACATCCCTCGAACCATAAATGGGTAAGGAGACTTCACATGAGTAAATACGCACGTTTCGCGTTGGCGCTCGCGGTGGGCACAGGGCTCGCCATGGGGGCAAGCGGACCGGCAAAGGCGGAGACGCCGAAGAAGGGTGGTATCCTGAACTTCATCGTCGCTGCTGAATCCCCGTCCTATGACGGCCACAAGGAATCGACCTTCGCGATGGTCCATCCGACGCGGCCGTTCTACAGCCTGCTGATCCGCGTCAACCCGGAAAACCCGTCTTCGCCGACGGATTTCATCTGTGACCTTTGCGTTGGTGATCTTCCGAAGCCGACCGACGGTGGCAAGACCTATACCTTCAAAATCAAGAAGGGCGTCAAATTCCATGACGGTCAGACGTTGACCGCCAAGGATCTCGAGGCCACCTACAACAAGATCATCTTCCCGCCGGAAGGTGTGTCGTCGGTTCGCAAGTCCTTCTTCAAGATGGTTGAAAGCGTTTCGGCGCCGGATGACGAAACCCTCGTCTTCAAGCTGAAGTTCGCGTCGGGGGCCTTCATTCCCGCGGTTGCCACGCCCTTCAACTACACCTATTCCGCCAAGGATCTGAAGGAACACGGCTACGACTGGCATGAAAAGAACGTGAACGGCACCGGTGCCTTCAAGTTCAAGGAAGCTGTCGCCGGCTCCCATGTCGAAGCTGTCCGTTTCGACGATTTCCACATGGCCGGCAAGCCCTACCTGGACGGCTACAAAGCGCTGATTTCGCGCAAAATGGCCATCCGCGTGCAGGCCATCCGTGGCGACCGTGCGGCCATCGAGTTCCGCGGTTTCCCGCCGAAGCAGCGTGACGATCTCGTCAAGGCTCTGGGCAAGGAAATCACGGTCCAGGAAAGCGACTGGAACTGCGTGCTTCTGTATACGCCGAACCAGGGTCGCCCGATCATGCAGGACCCGCGGGTCCGGCAGGCTCTGACCCTCGCCGTTGACCGGTGGGGCGGCTCCCAGCACCTGAGCCGGATCGCCATCGTCAAGACCGTCGGCGGTATCGCGTTCCCGAACCACCCGTTGGCCGCCACCAAGGCCGAACTGGTTCGCTTGAACGGCTACGGCACGGATCTGAAGGCCTCCCGCGAAAAGGCGAAGAAGCTGCTCGCGGAAGCCGGCAAGGCTGGCCTGAAGTTCGAACTGCTTAACCGCGGTACGGACCAGCCCTACAAGATCGTCGGCACCTGGCTGATCGGTCAGTGGCGTCAGGTCGGCATGGAAGTGACCCAGCGGGTCGAGCCGACCAAGAGCTTCTACAACTCCCTGCGCAAGACGAAGGAATTCGACGTGTCGATGGACTTCAACTGCCAGTCGGTTGTGAACCCGATCGTTGACGTGTCGAAGTATGTCGGTTCCGCCGGCAACAACTACGCCAACTTCGCGGGCAAGGACCAGGAGCTGGAAGACATCTACAACCAGCTGGTTCAGGAAGGCGACGAAGCCAAACAGCGTGAAATCATGCGTGTCATGGAAAAGCGGGCTCTGTCCGACATGGCGCACGAAGGCATCACGTTGTGGTGGTACAAGATCAACCCGCACCGTTCCTACGTGAAGGGCTGGAAGATCGCGCCGTCTCACTACCTGAACCAGAGCCTGGATCAGGTCTGGCTCGACAAATAAGTTGCGCCTAAAGCAGCGCTAACAACAACCGGGGACCGCCTGTCACTGTCACGGTGACAGGCGGTCAACCCCGATAGAGGAAGACATGGGCAAGTATATTTTCAAGCGAGTGCTCTTGATGATCCCGACGCTGCTCGGCGCCGCGATCCTGGTTTTCTTGCTTCTCCGCATGGCTCCCGGCGACATCTGCGCCGTTCGGTACTTGGGTACCGGCATGGCCATTTCCGAGGACCAGATCCAGCTCTGCCGCGAACAGCTGGGGCTAGATAAACCGCAACTCCTTCAGTTCTTCGATTTCGTGTGGGGCTACTTCATCTTCGATCTCGGAACGTCCATGTGGACGGGCCAGCCCGTTGCCCATGAAATTGGTATTCGCTTCGAACTGTCGTTGCAGGTGGCCGTCATGGCGACCATCGTTGCGACCGTGATCGCCATTCCGCTCGGCATCATCTCCGCCGTTCGGCAGAATACGATCACCGATTATGTGGTGCGCGGCTTCGCCATCGCCGGTATCGCAATTCCATCATTCTGGCTCGGCCTGATGATCATTCTGGGGCTACTTGTGGTGACCCAGGCATGGTTCGGTGAGCCTTGGATGCCACCCATCCAGTTCAAGTCGATCTGGGAAGACCCCGCCCACAACCTGGCGCAGCTAATTTGGCCCGCCGTGGCAACCGGATACCGTTATTCGGCCGTGGCGACCCGTATGACGCGATCGGCCATGCTTGAAGTTCTGCGCGAGGACTATGTCCGAACCGCACGGGCCAAGGGCATGACGGAAAAGATCGTCATCAACCGGCATGCGTTGAAAAACGCGCTGCTGCCGGTGGTTACCATCCTGGCGCTTGAGTTCGCGTTCCTGATGGGCGGTCTGGTCGTGACCGAACAGGTCTTCAACCTGAACGGACTTGGCAACCTCATGGTGGATGGCGTGGAACGCCAGGATTTCACCATGACCCAGAACCTGGTGATGCTCGTCGTGATCGTCTTCGTCTTCACCAACCTCCTTACAGACCTTTGCTATGCGTGGCTCGATCCGCGCATCCGCTACTCGTAACGGGATAAGAAGATGGTAACCGTCTCAGAAGTTCAAACCGAAGCCCAGTTCGAGGAAGTCGCCCCGAAGAAGCCGTGGACGAAGGTCGCTGTTGACCTTGCCCGCAGGCAGCCGCTTGGCGTGTTCGGATTGGCAATCGTCATCGTCATGATCATCGCGGCCGTCCTGGCCGATGTCGTGGCGCCTTTTAACCCGCTGGAAGAACATTTCGATGCCATGCTGGCCGCTCCCGGGACCGATGGCTATCTCCTCGGCACCGATGAGTTCGGCCGCGACATTCTGTCGCGTCTGATCTATGGCTCCCGGACGGCACTGCTTGTCGGCTTCGTCTGCGCCATTGTCGGCTCAACCGCGGGCCTTGTGCTCGGGGTTGCCAGTGCCTACTTCGGCGGGCTGTTCGACTTGGTCTTGCAGCGCATCCTCGATGTGTTCATGGCGTTCCCGCTGATCATTCTGGCCCTGGCGGTCGTCGCCACCCTCGGGCCGGGCTTCGAGAACGTGATGATCGCGATCATCATTCCCTTCATTCCGCAGTGTGCGCGTGTCGTGCGGGCGAATGCATTGGCCATCCGCGAAATCCCTTATGTGGATGCGGCCCGTGCGCTCGGCTTCTCCGATGCCCGCATCATCCTGCGGCACATGGTTCCGAACGTCATGGCGCCCTACCTGATCATGCTGACCACCTTCCTCGGTCAGGCGATCTTGCTGGAAGCGTCGCTGTCGTTCCTGGGCCTGGGTGTGCAGGATCCGATTCCGGCCTGGGGTCTGATGCTGACCAACGCGTCCGAGTTCTTCGAAGGCTCGCCGTGGGTCGCCATCTATCCTGGCGTCGCGATTTCGCTCAGCGTGTTCGGTTTCAATCTGTTCGGGGACTCCGTCCGCGACGTTCTGGACCCGAAACTGCGCTCGCGCTAAAGGGCGGCAACGAACCATTGTATATGGATGGGGCGGCTTCGGCCGCCCTTTCCTTTGGGGCTCCCGATAAGGACCACGGACCATGACCAAACGCATCGCCATTCTCGGCTTCCTCCTTGAAACCAACGCCTTTGCCCCGGTAACCACGCGGGCCGATTACGAACGGCGCTGCCTGCTTGCCGGCGAAGACATTCTGGCGGAACTGGCGGCGCCCAACCCGCGTCTGCCGGTCGAGGTCAATGCCTTCTGCCAGCAGATGGAGAAGCTGCACCCCGACGCCTGGGAAATGGTGCCGATCGTGGTCGGTGATGCGGAACCGGGTGGCCCTGTTGAAAAGGAATTCTTCGACTGGTTCCTGGCCGAAGTCGATCGCCGCCTGAAGGCGGCGGGGCCCGTCGACGGCGTCTACATCGTCAGCCACGGCGCCATGCGGGCCGAGCATGAAACCGACCCCGATGGGGTGCTCTATGGCCGCGTCCGGGAAATCGTCGGGCCGGACGTGCCGGTGATTGCGACTCTCGATCTGCATACCAACGTGTCACAGGTCATGGCCGACCACGCGGACGTGTTGATCGCCTATCTGACCAACCCGCATGTCGATCAACGTGAGCGGGCCGGCGAAGCCGCCCGCACCATGGATGAAATGTTCCAGGGCATGCGGCCGCAGACCGCCTTCGTAAAGGTGCCGATCGCCGCCCCCTCCGTGGTCCTACTGACGGCGACCGGGCCCTATGCCGAGATCATCAATGCCGGGCAGGAAGCCTTGGCGGCATCCGACGGCGCGATCCTCAATGTCTCCATCGCCGCCGGGTTCATTTATTCGGACAGCCCCAAATGCGGCATGTCGGTGATCGTCACCGCGCGTAACGACATCGCACCCGCGCGCAAACTGGCCGGCGATCTTGCCCGCCGTCTATGGACCGATCATGAACGCTATCAGAAAACCCTGACGCCTTTGCCCGAGGCCATCGCCATGGCCGTCGCCAATGGCCAGGACGGGCGTCGCCCGGCGCAGATTTTGGCCGATGTCGCCGACAACCCGGGTGGCGGCGGGACAGGCAGCACGATCTATCTGTTGAAGGGCCTGGTCGAGGCCGGTGCCGACGGCGTCGTGATGGGCGTCGTGATCGACGGCGGCGTGGCCCGCGATGCCCATGCGGCGGGCGAGGGGGGCGAGTTCATGGCCCGGTTCAACCGCGCCCCCCGTACGGATTTCGAACAGGCCTATGAGGTCAAGGCCAAAGTGCTGAAGCTGACTGATGGGGCCTTCGTCGGGCGCCGAGGCATCCTCCGCGGCCGCTCCCTTTCCGTCGGCCCTGCGGCCTTGTTGCAGATCGGCGGCATTCGCGTTGCCGTTGCCACGCACCGCAAGCAATGCGCCGATCCGGCCATGTTGGAAATGTTCGGCGTCGATATCGCCCAGGCACGCACGGTTGTCGTCAAATCACGCGGCCATTTCCGCGCCGGGTTCGACGAGTTCTTCCCGCCGGAGAATGTCTATGAGGTCGATTGCCCGGGGCTGACCTCGCCCGTGTTCAGCAATTTCACATGGGGGGATTTGTGCCGCCCCGTGTTTCCCTTGGACCAGGACACCACCTGGACCCCACCGGCGTGGTGACAGGCAGCACCCTGATGCCTATCATTCCCGGGTTCCTGCGTCTTCGCGGGCCCCAATCCTGTGTAATATCCGACATCCATCCTCTCCACCCACCATCACGGAATATCTGACTCATGGCCGTTCATCGTACCTATCTGTTTGCCCCCGGTAACCACGCGCGCCGCGCCGAAAAGGCGTTCACTCTTGATTGCGACGCCGTCATCCTGGATCTGGAAGACGCCGTCGCCGTCGCCGAAAAACCGGCGACCCGCGCTCTGGTCGTCGAAACCCTGAAACAGAATCCGGGCAAGCGGGGCTATGTGCGGGTCAACGCCTGGGACACGGAATTCTGCTTCAACGATATTCAGGCCGTGACCGGCCCGTGGCTGACGGGCCTGGTGCTGCCCAAGGTCGAGGACGCGGCCCAGGTCATCGCCGTCGACTGGATTTTGGCGAACATCGAACGGGACAAGGGCATGGAGGTCGGCACGATCGACCTGCTGCCGATCATCGAGACCGGCAAAGGCGTCGCTAATGCGCGCGCCATTGCGGCGGCGGCGACCCGCGTGCGCCGCCTCAGCTTCGGTGCCGGCGATTATACCAAGGACATGTCCATGCGTTGGACCCTGGCGGAAACGGAAATCGACCATGCCCGGGCCGAAATCGCCCTGGTGTCCCGTGCCGAGGGGCTGGAGCCGCCCGTCGATTCCGTGTGGATTCACATCAAGGATACGGATGGTCTTGTCCGCTCGGCGGAAAAGGTCCGGGATATGGGCTATCAAGGCAAGCTCTGCATCCATCCGGATCAGATCGGCCCCACGAACGGCGTGTTCACGCCGACGGAAGAACAAATCGCCTTCGCCGAAAAGGTCGTCGCGGCCTTCGAGGAAGCTGAGGCACGGGGGCTCGCCTCCATCCAGATGGACGGCTATTTTATCGATTATCCGATTGTTGATCAGGCCCGGCGCACGCTGGACCAGTGGCGGGACATCCAGAACCGCTGAACATCCCGCCAGTCGTCCGGGGCGTCAGGTGCCGTAGAACAAGCCGCCGTTGACGTGAATGGTCTGCCCGGTGATGTAAGCCGCGTCGGGCTGGCACAGGAAGCGCACAGTGGCCGCCATTTCCTTCACGTCACCCTGACGTTCCATCGGGATGTTCATGGCGTTGCGCGGATTGCCGGACCCGGCCGACGCCGGGCGCACGGTTTCCGTCGCTCCCGGCGACACGCAGTTGGCGGTGATGCCCTGGGTCGCGAATTCCGACGCGATGCCGTGGGTGAAGCCGACGATGGCCGACTTGCCGGTCAGGTTATGGATGCGGTTGGGCATGCCGATATACCAGCTGACGCCGCCGATGGTGATGACCCGGCCCCAGCCGGCTTTCTGCATGTGGGGGATTGCCGCCTGACAGAGATGGAAGGCGCTGTCGATCGTGGTGTCGACAACGCGGCGGAAATCTGCGTGCGGCATTTCCAGAAAGGATTTCTGGCCGCGGGTTGACGCGTTGACCACCATGATGTCGACACCGCCGAAGGCATCGACAGCGGCCTGGACCAGGGCATCCGCGCCTTCCTTGGTGGCGACGTCGGCCAGCTTGGCGACGGCCTTGCCGCCCATGGCCTCGATTTCCTTGACCACCGTATCGGCGGCGGCTTGATCCTGCACGCCGTTGACGACGATATTGGCGCCGTCGGCGGCGAGCGCCAAGGCCGTGGCCTTGCCGATGTTACGCGACGATCCGGTGATGACGGCGGTCTTGCCCGCCAGTGTTCCCTTGGACATTCTTGAAGTTTCTCCCATATGGACGGGTTGCGGTTATGGGAGGGCGCAGGCGCCCTCCATTGCCCGCCATCTTATGGGGGACGACCGGCTTTGTCTCCTGACGAAGACCGGTTCAGTCGATGAATTCGCAGCCCTTGTCGGTCAGGGCCTTGTCGACCCAACTGCGGTCGATGGAACCGTCGGCGATGGCGGCCATCTGCTTGTCCTCGGCGGCCTTCTTCTGCCGGGAGGCTTCAAGTACGGTCTCGGCTTCTTCCTTGGGCACGCAAAGCACGCCATCGCAGTCACCGAGGATCAGGTCGCCCGGATTGATGCGCATGCCGTAGAGCGAGATGGGGAAGCCGATTTCTCCGGGGCCGTCCTTGTAGGGGCCGCGGTGGGATACGCCGGCGGCGAAGACCGGCAGGTTGTGATCCAGGAAGGCATCACGGTCGCGCACGGCGCCGTTGAGGACCAGGCCGGCGACGCCGCGCTTGATGGCCTGCATCAGCATCATTTCGCCGAACAGGGAATTGGTCAGATCGCCCCCGCCGTCGACCACGATGACGTCACCGGGCGAGGCGATGTCGATGGCCTTGTGCAGCATCAGGTTGTCGCCAGGGCGGGTCAGAACGGTGAAGGCCGGGCCGGCCAGCACGCCGTCCTTATGCATGGGGCGCAGTGCATTTCCGCCCGCGAACATGCGCGACATGCAGTCGCCGACGTTGGCGACGGGCAGGGGTTTGAAGGCATCGACCAGGTCGGGCGAAATGCGCTCCCAGGTCTTCTTGATGCGAAATCCGACGGTCATGGATATGTCTCCGTATGGTTATTCTTGTTCTGTGGGCGCGTCAGGCGGCCGGCAGCTTGAGCCGCGAGAATACCTTCAGCGCGTTCTTATAAAACACTTTTTCCTTTTCCTCAGGCGTGAGGTTGTCGGTCGCGTCGATGTAGCGGCGGGTGTCGTCGAACCATTCGCCCGTGTCCGGGTCCTTGCAGCGCACGGCGCCGTGCAGTTCGGAGGCGAACAGGATATTGCCCACGGGAACGACCTCGGTCATCAGGTTGATGCCCGGCTGATGGTAGACGCAGGTGTCGAAATACAGGTTCTCGCCCATCATGTCCTTGGGCTCCGGCCGGTTCATGCCCATGGCGATGCCCCGATAGCGGCCCCAGTGATAGGGCACGGCACCGCCGCCGTGGGGGATGATGAGCTTGAGTTTCGGGAACCGTTCGAACAGGTCCGATTCCAAAAGCTGCATGAAGGCCGCCGTGTCGGCGTTGATGTAGTGGGCACCGGTGAAATGGAAGTTGGGGTTGCAGGACTGGCTGACGTGAATCATTGCCGGGACCTGCAGTTCCTCCAGCTTGGCATAAAGCTCGAACCACCAGGGATCGGTCAGGGGCGGGTCCGTCCAATGGCCGCCGGACGGGTCCGGGTTCAGGTTGACGCCGATGAAGCCCAGGTCGTTGACCAGGCGTTCCAGTTCCGGGATGGAATTGGATGGTGAGCAGCCCGGGGATTGCGGCAGCTGGCCCACGGGGGCGAAGTTGTTGGGGAACATGTCGCAGATGCGCTTGATCTGGTCGTTGCAGATGCGCGACCACTGCATGCTCATCTTCTCGTCGCCGATGTGATGGCCCATGCCGCCGGCGCGAGGCGAAAAGATCGTCATGTCCGTGCCGCGTTCCTGCTGCAGGCGCAGTTGGGTATTAGCGACGCTTTCGCGCAGCTCGTCATCGGAAATGATGGGCTCCTTGGCGCTCATCTTGCTGAGGTCGCCCTTGGCGTCGATTTGTTCCTTGCGCCATGCGGCGTGCTGGTCAGGGGCGGTGGTGTAATGGCCGTGGCAATCGATAATCATCGTCAGTTCTTTCCGTGTTCTCAGGCCTGTCCGGGCGGCGCGGCCGGTCGGAGGCGGGTAAGACTTACTCCCCGGTGAAGTCCGGTTTGCGCTTTTCCGCGAAGGCGGTGACGCCTTCGTAGAAGTCGCCCGTCCGCGTATTGCGGATGAAGGCGGCTTTTTCCGCGTCCAGTTGGTCGGTGAGGCTGTTGTGGAACGAGGCATTCAGCAGCGCCTTGGCCTCGGTGTTGGCGTGACCCGCGGCCTTGGCCAGGCGGGCGGCGAGTTTGTCCGTCTCGGCTTCGAGGTCGGCCGCCGGAACGATCCGATTGACCATGCCCCAGTCAAGCGCGTCCTGGGCCGTGAAACGGTCCCCCAGCAGTGCGATCTCCATGGCCTTCTTCAGGCCCACCGTGCGCGGCAGGGCATAGGTCGACCCGCCATCCGGGCTGGTCCCGATGTGACAGTAGGCCAGGGTGAAGAACGCGTCATCGGCGGCCAAGGCCAGGTCGCAGGCCAGCATCAGGCTGACCCCGGCGCCGGCGGCGGCCCCCCGCACCGAGGCGATGATCGGTTGCGGCATGGCGCGCATGTTTTCGATGGTCGCATGGACGCGCGACAGGCGGGCGTCGAACTGTTCGGCCGTCTTGTCGCGGTCCGGCTCTTCGTCCAGCATGGTCTTGAAGGCCTTCACGTCGCCCCCGGCCATGAAGTGGTCGCCCTGGCCCTGCATGATCACGACGCGCACGTCCTTGCTCTCGCGCAATTGGCCCGTGATCTCCTTCAAGGCCGTCATCACGTCGACGGTGATGGCGTTCAGGGCTTGCGGCCGGTTGAAGGTGACGCGGCAGACGCCGTCGCGGACGTCGGTCAGGACCGTTTCATTGGGCGAGGTGATCATGAGCGTTTCTTCCTGATTTTTGATTGTCTAAAGGTCGGTCCGGTATACGACAAAGCCGGACTTGGTGGCGACCTTGTCGTACAGTTTCATGGCCGTGGTGTTGGTTTCGTGGGTCTGCCAATAGACGCGGGGCGACCCGGCCGCCCGGGCGCGGTCGTAGACGGTCTCGATCAACGCACGGCCGACCCCCTGGCCGCGCAGGTCCGCATCCGTGAACAGGTCCTGCAGGTAACAGGTCGGCCCGCGCATCACCGTGTTGCGGTGATAGAGATAGTGGACCAGCCCGACCAGCTTGCCGCCTTGGTCGGCGACCAGGGCGTGCATGGGCTCGTAGGCGTCGAAGAAGCGATCCCAGGTCAGCTGCGTCATCTCGGGCGGAACGGCCGTTGGCCCCTTGCGTTCATAGAACGCGTTGTAGCCGGCCCAAAGGCGGGACCAGGCATCGAAATCTTCGCGCGTGGGTGCGCGCACAATTACGTCTTGGGGCATGGCGAGGTTCCGAAGCGGTTTGCGATTGCCGGGTGCGAGTGGCGAGATTAGCCTATGCCCATCGGCCCGACAAATCCATGACACGAGGAAACCGCCATGACCGCCCCAGACGTGAAGGTGATCTTTTTCGACGTATTCGGCACCGTTACCGATTGGCGGTCCAGCCTGCAGCGCCTGTTGGCGGAATACGGCGCGCGGGAAGGGATCGACGCCGACTGGCCCGGTTTCCTCACCGCCTGGAAAGCCGGATACCGCCCGGCCATGGATGCGGTGATTTCCGGGGAGCGACCCTATTTCAACCTGGATGAGATGTATCTGGAACGCATGAACCAGGTGATCGGCGACTTCGGTCTGGAGGGGCTCACGGAAGCCCAGAAACAGGAAATTCTGCACCTGTGGCTGAAGATCGACCCCTGGCCCGACGCGGTCGAAGGGCTGACCCGGCTGGCCAGGAAATACACTCTGGTGACGCTATCCAACGGTTCCTTCGCCTGGCTGACGGCCATCGCCAAGCACGGGCGGCTGCCGTTTGATGCAATCCTGACGGCGGAAAACGCCCAGGTCTATAAGCCCCACCCGCGGGCTTATCTGACGGCCATCGAATTGATGGGCATGAAGGCGACGCCGGAGAACTGCATGCTGACCGCCTGTCACAATTACGATCTGGCGGCCGCGCGCAGCCACGGCATGAAGACGGCCTTCCTGCCGCGCAAGGAATACGGACCGGACCAAGAGGCGGATCAGGCAGCGGAAAGCGATTGGGAGGTCGTCGCCAAGGACCTCATCGGCGTTGCGGAAGCGATGGGCTGCTAAATTTGCTGCGGGCAGGAGCCGGTTGACCCAGGTCAAGGGCGCCGGTGGGGCAATCAGTGATACTGGGCTTCATCGCGTCACGCCTGAAGGAGGCCCCCCATGTCCAACGAAGCTGCAACGGATTTCTCGCGAGAAGCCGTCGGCGTATTTGAAACCGCCGATTCGCTGCAAGCCGCGATCGATGAGTTGTTGAGCTCCGGATTCGACCGGGCGGAGATCAGCCTTCTCGCAGGTGAAGAGGCCGTTCAGGAAAAGCTGGGGCATATCTACGAAAACGCCGCTGCCGCCGAGGACGATCTCAATGCGCCCCGAGCTGCCTATGTCTCGCCGGAAAGCATCGGCGATGCGGAAGGCGGCGTGATCGGCATTCTGACCTACATTCCCGCAACCCTGGCCGCAGGGGCCATCGTTGCCTCGGGCGGAACGTTGGCCGCCGCCGCCGCGGCGACGGCCATTGCCGGTGGTGCCGGCGCCATGATCGGTGTTCTTCTTGCCGCCGGCATAGGGGAAAGCCATGCCAAATTTCTGCGTGACCAGATGGAACGCGGCGGTCTGCTGCTATGGGTGCTGACGCCCACCAAGGACAAGGAAGACCAGGCAAAGTCGGTCCTTGCCAAACATTCCGCCCACGACGTCCACATTCACGGCATCAAGCGCTCCTGATGCCGCAACGCGGGTGCCGGGCCGGTGCGCGCTAAAACCCGCCGAGCCCGCCGCCGCCCGGATCGCCGCCGCCGTAATCCCCATAGCCGCCGCCCTGGTGGCCGGGCGTGTCATGGGGGCCGCCGTATCCCTGTTCGTGCCCGCTGTTTGGTCCGGCCTGGGGCGTGTGCCCTTGGCTGAGCCCAAGTGGGATCAGGAACCACGCGGGCAGCCATTGCAGCCACGACCGCAACTGTTCGCGCGGCGATGCCGGGTCGATGGGCGAAGTGGTCGGTTTTCCCGTCTCGTCGCCGGCCATGTCAGCTGCCGGGCTTTCGGTTCCAATAGTCGATGTTCAGGTCTCGCATCAGGTCGCCGTGGCGATACTCCAGGCAGGACTTCACGCCGGCCATGGAATGATGGTGGTCGGGCCGGGCGCAGAGGTCGATTTCGCGCTGCGCCCGTTCGATCACGGCACCCCTGTCCTGCTTGAGGACCGGTGCCATATCGTCAAGGACATCCGTCCACAGCCGGTCAACGGCGGCGGGCGTTGGCCGGGCGTAGAAATCGGTAATCGCCGAGGCAACGCGGCCGACGATCTTGGCCGAGGTCGCCAGCGGCTGGCCGTCGACCAAGTCTTCGCCGATGGCGCGCAGGCTATTGGTTACGTAATCGCGTTCGGCTTCGGAGATCGGGTCCGGGTCGCCGGGCAGGGGGGCGGGGATCAGGGAGGCCTGCCTGGTCACGACCAGCCGTGCGGATTGGGCGCCCAATCCCGACAGGCTGTCAGCCGGCATGCTGACGCGGACATGGGTGAAGCCGCGCCCGCTGGTGAACGTCATGTTGGCGGCCGGAATGTCGCGCACGGCGCCGTCGTTGGATGTGACGCGCAACAGGAAATGAGACGCATCGGCCGGGGCGTAAAGCGTGCCGGTGCGTGGCGATTCCCGATCCTGTTGTAGGCAGAAAGTGGTGATGTCCGTCTCGCAGGTGGCCCCTTCGCACCGGAAGGGCATGCCTTCCTGGGCTTCAAGGGCGGCCAGAATCTGCGGTGCCGCCTGCGCGGGCCGGAACGGTGCAAGGATGAAGACGGTGGCGATGGCAAATAGGGCGATGCGAAGACCCATGTCGATACCTCCTTGATATCAGCAACATGTGTTCTTCGGGCCCGGCTCGTCACGCGGCCGTGTCGGCGGTGATGCCAACGGCGGAGAAGCGCCCGGTTAAGCAAACCCGGGTGGCGTGGGCCGGGCTTCTCCAGAATTTACTAATGTAATTCTGCGCCGAGGCGACGCCGGGCGCAAGGGCGGTGTTGCGTGCCCCTGCGCCCGAACATCAAAAGCAGGCCTATTTTCCGTATTCGGGAACGACCGTCCGCGCGACGGAGGCGTCCAGCGCTTCGTAATCGTAGTAAGCGAGGGTGTCGTACTGTTCGGCGCGGCTCATGACCTTGTCCATGAAGCCTTCCGTGCCGTCATGGTCACGGATATGGCCGTACAGGTCCTGGAACAGCTTGGCGGCGGCCCGAATGGAGGTCGCCGGCCAGATCACGATGTCGAAGCCCATGTCCTGGAACTGCTGGCCCGTGAAGAAGGGGGTGCGGCCGTATTCGGTCATATTGGCCATCTTCTTGCCCGGCACCTTCTTGGCGAATTCCAAATGGTCCTCGGCCGAGGGCAGGCCGTCGGGGAAGGTCACGTCGGCACCGGCTTCACGGTACAGGTTGGCACGCTTGATGGCGGCATCCAGGCCTTCGACCCCGGCCGCGTCCGTGCGCGCGATGATCACCAGATGGGACGAGGCTTCCTTGGCGGCAGCGATCTTGGCGGCGGCTTCCTCCGGCTCGACCAGGCGCTTGTCGTTCAGATGGCCGCATTTCTTCGGCAGCAGTTGGTCTTCGATATGGACGGCGCCGGCGCCGGACAATTCCAGTTCCTTGACCACGCGCATGGCATTCAACACACCGCCGTAGCCGGTGTCGCCGTCGACGATCAGCGGCAGATCCGTGGTGCGCGACACGCTGCGCACGACGCCGCACATTTCATCCAGCGTCATGATGCCCAGATCGGGCAGACCCATGGAGGCCGTGACCGCGCCGCCGGAAATATAGAGCGTTTCAAATCCCGCCTGCTTGGCGATCATGCCGGCGAAGGCATTATGCGCACCGGGCACGCGCAGGATTTCATCGCGGTCCAAAAGTTCGCGAAGCCGTTCGCCCGCAGGGCGTTTGTCGCGTCCGTTGCCTTCAAGCCAGGTCATGGGTGTTCTCCGTCGTATGTGATTCCTGAACGCAAACTGTATACAATTTCGCGCTGTTAATGGAGCACACTTAACGGTTATTTTGTGGGGAACGCAACGGTGCATACGGCCAATCTGCGCGATTGGACGTATTTTTGACGCCGCCGCGGCGCTGACCTTATCGACCCACGCCTTGAACACGACGATGTAGAAAAAACCATGACCGACACGCCCCTCACTCCCGTTACCGAAAAATCCGCCTGGACCGCCGCCGAACTGGCCGGTGATGCCAACTGGACCCGACGCCTGAACGCCGAGGAGATCGCCGCCCTGGAGCAGGTGACCGCTGATTTGGCGGGCCGTGGCCGGGGCGCGCAGCAATTCGGGCGCGAGGACATCGATTCCCCTGTTCTGACGGCGTTGGCCGATTGGGCGGTGGAGGAACTGGAGAACGGGCGCGGCTGCGTGCTGCTCAAGGGCCTGGAGATCGAGCGCTATG
This sequence comes from Rhodospirillaceae bacterium, assembly GCA_002706405.1. Classification (GTDB taxonomy): domain Bacteria; phylum Pseudomonadota; class Alphaproteobacteria; order Rhodospirillales; family Casp-alpha2; genus UBA1479. The sequence goes on along the minus strand of PALN01000033.1, from coordinate 68,897 downwards.
ACCGGCCCCGGATCGAGGCCATGTATTGGGCGCTGACCGTTCTGATGGGCCAGCCCATGCACCAGAATCCGGACGGCGACCTGATCGGCGAGGTCACGGATAAGGGGCTCGACTACAACGATCCTCTGATTCGCGGCTACAAGACACGCCAGAAACTGTATTTCCATTGCGACGGCCTGGACATGGTCAGCCTGTTTTGCCTGCAGCCGTCCATGTCCGGCGGGGAAAGCCAGATCGCCTCATCAATGGCAGTGTACAACGAAATCCTGATGACCCGTCCCGAATACCTGCCGGTGTTGTACGAGGGTTTTCACTTCAACCTGCGGGGCGAAGGCAAAGCCGGGGAGACCCATCCCGTCACCCGCCACAAGGTGCCGGTTTACAGTTGGTGCGACGGGCGGCTGAGTTGCCGTTACCTGCGCAAGGCCATCATCGAAGGGCAGGAGTTCGTCGGCGAGCCGATTTCCGATCTTGCCCGGGACGCGCTGGACTACATTCAGGAGCTCTGCGTCAGCGACCGTTTTCGCTACGACATGACGTTCGAGCAGGGCGACATCCAGATTCTCAACAACTACGTGACGCTGCATTCCCGCGCCGCGTTCGAAGATTGGCCCGACGGCACGCGCAAGCGCAATCTGCTGCGAATCTGGTTCAACATGCGCAACGGGCGCAAGCTCAACCCCCAGTTCGCCGATCATTACAACATGGGGCCCCGGATGCCCATGCGTCTGAAGAACGAACGCGCGGCTTAAGCGGCCTGTTGGTTTTCTGAGACGTCTGCCCCGGACGGACCGGGAAAAGGGGTCACCCCTTCTGGCCGGCGGCCTTGGGCTTTCCGATAGGGATCGGCGATGCCTTGGTCGCCCGGTTGCGGCCGCTGTGTTTGGAATGGTAGAGCGCGGCATCGGCACGGCCCAGCGTGCCTTCGATGGTCTGATCGGCGTCTTCCGCTTCGGCGACACCAATGGAAACGGTGACGTCAATGGGGCCGGCGACGGTATCGAACGGCGTATCGGCGATGGTGGTACGCAGGCGTTCGGCGACGGTCATGGCGGCATCGGCATCGGCGCCGGGCAGGAGAATGGCGAATTCCTCACCCCCCAGACGGCCCAGGGTGTCGAACGGCCGGCGGCCATGCTGCCAGCGCCGGACGGCTTCCTTCAAAACGTCGTCGCCGGCCTGATGGCCGTGGGTGTCATTGACCTGCTTGAAATGGTCCAGGTCCAAAAGAACCACGGAAAACGGCACCCCGTGCCGACGCAGGCGATGGACTTCAAGCTCCGCCCGCTCCATGAAATGGCGGCGGTTCTTGGCACCGGTCAGATCGTCGGTCGTGGCGAGGTTCAGCAGTTCCTGTTCGCGCCGGACGTCTTCGGTCACATCGCGCTGAATGGCGGCGATATGGGATATTTCTCCGTCGCCGTCGAACAGCGGCATGATGTTCACATCGACCCAATAAGATGTGCCGTCCTTGGCGTATTGCTCCAGGCGGGTGCGCATATGCCGACCGGCCTTGACCGCGTCCTCGACCTTTGCCCGCGCTTCCGGGTCCGTGTCGGGCCCGTCCAGGAACCACGGCGCCTTGCCGATGGCTTCTTCCTCGGAATAGCCGGACAGGCGACAGAAGGCCGCGTTTACATAGCTGATTTTCGGCTTGCCCGACTTTCCCTTGCCGGCCTTGGCGACGATGACGGCATCATTCGCCTTGGCGACGATATCGGAAAAGGAAAACCCTGTATCGGTCCGCATGGATGTTCTCAGCTTGGCCCCGGTGGGGCGATTGTGGAATTTTTGGCGCCGTTGCCCGCGCAATAAGTGCATCAACAATAACATAAATGCCAGACCTTATGTGAACCTGAAGCAAGGGCACTTGATTTTAAAGACTTGCCGCCCACCCCTCGGTCGGGCCATATCCTGGCCCTAACGAATCCGGTTATTCCGGAGATCAAGAAACGAAGGGAAACGGAAACATGACCCGAATTGCCATCTTGGACGACTATCAGAACGTGGCCCTGGAGCTTGCCGACTGGGACAGCCTGGGCCCGGACGTGGAGGTCGTCACCTTCAACAAGTTCCTGCAGACCGATGAAGACAGCCTTGCCAAGGCGCTGGCGGGCTTCGATGTCGTGGTCGGCATGCGCGAACGCACCCGCTTTCCGGCGTCGCAGCTGGAAAAGCTGCCGGACCTGAAATTGATGGTGACCACGGGCATGCGCAATCTGGCCTGGGATATGAAGAAGGCGCGGGCCATGGGCATCACCGTCTGCGGCACGGCGATCCTGCCTTATCCCGCGTTCGAACAGACCTGGGCCCTGATTTTCGCGGTGACCAAGGAAATCCCGAAGGAAGACCGCTGCATGAAGGCCGGCGGCTGGCAGGAAAGCTTTCCCGTCGGCCTGCGCGGCAAGACGCTCGGCGTCATCGGCCTGGGCAAGCTGGGCGCGCAGTCGGCGGCCCTCGGCAATGCGCTCGGCATGAAGGTCATCGCCTGGTCGGAGAACCTGACCGACGAACGAGCGGCCGAATGCAATGCGACCCGCGTTTCCAAGGAAGACCTGTTCAAACAGTCGGACGTGGTGACCATCCATGTTCTGCTGTCGGAACGGACCAAGGGCCTCGTCGGCACCGAAGAGTTGGCGCTGATGAAGCCATCGGCCTACATCGTCAACACCTCGCGCGGGCCGATCATCGACGAAGCCGCGCTGATTGCCGCGCTCAAGGCGAACAAGATCAAGGGGGCGGGGATCGACGTGTACGATGTCGAACCGCTGCCGACCGACCACGAACTGCGCAAGCTCGACAACGCCGTGCTGACCGGCCATCTGGGCTACGTGATCCGGGAAAACTACGAAGTGATGTATCCGGAAGCCGTGGAATGCATCAAAGCCTGGATGGCGGGATCGCCGGTCCGGGTCCTGAACGCCGACGACTGATCCACCCAAGACCGAGAAACAAGAAGACCACATCATGAACGACGACATTATCCGCCTGGAACGCAACGGCGCCATCGCCACCCTGATCATCAACAATCCCCAAAAGCGCAATGCCATGAACCTGGACGCCTGGCGGCGGCTAGGCGAGGTGGCGGCGGAATTGGAAGCGGATGATGATCTGCGCTGCGTGCTGGTCACGGGCATGGGCGATCATTTCGCCGCCGGGGCGGATATCTCCGAGTTTCCGGAAAAACGCATGAGCGCGGCCCAGGCCGAAATCTACGGCAAGGTCGTCGCCGATGCGTTGCATGCATTCTCAAACCTGAAGCATCCGACGATCGCGGTGATTCGCGGCGCCTGTACCGGCGGCGGGTTCGAAATCGCCTGCTGCTGCGACATGCGCCTGGCCGCCGAAGGGTCGCGCTTCGGCATCCCCATCAACCGCTTGGGCCATGCCTTCGCCTATCCGGAAATGGCGGCGGCGATGGTCGTGGTGCCGCCGGCGGTCATCATGGAACTGCTGCTGGAGGGCCGCATCCTGGAAACGGATGAAGCCTATGCCAAGGGGCTGGTGACGCGGGTCGTGCCGGCGGACCAGCTGGATGACGAGGCCGAAACCGTCGCTTGGCGTGTCGCCCAGGGGGCGCCGCTTGCCGCGCGCGGGTCGAAGAAAATCCTCCGCCGTCTGCTGCGGCCGGAGCCGATCACCCCGGAAGAATTGAAGTCGAGTTACGACTTGTGTGATTCCGAGGACTACAAGGAAGGCGTGCGCGCCTTCCTGGCCAAGGAAAAGCCGGCTTTCACGGCCCGCTGATCGGCGGTCGTCGGCCCTGCCTTTGATCAGGGGATGCACGGGTTGAGGGATGCAAATAGGTCTTGCATCCCCAAGGCTGTCGGGCATTATCGGGGCCACGTTAGACGATAAAACGAGAGGCCGGGAACCGGCGCGAGGAGGGATCAACCCGCCCCGTCAGGCTCACCGCAACGGTCCGGTTAGGCGCGTAAAAAATTGCATCGAAGCAAACCCTAACCCAACGACGGGGAGTATCATGTTCAAGTTCTTGCGCCGGCAGGCCGTGCCGGCATTTTCGCTTGCGGCCGTTCTTCTGACGATTTTCACGCCTGACGCGGCCTTTGCCGCCGATCAGCTTAATTCCGGCGACACGGCCTGGATCATCACGGCAACCGCCCTGGTCCTGTTCATGACCTTGCCGGGGCTGGCCCTGTTCTATGGCGGGCTGGTGCGGTCGCGCAACGTGCTGAGCGTGCTCATGCATTGCGTCGCCATCGCCTGCCTGATGAGCGTGTTGTGGCTGGTCATCGGCTACAGCCTGTCGTTCACGGATGGGGCCGGGGCCAATGATCTGATCGGCGGGCTGTCCCGCATGTTCCTGGCCGGCGTCGGCACGGAAGCACTGTCGGGCACGATCCCCGAGAACGTGTTCTTTTCGTTCCAGATGACCTTCGCGATCATCACGCCGGCGCTCATGGTCGGCGCCTATGTGGAGCGCATTAAATTCTCCGCCGTGCTGATCCTGTCGTCGTTGTGGCTGATCGTCGTCTACGCGCCAGTGACCCATTGGGTCTGGGGCGGTGGCTGGCTTGCCCAGATGGGCGTCATGGATTTCGCGGGCGGCTTGGTCGTTCATGCCACGGCGGGCATCTCGTCGCTGGTCATCGTCAAGGCCTTGGGGGCACGGCACGGCTTCCCCCACGATGTCGCACCGCCGCACAATCCGGGCATGGTCGCTATGGGGGCCTGCATGCTGTGGGTCGGCTGGTTCGGCTTCAACGGCGGGTCGGCTCTTGCCGCCAACGGGGCGGCCGGCATGGCGTTGACGGTCACCCATATCGCCGCCGCCACGGCATCGCTGGTGTGGATGCTCATCGAATGGAAGAAGTACGGCAAGCCGTCCCTGGTCGGCTTGGTTACCGGGACCATCGCGGGGTTGGCCACGATCACTCCGGCATCGGGTTTTGTCGGTCCCATCGGCGCCCTGATCATCGGTGTTGCCGCCGGGCTTGTCTGCTTCAAGATGGTGCAGATCGTAAAGACTGCCTGGAAGCTGGATGATTCCTTGGACGTGTTCGCCGTTCACGGCGTCGGCGGGTCGCTCGGCACCATCCTGGTCGCTTTCCTGTGCGCGCCCATGTTCGGCGGCCTGGGGTTGCCCGAAGGCAAGTCGATGCTTGACGCGCTCGGCGTGCAGGCGTTGGGGCTGGCGGTTACGGTGGTCTGGTCGGCAATCGCGACCTTCATCCTGGTCAAGGTGACGGCGGCGCTGACCAACGGCATCCGCGTTCGCGAGGACGACGAGCTGGAAGGTCTGGATATCACCAACCACGGTGAGACGGCGTACAGGCTCGACTGACGTGCTATAAAAGGCGGAGCAGCGGTGCTCCGACCGCAAGCCGGGAACACCGGCAATCGCAAAGACATTAGGAGAGGCAACATGAAGTTCGTCATGGCGGTGATCAAACCGCACAAGCTGGACGCCGTCCGCGAGGCCTTGGCCGCCACCGGCGTTGAAGGGATGACGGTATCGGAAGTGAAGGGCTATGGCCGCCAGCGCGGGCAGACGGAAATCTACCGTGGCGCGGAATATCAGGTTCACTTTCTGCCCAAGGTGAAGATCGAGATCGCCGTGGCCGACGACAAGGCGGCCGAGGTGGTCGAGGCCATCAAGGGGGCGGCCAATACCGGCAAGATCGGCGACGGCAAGGTCTTCGTCTATGACCTGGAAAGCGCCGTGCGCATTCGCACCGGCGAACAGGACAACGACGCGCTGTAGGATCTGAGACCGGCGCGCACCGGCGCGCCCAGATTGGGGAGGGCAGCCATGCCCCGTTTCGCCGCCAACATCGGTTGGATGGCCCAGGAAGTTCCCATGCTGGAGCGTTTCCAGCTGGTCCGCGACCTGGGCTTTGCTGCCGTCGAATGCCCGCTGCTCTACGGTCACGATGCCAATGCCATGGGCGACGCCTGCAAGGCGGCGGGGCTCGAGTTCCTGATGTTCAACTCGCCCCCCGGCAAGCACGAGGGTGAGTACGGCATCGCCGGACTGAAGGGCCGCAAGGGGGAATTTCAGGATTCGATCGGCAAGGCCATCGACTACGCCCAGGTGCTGGGGACCCGCTATCTGCATGTGCTGGCCGGCTGGCAGATGGATGACTGGAACCGCGACGCCGCATTCAAGGTCTTCATCGACAACCTGACCTGGGCTTGCCCGGTGCTGGCCGAGGCCGGATTGAGCGCCCTGATCGAACCGATCAACACGGTCGCGCGGCCGGGTTATCTGGTGCAGACGACGAAGGAAGCGCAATACGTGGTCGACACGGTGAAGGCGGCCGGTTCCGCCAACATCGGCATCCAGTACGATTTCCACAACGCCCAGATCATGGAGGGCGACCTGGCGCGCACCTTCGAGGCGCACCTGCCGTCGATCCTCCACGTGCAGATTGCGGGCAACCCGGGCCGCACACCGCCGGACGAGGGGGAAATCAACTATCCCTTCGTGTTCGAACTGTGCGACCGCCTCGGCTTCGAAGGCTGGCTCGGCTGCGAATACGCCCCCCATAACAAGACCAAGCCGGGCGCGACCAAGGCGTCGCTGAAATGGGCCAAGGACTTCGGCCTGGGTTAGTCGGCCCGGGCTTCGGCCTTGGGCGTTTTCCCCGCGATCAGTTTGACCAGTTCGCTGGCCCCCGGCGCCAGGGTCTGGCCGCGCAGGGTGATGATGCCGATGCGCCGGGTCAGTTGCGGGTGCTTGATACGGGCGGCCCAATAGGCGCCGTCCTTGGAGCGCGGCACGGCCGTTTCTGGCAGGATCGCCACACCCAGGCCCTGTTCCGCCATGGAAATCAAGGTCTGGTGATGCAGCATCTCGAAATGCGGCACCAGGGTCATGCCGGCGGACTGAAAGGCGCTTTCGACCTGAATGCGGGTGCGCGACGGCAGAGGCAAGGCCAGGATCGTTTCGTCGGAAAGCGCGCTCAGGGGAATGTCCTTCTGCCCCGCGAGGGGGTGGTCCGCCGCGACCACGGCGCAATAACCGTCGGTCAGGAACTGACGGAATTCAAATTCCCGCAGCACTTTTTCGACCGGACCGATGGCGAAATCGGCGTCGCCCCGGCGCAGAATGTCCAACATGTCCGTGGCATAGGCCTCGCGCACATGGACCGTGATGTTGGGGTTGCGCTCGCGGAATCGGGCCAGGATGGTCGGCAGGCGCGTGGCGGCGAAACTGGGGGCGGAGGTCAGCAGCACCCGGCCCCGGCCCATGGCGGCTTCGTCGTGGAAGATGCGCACGATGTCTTCCAGGCCATCGAGCACGCGACCCGCGCGGCGGTACAGGTTTTCCCCGGCCTCGGTCATGCGGACGGAGCGGGTTGTGCGGTGGAACAACGGCACACCGAGATGGGCTTCCAGCAGCTTGATATGGGCGGTCACGGCGGATTGGCTCAGATTGAGTTTCTCCGACGCGCGACGGAAGCCGTTCTGCTCCGCTACGGCGACAAAAATCTCCAATTGTTTCAGGGTCATGGGCAGCATGACGATTGATCTTCTTTCCAGATTAATAATGCATATATTGCTATTAGCCCTATCACAAATCTTGTGGTGTAGTCGCCCTTCGAAATGGAAACCACGCCGCCAATAGGCGTGGCGAAAACGCATGGAGGAAACCTGACGATGACGGGCACTACCCGCCAATTGGCTGAATTCGCTGCCGGCCTGACCTACGACAAGCTGCCGGCCGGCATTGCGGCCCGCACCAAACTGCTGATCCTCGACATCGCCGGGATCATGGTGCGTGCGCGACACGACGCGGAAAGCACGGCCAGCCTGGTCAGCGCGGTCGAGCGTCTGGGCCAGGTTGTGGGCGATTGCTCGGTGCTCGGCGACGGGCGCGGTTACACGCCCATGGCGGCGGCGCTGGTCAACGGTTCGTTGGCGCACTCCCTTGATTTCGACGACACCCACGCGGAAGCCTCGCTGCATTCCTCGGCCCCGATCGTGCCGGCGGTGCTGGCGGCGGCGGAAATGACCGACGCGTCTGGCAGGGACGTCATCACCGCCTGCGTTGTCGGCTATGAGATTCAGATCCGTCTGGCCAAGGCCCTGGTGCCGACGGCCCATTATGACCGCGGCTATCATCCGACGGCGACCTGCGGCGTCATGGCGGCGGCCGCGGCGGCGGGCAAAATTCTGGGCCTTGATGCCGACGGCATCGAAAGCGCTCTCGGCATCGCGCTGTCCCAAGCGGCGGGGTCCATGCAGTTCCTGGCCGATGGCGCCTGGACCAAGCGCTCCCACGTCGGGCAGGCGGCGCAGAATGGCCTGACCTGCGCCACCATGGCGGCGGAAGGCTTCAAGGGCCCGAAGGAAGCGATCGAAGGCAAATGGGGCTTCCTCCACTCCCTGTCGCCGAAGGCCGACCTGGACAAGGCGGCGGCGGACCTGGGCGAGTATTGGGAAACCATGGCGCTCGGCGTGAAACCTTATCCCAGCTGCCGCTATACCCATGCGGCGATGGACGCCATTCGCCAGCTGGCCGGTGAGCACGGCATCGCGGCGGATGCGGTGGAAACCGCGACCATCGGCGTGCCGGAAACGGGCTGGAAGATTGTCGGCAATTCGGATGCGGAAAAGCAGAATCCGAAATCGATCGTCGACGGGCAGTTCTCCATGCCGTTCTGCGCCGCCGTGGTGCTGCGCACCGGCAACATGGTGTGGGACGACTACAAGACCCATCTCAACGATGCGGACACCCTGGCGCTGGCCAAGCGCATCACCACGGTTGTCGATCCCGACGCCGAAGCGGCCTTTCCCGACAACATGGCCGGGAAGGCGACGATCCGCATGAAGTCCGGCGAAGTCTATGAACGCTTCGTCGAAATCCCCAAGGGCGAGCCCGACAACTTCATGAGCCAGGCCGAGTTCCGCGCCAAGTTCGACGGTCTGTGCGCGCCCTATCTGTCCGAGGCAGGCATGGAACGATTCTCATGCGCCCTGTTAAACCTGGAGGAAGCGAACAGCCTGCGTTCGGTCCTCGCCCTCAGTCACGGAGATGCCTAACCCATGGTTGCCGAAGCAAAAGAAGTCGGACCCAACCGATATCGCGAGTCCTATGGCCGCTATCTTGAGGATTTCAAGATTGGCGATGTGTACGAACACCGTCCCGGCCGCAGCATCACGGAAAGCGACAACACCTGGTTCACCTTGCTGACCATGAACCAGCACCCGCTGCATTTTGACAACGAGTACGCCGCGAAGAGCGAGTTCGGAAAGCCGTTGGTGAATTCCTGCCTGACCCTGTCCATCGTTGCCGGCATGAGCGTATCGGACACCAGCCAGAAAGCCATCGGCAACCTGGGTTGGACTGACATCAAGATGCCGAACCCGGTGTTCGTCGGCGATACGCTTTATGCGGAAAGCGAAGTGCTGGCGGTCCGTGAAAGCAAGTCGCGCCCGACCCAGGGCATCGTCACCGTCCGCACCACGGCGACCAAGCAGGACGGCTCGGTCGTCATGAGCTACGAGCGCACCATGCTGATTCCCAAGCGCGGCCACGCGGTCGACGACAAAGCCAACTACTAGTAGGAAATGACGACCATGGCTCCCGACGCGGCATCTGCCCAGGACCTGAGCGAGGAAGAACGCCTTATCCTCGATTCCGTCGACAAGTTCATCGAACAGGACGTGCGGCCCCACGCCCATAAACTGGAAGCGGCGGACGAATACCCCCGCGAGATCGCCGACAAGCTGGCCGAACTGGGCCTGATGGGGGCGACCATCGGCGAGGAATACGGCGGCTTGGGCCTGTCGGCCTCGACCTATTCCAAGATCGTCGAGAAGGTGGCGTCGTGCTGGATGTCCGTGTCGGGCATCTTCAACTCGCACCTGATCGCGGCGGCGGCGGTCGAACGCTTCGGCACGGAAGAACAAAAACGCCATTGGCTGCCCAAGATGGCGTCCGGCGAAATGCGGGGCGGCATCGCGCTGACCGAACCGGACTGCGGCACGGACCTACAGTCCGTGCGCACGACGGCCAAGAAGGACGGCAACGAATACGTCCTGAACGGCAACAAGATGTGGATCACCAACTGTGTCGAAGGAAACTTCCTGGCCGTGCTGGCCAAGACCGATCCGGAGACCGAGCCCCGGCACAAGGGCATGAGCCTGATCCTGGTCGAAAAGGATGCCGGGTATAAAACGTCGAAACTGCAGAAGCTCGGCTACAAGGGCATCGATACGGGCGAGGTCGTGTTCGACAATACCCGAGTGCCGCTGACCAACCTGATCGGCCCGGACGAGGGCCGGGGTCTGCAGCAGATCCTGGGCGGGCTGGAACTGGGCCGCATCAATGTCGCCGCGCGCGGTGTCGGCGTCGCCACGGCGGCGCTGAACGATGCCGTGGCCTATGCCCTGGACCGCAAGACCTTCGGTAAGCCCATCGCCGAACACCAGTCGATCCAGATCAAGCTGGCCGACATGGCGACCCGGGTCGAAGCCGCGCGCCTGCTGGTCGACAGCGCCGCCCGCGCCTACGACAAGGGCCAGCGCTGCGACATGGAAGCCGGCATGGCCAAGCTGTTCGCCACCGAGGCGGCACTGGAAAACGCCATCGAGGCCATGCGCATCCACGGTGCCTACGGCTATTCCAAGGAATACAATGTGGAACGCTACTTCCGCGATGCGCCGCTGCTGTGCATCGGCGAAGGCACCAACGAACTGCAGCGCATCATCATCGCGCGGCAGTTGACGGAACGGGCCCAGGGATGACCGCGCTGCCGCTCGACGGGGTGCGAATCCTCGCCGTCGAACAATACGGCGCCGGTCCCTTCGGTACGCAGTTCCTGGCCGACCAGGGTGCCGACGTCATCAAGATCGAGGCGCCGGGTGAGGGCGATTACGCCCGCGCCTTGGGCCCGCATTTCTTCGAGAACGGTGACAGCCAGTTCTTTCATTCCTTCAACCGCAATAAGAAGAGCCTCAGCCTCGATCTTAAGAAACCCGAGGGCAAGGCCGTATTCCTGGACTTGGTGAAGACCGCCGACGCGGTGGCCAGCAATTCCCGCGGTGACGTGGCGGAACGGCTGGGCATCACCTACGAACATCTGAAGGATGCCAATCCCAAGATCGTCTGCGCCCATCTCTCGGCCTATGGCCGCACGGGGTCGCGCGCCGCTTGGCCAGGCTTCGATTTCCTGATGCAGGCGGAAGCGGGGCATTTCTCCGTGACCGGCGAACCGGGCAGCCCGCCGACCCGCATGGGCTTGTCCGTGGTCGATCTGGCGACGGGGCTGGCGCTCGCCTTTGCCGTCTCGTCCGGGATCGTCAGCGCGCGTGCCACGGGCAAGGGGCAGGACCTGGATACCTCCTTGTTCCATATGGCGCATATGCTGAACGTCTATACCTCGACCTGGTACCTCAATTCAGGCCATGTCCAGGGCCGCACGGCGCGTTCCGGCCATGCGTCGCTGGTGCCGTGCCAGCTGTACCGAACGCAGGACGGCTGGATCTACATCATGTGCAACAAGGAAAAGTTCTGGCCGGCCCTGTGCAAGGCGATCGGTGAGCCTGACTGGGGGACCGACCCCCGGTTCAAAACCTTCAAGGAGCGTCTCGCCAATCGGGAACTGGTTCAGGAACTCCTGGACGAACGCCTGAGCGAGCGCACCACGGCGGACTGGCTGGAAGCCTTTTCCGGTGTCGTGCCGTCGGCGCCGGTCTACGATCTGGCCCAGGCGTTGGATAATCCTTTCGTCGCCGAACAAGGCATCGTCCAGGAACTGGACCTGGAAGGCCACGGCCCGATTCGGATGATCGACACGCCCGTGCGCTCGGCCACCCCGACGCCGGCCCGCCCGGCCTCGTCACTGGGCGAAGATACGGAAAAAATCCTCTCCGACCTGGGTTATGATCAGAATCGGCTCGCCCAACTGCGCAAAGGAAGGGTAATCTAGCGGCAGAAGGGGGGCATTGCTTTTAATAAAAATGCCATTGGGAGGATGCCACCTTGGGCCAAACGATAAGTGAAAAGATCCTCGCCCGCGCCTCGGGCAAGGAAACGGTGAAGCCTGGCGATATTGTGACCTGCAATGTCGACCTGGCCATGGTCCATGATTCGTCGGGACCGCGCACATCCGGGAAAAAGCTGGATGAACTGGGCGTGCCCGTCTGGGACATGGACAAGCTGGTCGTGATCGCCGACCACTACGTCAATCTGGATACGCCGGAAAGCAAGAACGTCCAGGACATCTGCGATGCCTGGTGCGAAGCCCACAAGGTCAAGCACTTCATCCGCAACCAGGGCATCTGCCACATCGTCCTGCCCCAGGAAGGCCATATCCGTCCGGGCATGTTCTGCGTCGGCGCCGACAGCCATTCGACCACCGCCGGCGCCTTCGGGGCCTTCATGGTCGGCGTCGGGGCGACGGAAATCACCGGCGTCATGGCGACGGGCGACATCTGGGTTCGTGTGCCGGAAAACGTGCGCATGGAAGTGACCGGCGCGTTGAAGCCGGGCGTCGTCGCCAAGGACGTGATCCTGAAAATCTGCGGCGACCACGGCATCATGGGCTTCGGCTATCAGGTCGTGGAATTCTGCGGCGATGGCGTGGCCAGCATGTCCGCTCAGGACCGCATGACCCTGACCAACATGGCGGCCGAGATCGGCGCCAAGACCGGCATCATCGCCCCCGACGCCAAGACCATGGAACTGCTAAAGGCTTGGGGTGTCAGCGGCGTGAATGCGGATGACTGGCAGTCCGACGCCGATGCGGTTTATGCCAAGCGCATCACCGTCGACGGCAGCACCCTGGCGCCGCAGGTCGCGGCCCCCTCCAGCCCGGAGAACGCCGACGATGTCGGCAATTATCGGAACGTAAAGCTGGACCAGGCCTACCTGGGCGCCTGCACGGGCGCCAAGCTGGAAGACCTGCGCATGGCGGCCGAGGTCCTGAAGGGCAAGAAGGTCGCCGCCGGCACGCGATTCCTGGTCGCGCCGTCGACCATTAAGATGCGTGAACAGGCCGCTGCCGAAGGCGTCATGAAGATTCTCGAAGATGCGGGGGCGATCATTCTGCCGTCGGGCTGCGGCGGCTGCATCGGGCTGGGTGACGCGCGGTTGGCCGAAGATGCCGTCGGCATTTCGTCGACCAACCGCAATTTCGTCGGCCGGGCCGGGCCCAAGTCGTCGAAGCTCTATCTGGCATCGCCCTATACGGTGGCGGCCTCGGCCGTCGCCGGGCAGATCGCCGATCCCCGTGACATGCTCTGATCAGAAGGACCTGCAAGATGATACATAAAGGCAAGGCCTGGAAATTCGGGGCCAATATCGACACCGACCTGCTGGCCCCCATTTCGGCGCTGACCAGCGCAAAGCCGGAAGAGGCCTATACCGAATGCCTGAAGGACGTCGATCCGACCTTCTCCGCCAACTGTAAGGAGGGCGACATCTTCGTCGCCGACGAAAACCTGGGCATCGGATCATCCCGCGAATGGGCGCCGCAATACATGCGGTCCTGCGGCATCCGCGTCATCCTGGCGAAATCCTTCGCCCGCATTTTCTACCGCAACTGTTTCAACCTGGCCGTGCCGGCGTTGGTCTGTGCCGAAACGCACAAGATCGCAACGGACGATCAGTTGGAAATCGACATGGAAAAGGGCGAGGTCCGCAACCTGACCAAGGGCGAAAGCTATAAATGCGACACGGTGCCGGCGCACCTGATGCAGATCGTCGCCGACGGCGGCCTGATGCCGCACCTGAAAAAGAAATTCAAGAAAGCGAGCTAAGTAAGAATGACCGAAGTTACTCTGTTGGAAGCCGAAGACGTCCGCGACCGGATCCTGTCCGGCGACGAAGTTGCCATTTTGGATGTGCGCGAATGGGGCGTGTTCGGCGACGGCCACCTGCTGTTCGCCATCAGCTGTCCGCTCAGCCATCTGGAAACCCGGATCGATGATTTCGTGCCCCGGAAGGACACGCCCATCGTGTTGTGTTCCGAAGGCAAGGCCGACAAGCATTTGGTCGACCTGGGCGCGGAACGCCTGATTGCCTGGGGGTATACGGACGTGAATATCCTCGGCGGCGGGCTCGAGGCTTGGCGCAAGGCCGGGTTCGAAGTGTTCTCCGGCGTCAACGTGCCGTCCAAGGCATTTGGCGAATTCGTCGAACATACCTATGACACGCCGCGCATCCCGCCCGAGGAAGTGAAGGCCATGATGGATCGGGGCGAGAACATGGTGGTTCTCGATTCCCGTCCCATGTCCGAATATCACAAGATGAACATCCCCATGGGCGTCGACTGCCCGGGGGCGGAACTGGCCTATCGGGTTCACGATCTGGCGCCGGACCCCAACACCACCGTGGTCGTCAACTGCGCCGGGCGCACGCGCTCCATCATCGGCGCGCAGTCGCTGATCAACGCCGGCATTCCCAACAAGGTGGTGGCCCTGGAAAACGGCACCATGGGCTGGCATCTGGCGGGCTTTCAGTTGGAATACGGCAACGACCGGAAGTTTCCCGAGCAGCTTTCCGACGAGGCCAAGGCCAAAGCCAAGGCCGTGCGCGAGCGCGTCGCCAAGCGGTTCGGCGTGCCGACCTGCGATCACGATCAGCTTGCCGCCTGGCAGGCCGAGAGCGGCCGCACGACTTATGTCCTCGACGTCCGCAATCCGGAAGAATTCACCGCCGGGCATCTGGATGGCAGCCGGCATGCGCCGGGCGGTCAGTTGGTGCAAGCCTGGGACCGCTATGTCGCCGTTCTGGGCGCGCGCATCGTGCTGGTCGACGACGATGGCGTGCGCGCGACCATGACGGCCAGTTGGTTGGTTCAGATGGGCTGGCCCGAGGTCTATGTGCTGGAGAACGCTCTCGACGGGCAGCCTTTGGTGCGCGGTGCGCATAAGCCGAAAATCTACGGCCTCGACGCCGCCGCCGCCGAAACGGTGACGGTGGAAGGGCTGGAACGGATGATCGCCGACAAGGTCTGCGTCGTCATCGATCTGGCCGACAGCCTGACTTATCGCGACGGGCATATCCCAGGGGCTTGGTTCGCCGTGCGTGCGCGCCTCAAGGACAGCATCAAGAAGGTTCCCGACGCCCGCTTTGCCGTCCTGACCTCGCCCGACGGCGTGCTGGCGCAACTGGCCGCGCCCGAACTGCGCGCCATGGGGCGGCATGTTGCGGTGCTGGTCGACGGCACGGAGGCTTGGAAGGCGGCCCGCAAGGAGATGCAGACCGGCTTCACCAACATGGCCGACGAAACCAACGACGTCTGGTATCGCCCCTATGACATGGATGACGCCCAGGAAGGGGCCATGAAGCAGTACCTGAGCTGGGAGATCAATTTGGTCAATCAGCTGGACCGCGACGGGACCACCCGGTTCCGCAAATTTCCCCAGGCGTAATTCGCCGGGCAAAACAAAACGCATGTAGGAAACACCAAGCATGAAATTCATTGTTCTGGAAAACGACGGCATCGGGCCGGAGATCACGGCTGCCACCCTGCCGGTGCTGCAAAAGCTCGACGAACGCTACGGCCTGAAAATCGAACTCGTTCCCATGGTCTCGGGGATGCGGGCCCTCAAGGCCGAGGGGCAGACCATTCCCCAGGCGGTCTATGATGCCTGCGACGCCGCCGACGGCGTGATTCTGGGGCCGGTATCGTCCTTCGAATATCCGTCGGAGGCCGAAGGCGGGGTCAACCCGTCCAAGTCCTTCCGCAAGGTGTTCGACCTGTTCGCCAACATCCGCCCGGCCCGCACCCGGCCGGGTGTGCCCTCGGTGATCAAGAAGATGGACCTCGTTATCGTGCGGGAGAACACCGAAGGCCTCTATGCGGACCGCAACATGTTCATGGGCTCCGGCGAATTCATGCCGACCGAGGACGTGGCGCTGAGCGTGCGCAAGATCACCCGCCAGGGCTGCGAGCGCATCGCCCGCCAGGCCTTCGAGATGGCCCTGGAGCGGCGCAAGAAGGTGACCGCCGTGCACAAGGCGAACGTGCTGCGCATGACCGACGGCCTGTTCCTCAAGACCGTGATGGAGGTCGCGAAAGACTTCCCGAGTGTCGAGGTCGAGGAACTGATCATCGACGCCGCCACGGCCCACTTGGTCAAACGGCCGGAGGACTTCGACGTCATCGTCACCACCAATGCCTTCGGCGACATCCTCTCGGACCTGTGTTCGGAACTGTCGGGCAGCCTGGGCCTCGCCGGGTCCATCAATGCCGGCAAGGGGCATGTGTTCGCCCAGGCGCAGCACGGCTCGGCCCCCGACATCGCCGGCAAGGGCATCGCCAACCCGACGGCGCTGATGCTGTCCACGGCCATGATGTTGGAAGAACTGGGGCGCCGCACCTCGCGCAACGACTTGGCGCAGGCCTCGGCCTCCATGTTCAAGGCCATAGAACTGGCGCTCGGTGATCCCGCCAGCCATACGCCCGACCTGGGTGGCAAAAACTCGACGGAGGGTTTCGGCAAGGCCGTGCTCGCCGCCCTCGACAAGGAATAGGAGCCAGCCATGGCGGGGAAGGAACGCATCGCGGTCTACGGGGCCGGCGCCGTCGGCGCCTATGTGGGCGGCTACATGACCCGCGACGGCCGCGACGTCACCCTGATCGACCCCTGGGAAGAGCACGTCAATCTGATGCGCGATCCGGGGCTCAAGTTGTCTGGCCTGACCGAGCCGGAAAATTTCACCGTCACCTGCAACGCCGTGCTCGACCGCGATCTGCCACCGCCGGGCAGTATCGGCCCGTTCGACGTGATCTTCATCTGCGTCAAATCCTTCGATACGGAAGCCGCCGCCAAGCGCATGCAGCCTTATCTGGCGGACAGCGGTTTCATGGTGTCCCTGCAGAACGGCATCAACGAAGGCACCATCGCAGGTGTCGTCGGCGCGGACCGCACGGTGGGCTGCATCGCGTCCTCGATTTCCGTCTCCATGTGGGAGCCGGGAGCCGTGCGCCGCAACGTGAAGCTGGGCGGCAAGGAACATGTCGTGTTCCGGGCCGGCGAATTGGACGGCAGCGTGACGCCACGGGTGCAACGGGTGTCCGAGATTCTGGCCAGTGTGGATAGCTCGAAAGTGACGACGACGCTGATGGGCGAGCGCTGGTCCAAGTTGATCGTCAACTGCATGCGCAATCCCGTTTCCGCCGCCTCGGGCATGGCGTCCAACGCCTGCGACACGGATGACCATCTCCGCCGCCTCGGTATTCGCATCGGCGCGGAAGCGGTCCAGGTCGCGACGGCTGAAGGTCACCCGCTCGAAAAGCTTCTCGGCATGCCGCCGGAACAGGTGTTGGCGGCCGGGCAGGGGGACGCAGCCGCCATGGCGGCCTGCGACAAGTCCTTGCGCGACGGGCGGGCCAAACGCTCCGATCAACAGCGCCCCTCCATGGCCCAGGACATGGTCAAGGGCCGGCCGACGGAGATCGACTACCTCAACGGTTTCGTCGTGCGCCAGGCCAAGGCCCACGGCATCGCCGTGCCCGCCAATGAAGGCATCGTCGCGGTCATCAAGCGTATCGAGGCAGGCGAGATCGAACCCAGCCCCGAGGCTCTGGCGAATATCTGACAGGGAGACTCACGATGACCGACCGCTACGCCGGCCAAGATCTGATCGCCGCGACCAAAACCCTGTTTGAAAAGGCCGGCGCCGCCGCCCCCGCGGCCCAGGCCATGGCCGATATTTTGGTCGAGGCCGATCTCCTGGGCTATGGCACCCACGGCCTGCAGTTCGTGCCCGCCTATCTGGCGGCCATGGAAGGGGGCAAGACGACCCCTGACGGCGAGCCCGAGGTCGTCACCGACAACGGCGCGGCCCTGGTGCTCGACGGCAAGGGCCTGCCCGGGCAATGGGTCATGCTCCGCGCCCTGGACTTGGCGATCGCCCGAGCCAAGGACACCGCCATGGTCGGCATGGCGATCCGCAACACGGCGAACATTTCCTGCCTCGCGACCTATGCGCGGCGCGCGGCGCTCAAGGGCTATTTCGCCATCGTCGCGGCCTCGGCCCCGACGACCAAGGCCGTCGCCCCCTTCGGCGGGGCGTCGCCGGTGATCGGCACCAACCCCTTCGCCGTCGGCATGCCGGGGGCAGACCATCCTATTCTGATCGATACCAGTGCCTCCGCGGTCACCAACAGGGCAATCGAGCGCGCGCAGCGCCTGGGCGAACGCTTGCCGTTTCCGGCCCTGGTCGCCGCTGACGGCACGGCCAGCGATGATCCGGCCTGCCTCAAGTCCGACCCGCCGGGGGCGATCCGCCCTGCCGGCGGCGACGAGGCCGGGCACAAGGGGTTTGCGATGGGATTGCTGGTCGAGGCGCTGACCTCTGGTCTTGCGGGTTTTGGCCGCGCATCCGCCAAGCCGCCCGCCGGCAATACGGTCTATCTGCAAGTGATCGATCCCCGGGGCTTCGCCGGGGCGGATGCCTTTACCCAGGAGACAGGCGTGCTGGCCGACCTGTGCCGGGCGGCCACGCCGCGCGACCCGGCAAATCCCGTGCGGGTGCCCGGTGACCGCGCCGCTGCCGCCTTCGCGGCGCAAAGCGCTCAAGGTGTCGCCCTGCATCCCGAGATCATGGACCGCATGCGGCCCTTGCTGGAGAAATACGGGATTCCCGTACCGGAACCGGTGGCTTAGGACGCCGAGGGCTGCCGCCGTTTCTGCAACTCGGCGAAAACCTCGCGGTAGTCTTCGGGTGCTGTGTCGCCGTAGTCTTCCTTGAATCCGAATTCGGACAGCCACTTCAGGCGCTTGGCACCGCCGTCGCACATGAAGGCGTCATAGCCCAAGGCGCGGAGCGTGTCGGCGGCTTCTTCCAGTTCGTGGCCCCGGCGGGCCCCATGGATCGCCGTGCGGCCGATCAGGAAATGCGCCAAGTCATCGAAATTCTTGCCCGCGTAGCTGCGGTTCATGGAGGCGAAGACCTCGTCGGCCACGCCATAGGTCTCGGCCCCCAGGACGCATTCCTGCAACAGCGCTTCCAGGCCCTTGACCAGGACGGAGCGGAACATCTTGGTCGCCGCCGCCCGGCCGTATTCCGTGCCGAACTCGCGCATGTTGACGCCGTAGGGGGTGAGGGCGTCGATCACGTCTTTCGCCGCCGTGCCGACTAGCAGCATGGGCACTTTTTCGTTCTTGCCGGGCACGCCGTCCATGACCGCGACCTCGACGAAGCGCGCACCGGTCGGATTGACGACCTCAGCGATCTGCTGCTTGACCATGGGCGAGGTCGAATTGAGGTCCATGTAAATCTGCCCGGGCGTGAGGGTTCGGGCCGCCTCCTGGGCGACCTCCAACGCTTCCGTCGCGGTGACCGTGGACAGGACGATGTCCGAGGCTGCGACCAGGTCGGCGATGCTGGCCGCCATGTCGACGCCCGTGACCGGCGGACGTTCCCGCAAATCGCGGGCCGTGATGGGGGCGGGCAGGCCCGCCGCCAGCAGGCCCTTGGCGATTAGGGGGCCGGCCTCGCCAAAGCCGATGAAGCCCAGACGCGGCGTGTTGGCCCGTGCCATGCTACTGCGCGGCCTGGGCCGGGGCGGGGACTAGATCGCGGGCGCTGTCCAGGGTGTCGATGGACCAGATCGCGGCCAGCAGGCTTTCGGCACCGTCCGCGCCGAGCACGGCCGTGGCCAGATCGCGGTATTTGTCTTCCAGTTCCATGTCGCTCAGGGGGGCGTCCGGGTCGCCCTTTCGCGTCGGGGCGTAATGGCTGACGATGCGGCCGTCCGTGGTTTCGATCTCCACCTTGGCCGACCGCAGGGCCGGGAAATTGCCCTGGCATTCCGGGTCCGTGGTCAGGGAGATTCGCGTCATCAGGTCGCGCACCGCCGGGTCCTGCAACCGGTCCGGCGTGAACGCGGCCATGCGCACGCTGCCCCACAGCAGCGCGGCGGCGCAGCAATAGACGAGCGAGAATTTCGCCTCGAACGCCGTCTGCGGATTGGTGTTGCCGCAGATTTCCTCGGCCTTCTGATAGCTGCCGACGCTGATTTTCTTCACGTCGGCGGGCGTCAGGTTGTGTTCGCGGGCCAACAGCAGGACGCTGTCGACGGCGGCATGAACATGGCCGCAGGCGGAATGGTTCTTCGTCGTGGTCTGCTTGATCAGATAGTCCTGCCCCAGCGTCGTCGCGGCCTTGGCCCAATCGGGCTGTTCCTCGGCCAGGCCGTTCAGGCACATGGCGTTGCCGAAGCCGCGCGGACCTTCCAGGATGTCCGGGGCGCCCGTCACGCCCTGTTCGGCGGCGAGGGCCACCGTGACGCCCCGTTCCGCCGCATGGGCGCCGTGCAGGGGCTTGGCCATGGCGTCGGCGCGGAAGGCCTGTTGCAGGCCCGCCGCCAGGGTGCCGGCATTGGCCAGCGCATGCAGGCTTTGCTCAGGGGTAAGGCCTAAGATGTTGGCGGCAGCGGCGGCGGCGCCGAAGGTGCCGATGGTACCGGTGGTGTGCCAGAATTCGTAATGGGCCGGGTTGGCGGCGGCGCCCAGGCGGTTCGAAACCTCGTAGCCGGCGATGATGCCGGTCAGCAGCCGGGCCCCGCTGACGCCCCGCGCCTGGGCGATGGCCAGGGCCGCGGAAATCACCGGCACGCCCGGGTGGTAGAGGGCATTGCGGTAAATGTCGTCGAATTCCACCGTATGCGAAGCTGCCCCATTGATGAAGGCCGCCGTGCGGGCGTCGGTTGTCTCGCCCGACGGGTAAAGCCGCGCCCCGCCGCGTCCGATGCAGTCCTGGAATGCCGCGGTCAGCAGGGTTGCCGGTTCGATCACGGTGCCGGGCAGGGCGGCGGCGAACCAGTCGAGCAGACAGCGCTTGGCGGCGTGCAGGGCTTCCGCCGGCAGGTCGTCCGGCGACAACTCGGCGGCATACTTCGCGAACGGCCAAAGGGCCGAATTTTCAAGGGTGGACATGGCGGTTCTCCTCCCAGAGTTGATCGTGTTCAGGCGCCGTCGGCGTAGAAGGTCAGGGCCCCCAGGACGGCGGCATGGACCGGCGTCGGGATGCCGTGCTTGCGGCCGAGCCGCACCACTTCGCCGCTCAGCCAGGGCAGTTCCAACCGGCGACCGGCTTCCAGGTCATGCAGCATGGAGGCCTTCATGACGGCGGGCAGGCCGTCGATGAAGCTGATGGTCTTGGCTTCCGCAGTCTCGGGCAGGGCCACGCCTTCGGCACGGCCGACGGCGGCGGTCTCATGGATCGCGGCTTCGAACAGGGCGCGGGCTTCCGGGTTTTCGCGGATCGGGCCGGCCGGCTGCCGGCACAGGGACGTCAGGCCGCTGAGCGATGACAGGAAGATGAATTTCTCCCAGATGGAGCGGGTGATGTCGGGCGAGATGGCATGGTCGAAGCCACCGTCCTCGAACGCGGCATTCAGGGCTTCGATGCGCGGGGTCACGGTGCCGTCACGTTCGCCGATGGTCAACCGGGCCATGGAGCCCGTGTGCTTGATCAGGCCCGGCTCCCCGATCACTGCGGCGATATGCGCAACGCCGCCGGCGACATGCGCCGCGCCAAGACGTTCCGACAGAACGTCCATGCTGCGGACCCCGTTCTGGAACGGGACGACCAGGGTGTCGGGGCCCAGAAGCGGCTTGCATTGATCGGCGCTGGCTTCCGTGTCCCACAGCTTGACCGCGAACAGGACCGCGTCGACCGGGCCAATGTCGGCCGGGTTGTCGGTGACGGAGGCGTCTTTCAGGTGAAGATCGCCCTTGTCGCTGCTGACCCGCAGGCCGCCCTCGCGAATGGCCTTCAGATGGGCGCCGCGCGCCAGGAAATGAATGTCGTGGCCGGCGGCGGCCAGACGGGCGCCGAAATATCCGCCAACACCGCCGGCGGCCATGATCGCAATGCGCATAATAAATCTGCCTTTGTCTTTTTGGTCTTAGTCGTTTGGGGGAATGCCCCCGGTTTTATTTGCCTTTGAACTGCGGCTTGCGCTTTTCCATGAAGGCCCGACGCCCTTCCTTGTAGTCGTCGGAATCGAAGCAATCCTTGACGATGCTGGCGCACAGGTCGTGATCGCGAAGGGTATCGTCCTTCAGGCATTCCGCGACAACGACCTTCACGGCCTTGATGGTCAGCGGCGCGTTCTCGACGATACGGCGGGTGTAATCAGCGACATAGTCGTCCAGTTCCGCCTTGGGCACGATCCGGTTGACGAAGCCGATTTCCTTCATCTCCTCGGCCGTGAACTTGCGGGCGGTATAGAAGATTTCCTTGGCGTAGGACGGGCCGATCAGGTCGACGAAGGGTTTCAGCCCGTCGACACGGTAGCCCAAGCCCAGCTTGGCGGCGGGCACGGCGAAGATGGCGCCTTCCTCGGCGATGCGAATGTCGCAGCAGGTGGCCAGGCCGACGCCGCCGCCGACGCAGGGACCTTCGATCTTGGCGATGGTCGGCTTGGGAAACTCGCGCAGGCGCTCGGAGGCTTTTTCCGTGGCGGCGTTGTAGATTTTCACGCTGTCCTCGGACGACCGGTTCTTTTCGAACTGGGAGATGTCGGCCCCGGCGCAGAACGCCCCGCCGCCTTCGCCGGAGACAACGACCACGCGCACGGCATCATCGGCCTCGAAATCATCCAGCACGGTCGGCAGATCGCGCCACATTTCGAACGTCA
Organism: Rhodospirillaceae bacterium; assembly: GCA_002706405.1. Classification (GTDB taxonomy): domain Bacteria; phylum Pseudomonadota; class Alphaproteobacteria; order Rhodospirillales; family Casp-alpha2; genus UBA1479. Next base: position 46,323 of record PALN01000033.1, on the reverse strand, counting down.
TGGCGTTCTTTCTGGCTTGATTGTCGAATCGGACGTAGCCGACACCGTCTTTTTTCTCGACGACCAACTGATCCGTGACGCCGTCCATCGTAAATCCGTCCATGGGTGGTTCCTCTAAGTCCTCTTGTTTTCATTGGCGGACCAGGCAGCAGATCTTTGCGGGCTATGGTCCAGCTTGCTAATGCGCGAGGCGACAGCGTAAATTGACCGGCCTTTGTATACAATCACTAACCGCCGCCGGACCTCGGATAGAATGCGGTTTCGTCGGGGAGGACGCGTATTGGGTGCAGCGATCGAGAGATTGACCGGTATTCCCCTGCGCCAGCAATGGCCGGCCTGGATGATCGGCCTGGGCCATGGCGGGACCCACTGGATTATCGCGGTTTATTATCTGATGGTTCCCTGGCTGCGCCAGGATCTGGGCATCAGCTATACGGAAGCGGGGTTGATCCTGACCTCGTTCCATCTGTTCAGCTTCATTGCCAATTTCGGCTCCGGTGCCGCGGTCGATCTGGTCGGCCGGCGCGTGTTCCTGCAGGTCACGGCCCTGGTCATCGGCGCCCTGGCGCTTGCGGCCATGAAATGGGCGAACGGGTTCTGGTCCGTGTTCTTGTTGTTGGCCTTTATCGGGGCGACCAACAACCTGTGGCATCCGCCGGCGATTTCCTATCTGTCATCGGCTTTCCCGAGCAAAAAAGGCTATGCCCTGTCCCTCCATGCGCTGGGGGCCAGCGTCGGTGACGCCATCGCCCCCTTGGCGGCCGGCTTCCTTTTGGTGTGGCTCGGCTGGCGCGATGCCTCGGTCGTGGCCTCGATCCCCGTGTTCGTCATCGCGCTTCTGCTGCTTCTGACCCTCAACGCCCGGGACAAGGCCGTCAACGCGGCGCAAGCCAAGGAGAAGTTGACCGGCACGGACTATCTGGACGGCCTCAAGAAGCTGCTGAAGAACCGCTGGGTGGTGGCACTTTGCGTCATGTCCGGGTTCCGCACGATGACCCTCATGGGGCTTTTGATGTTCCTGCCGCTTTATCTGGCGGACGAAATGCATCTGGCGCCGACGGCGGTGGGGGCGACCCTCATGGCCATGCAGCTCGGCGGGCTGATCGCGACGCCCCTGGCGGGGATCTGGTCCGACCGTTCAGGGCGTCGGCCGGTTGTCATGGCCGGCTTCACGGGCACGACCATCGTGCTTGCGATCATCACCTTGTTGGACAATCAGATGATGCTGATCGTCGGCGTGTCGATCCTGGGCTTCGCGCTTTATGCCGCGCGGCCCGTGATGCACAGCTGGATGATGGACATCACGCCGCCGCATCTGTCCGGCAGTTCCATGAGCCTGTTGTTCGGAACGCAATCGGCCTTCAATTTCGCGCTGCCGCCGCTCTGCGGTCTGATCGCCGACACCTGGGGCCTGACCGCCGTGTTCTATCTCTTGGCGGGCACGATCCTGATCGCCAATCTGATGGTGCTGGCGATCCCCAATTCGGAACCGAATGCGATCAAGGACTAGGGGCGTTAATCTGCCCTAGTCGGCGATGTGGTGGTTGAACAGAACGTCGTAAACGCCACTCTGCCGGATTTCCTTGAGGCCGGCATTGAAGTCGTTGCGGACGGTTTCGTCCGCGAAGCCGACGACGAAGGGCGTGTGTCCGCCGAACAGGGAATGGAACTGGAAGTCAGCGGCCTTGCCGCCCAGCACCTTTTTCCAATAGCGGAAGATGGTGCTGTCGATGATCACGGCGTCGAACCGACCGTCCATAAACGCCTGGACCTGCGCCTTCTGATCGCCCATTTCGGCGTATTTCGGCGACGCGGCCGCCGCCGTGGCAAAGCCGGGGCCCAGGTCCATGGTCGCACCTTCCCAGGCGACCATGGAGAGGCCGGCCAGGTCCGCGATGGTGGCGGGGGCGGGAGCACCCGCGCGTAACACCGCGACATTGTGGAAGCTGACGAATTCGTTGGAATAGAACAAGGCTGGGTTTTCCGGGCGCACCGTGGCGGCAGCGTCGGCGCGGCCGTCCAACACGAGGCCGGTCAACTGGTCATAGGTCGAATACAAGGCATCGAAACTGCGCCCCCGCAGAGCCAGCGCCGCCTTCATGATCTGGGGCTCGATCCCGCCCTTGTCGTCCGGGCCCGCCGGACCGGTCTGCGTGGCATAAACGAAGGGCGGCTTGGCGATGGCGAAAACCACGGTCAGTTCGCCCGCCCGGGCGGCGCCGGTGACGGTAACGGCGAACAGGACAGCGGCGAACAGGGCCAGCAGGCGATTCAGTTTCATCATCGGTGTGATCCTCGTGGTTCGCGGCCATGGTACCAGGGCCGGCCGGTTTCGCCATCGGCGAGTTGGGGCAGGGCACACCAATCGATTATCTGATCGCCCGCGCGATGCCGCCGCTGCGTGACCGCATCCGGGACTGGGCGGCGGCGTTAGCCGCGCGGGGCCAGGCCCTTCTGCTTCATGCGCCACAGCAGGATATCCATGCGGTCCTGGCCGTAGAAGGTTTCGCCGTCGAACACCATGCAGGGTACGCCCCAATGGTCGGCGGCATCGAAGGCCGCCTGGTTGTCGGCGATGATCGCTTCCAATCCGTCGCGGTCTTCCGTTTCCTCGCGCAGGATTTCGGCTGCGTCCAGGCCCGCCTTCGTCAGGGCCGCGGCATAGTGGCCGTTGGTGTTCCAGTTATCCGTCAGACCATCCCAGACCGTCCGCATCATGGCGTTGGTGAAGGCGAAACATTTGCCCCGTTTCTGCGCGGCGGCTCCCAGGCGGGTGAACTTGCCGATATGCGGCTGGTCGGCGGAAATGATGTAGTTTTCATTGTCCATGACGATGGGATCGGGCACCGGTTTGCGCACGGGCATGCCCAGGTATTCACCGACGCGGTGGTAGTCCGGCGTGTGATAGGTGCGGTACTTGCGGTTCACCTTGGCGAAAAAGTCCGGGTTGCGCACGGCCATGGGATAGACCGGGCGAATTTCCACGGTCAGATCATAGGTTTTCTGCCAATCGCGAAAGCGGTCCAGGGTCAGGTAGCAATAGGGGCTGCGGTAGGACCAGAAGACGTCGACGGAATGTGTCATGACGCGTCTCCCAATCCCATCTGGCGAACCATGGCGCGGCACAGGTCACTGTCCGGCCCCGCGTAATGGTTCATGATCGTGAAATGGTTGGCGTCCGGCACCTCGATCAATTCGACCTCCGCCGTCTTGCCGGCCCAGGCGGCGGCCAGGGCCTGTGACTGGCGCAGAAACTCCGCCGTTTCCGCCCCGCCGACGGCGATTAGGGTCGACCCGCCGCCAAGGGGCGGCAGATGTTCCGGGGAATACCGGCGCACATCCTCTTCGCTGAGGTGCAGGGTGTCGTCGATGTAGCAATGGCGCATGGGCGTCAGATCGAAGATGCCCGACAGGGCGGCCGCGCCTTTGACGGCATCCGCCGGCAGGCCCCATTCGGTCCAGTCGGTCGCCTGCAGCATGGCCGCGATATGACCGCCCGCCGAATGACCGGAAACGAACAGCCGGTCGCGGTCACCGTTGAAGGTCTCGGCATTCTTCCACGCCCAGGCCACGGCGGCCCGGCACTGGCGGATGAGTTCCGTCATGTCGACCGACGGGATCAGGGCGTATTCGGCGGAGATCACGATGGCTCCGGCCTCGACCTGGCCGCGCACGATGAAGCGGGAATCCTCCTTGTCGCGGCTCATCCAGAATCCGCCGTGGAAAAACAGGCGGATGGGGTGGGGGCCGTCGCCGTGGCGCTTCGGATCGGGCAGGAAAATATCCAGCTTTTCGCGCCCATGGTCGCCATAGGCGACGTCAAGCTTACAGTCGAAATCCTTGGTCACGGAGACGCAGGCGGGGGCCCAGCCGGCATAGATTTCGGCATGGTTGGGGACGCGTGCGCGGTTGTTGTACTGGAAATCAAGATCGGCCCGGGTCATGCCCAGGTAGACGGTCTGCTCAGTCATGGTAATGGAAAGGCCTTGTTCTTATTCGAAGGGAAGCATCACGTTTTTCTTGTAGGCCGGGCGGACATTGAGGCGATCCCACCAGGCCTTCAGGTGCGGCAGATCCGGGCCGTCCGGCACCAGGGTATGCCAGCGGTAGGCGGAACAGCCGCAGGGAATGTCTCCCATGTTCAGCGTGTCGCCGGTCAGGAACGGCTTGTCGGCCAGGTGCTTGTCGAGCACGGCCCACAATTCGCCGGCCTTGGCCTTAGCCTCGGCCAGGGCCTTTTCGTTTTTGGTTTCCGCGGTCGCCCGAATCATCTGGAAATAGATCACGGTCATCGGCGGATGCATGACGGTGAGATACCAGTCCATCCACTGATGGGCCTGGCCGCGCACTTTCAAATCTGTCGGCAGCCAGGGATCGCCGCCGTAGGCTTCCAGGATGTAGCGCATGATGGCCTGGCTTTCCCAAACCACGTAGTCGCCGTCTTCGAGAACAGGGATCAGCCCCATGGGGTTTTTGGCAAGGTAGGCGGGGTCTTGGTTGCCACCGTGTTTTCCGCCGATATCAACGCGTTCGGCTTTCAGGCCAAGTTCGTCTATCAGCCACATGACTTTTTGTACGTTGACGGACGTGGCACGTCCCAGCACTCTTAGCATTCCGGATCCTCCCTCGGTCTAAATCCGAAAGCACGGTATCACATGAGCGAAAATCCTGTCGCGGGCGAAAGCATGCCGCCCGCCAAAAGACTCGTTTGGGGGCTGGCATCAACCTGGGCCGTGCAGGTCGTGGGGACGGCGGCGGTGTTCGGCGTGCCCGTTCTGGCGCCGGTGATTGCGCCGGAAATGGGCATCGATCCGACCTTCGTCGGCGTCTATGTCGCGCTCGCCTATCTGATGGGGCAGGTCACGGGCCTGATGTCCGGTGGCTTCATGGATCGTTACGGCGCGCTGCGCATGTCGCAGGTGTGCTGCGTGTTCGCGGCCCTCGGCATCGTCATGTTGTTTCCGGCAATGATCTGGCTGGCACCCGTGGCGGCCCTGCTGATGGGGGTCTGTTATGGCCCCCTCAATCCGACCAGCACGAAGATCCTGCGCGGCCTGGGCACGGGGAATCGCCAGCCGCTGATCTTTTCCGTCAAACAGACGGGCGTGCCCGTTGCCGGTGTCATTGTCGGCGTGACCTTGCCGGCGCTGACGGCGCTGTTCGGCTGGCGCTGGGCGTTCGGCGTGTTCGCAGTGATTGCGATTCTGGTGGCGTTGGCGATCCAGCCCGTGCGCGAAACCTTTGACCACGACCGGCAACGCGACGGCGGCCGCCCGCAAATCAAGATTTGGGGGCCGCTGAAATTGGTTCTCGGCGACCCGGCCCTGCGGGCGCTGTCCCTGATCGGATTCGCGCTCGCCGGATCGCAGATCAGTCTGGGTTCGTTCTACGTCCTGTTCCTGATCCATACCCTGGACTGGTCCTTGATCGACGCCGGTTTCTTTTATGCCCTGGTGCAGGCGGGCGGGATCGGCGGGCGGCTGGCCTGGGGCTATGTCGCCAAGCAGGTGTTCTCGCCGACGGCGGTGCTGCTCGGCATCGGCATTCTGGTCTGCATCCTGTTCGCCTTGACCGCCTTCATTTCTCCGGCCTGGCCGGCCTGGACCATCGGGGGCCTGTCGCTGGCGCTGGGGTTGTGCAGTTATGGCTGGAACGGGGTTTGGCTGTCGGAGGTCGCGGATACCGCGCCGCGCGCGCAGGTCGGAGATGCAACCGGTGGTGCCCAGTTCGCCATGTTCGGCGGGGTGACGGTGATGCCGCCCGTATTCGGTCTTCTGATCGATGGAACCGGCAGCTACGCCGCGCCGTTCCTGGCGTCGGGGGTGTTTGTCGTGGTCGTAGCGATCTATATGGCGGTGGCGCTGCGCGCCAAAACATCGACAAATTAATTGTTTATTGTATAGCAACGACTTAACCGCGCCTGCCTATGGCATCGGCAGCGTTGTTGGTCTTATACTCGGCACATAGAAACCAGTCGCCGTGAGGGCCCCATTCCCGTTTCCAAGCATAAGGTGCAGCGCCTGCTTTTGGTCGAAGATGACCCACCGCTGGCGCGCGTCTATCAAGAATATCTGAGATCGGAACCTTACGAGGTCGTCCATGCCGAAACCGGCAAGGAGGCCTTGACGGCGTTGGCCGACGGTTCGTTCGATGCGCTTGTTCTGGACGTTCAACTTCCCGATATGAGCGGCCTGGAAATCCTGAAGAAGGTTTCCCAGGAGAATTCCCGTACGGCGGTTGTCGTCATCACGGCCCATGGCTCGATCAACATGGCCGTGGACGCCATGCGCGAAGGGGCGGCCGACTTCCTGATGAAGCCGTTCAATGCCGAACGCCTGATCTTCACGCTGCGCAATGCGCTGGAGCGTCAGGAACTGAAGGGCATCGTGCAGATCCTGAAGAAGGATTTCACCCGCGAGACCTATTGCGGCTTTATCGGCAAATCATTGCCCATGCAGGCCGTCTATCGGATCATCGATTCCGCGGCACCGTCCAAGGCAACGGTGTTCATTACCGGAGAATCAGGCACCGGCAAGGAAGTCTGTGCCGAGGCCCTGCATAGCCAGAGCCCGCGCACGGACAAGCCGTTCATCACCTTGAACTGCGGCGCCATTCCCCAGGAATTGATGGAAAGCGAGATTTTCGGCCATGTGAAGGGGGCCTTTACGGGGGCCCATGCCAATCGGGACGGAGCGGCGACCCTGGCCGACGGCGGCACGCTGTTTCTGGACGAAATCTGTGAAATGGACCTGTCGCTTCAGGTCAAGCTGCTGCGCTTTATTCAGACCGGCGGGTTCCAGAAGGTCGGCAATTCGAATATGGAAAAGGTCGATGTCCGCTTCGTCTGCGCGACCAACAAGGATCCCTGGGAAGAGGTCGAAAAGGGCACGTTCCGGGAAGATCTGTATTTCCGCCTTCACGTCATCCCCATCCACCTGCCGCCGCTGCGTGACCGGGGCGACGACATCCTGAATATCGCCGGCCGGTTCCTGACCGAGTTCGCGGCGGAGGAAGGCAAGGCGTTCCAGGTATTTGACGACGAGGCGGCGGCGATCCTCTCCGGGTTCCCCTGGCCGGGGAACGTGCGCCAGCTTCAGAATGTGATCCGCAACGTCGTCGTTCTGCATGACGGTGACACGGTGACCGCCGATATGCTGCCGCCACCGTTGGGGGCCGGGATGGGGCAAGCAAGGCCCGCCGCAACGGTCAGGCCGTCATCGGCATCATCGACGCAGTCAAATGCACAACCGGCGGACAAGGGGGAGGCGCAGGGCAATATCGTCATTCGGCCCTTGTGGCAGGTTGAACAGGAATTGATCAACGCGGCGATCAGCCAGTGCGACGGCAACGTATCGCGGGCGGCGGCACTGTTGGAGTTGAGTCCGTCGACGGTGTACAGGCGCTTGCGCGAGGCCGAGGAAAAGGCCGAAGGCGGGGGCGGCGACATTGTGGATTAGAGAGGTGGGCCGTAGAGGCAGCGCGGTCCGTTACCCAGCGTTTTCCCGCACATAGGCCGCGAGTTCCCGCTTCGCCGTTTCAAGAGCGTTCGTCAACTCGGGAACCAGCCGGTTAACGGCGGGATGATCCCCCAATTTTCCACGGGCTTCCAGTTCGGCACAGATCTGGCGCACCGTGCCGGCGCCGAACGTTGCGGAACTGCTTTTGAGGGCATGAGCTTCGGCGGCGATGCCGGCAAGGTCCGCCGCCGCCAAATGGTGGTTGATCTTGTCGATCCGGGTGTTCGCGGATTTGACGAAAACCTCGATCAGTTCCGGGACCAGCTCGCGGCTGGTGTCGGCCTCAAGCGCCGCGAGAATTCGTCGGTCAATCGACGTTGTCGGGTCGGGCATGAAATGGCCCCCTTCAGCTCGCAACGCGGCGCGACAGCGTGCCAAGGATGACACGGAACAGCTTATCCCTGCGCACGGGCTTTTCCATGCACACATCAAAACCGGCATCCCGCATTTCCGCAAGGCGTTTCGGCGACACGTCGCTGGTGATTGCGATCAGCGGAAGGTCGGCATTTGCATTGGGCAGGGAACGGATCGCCTGCGCGGTTTCCAATCCGCCCATTTCCGGCATGTTGATGTCGAGCAGAAATAAATCCACCGGCTTGGTGCCGATGATATCGAGCGCCATGCGGCCGTTTTCCACGGCCGTTACGGTAATGCCCGACTTTTCAAGCAGGCTGCCAAGGACCAGACGGTTCGATATGTCGTCGTCGGCCAGGACGACATGCCATTCCAGAGTGCCGCCGTCATCTTCCGTTAAGCGGTCGCCGATCCAGCGGCGCAGATTGTCGAAATCCGCGTCATTCTGAAAGCGACTGCTGAGCGGCAAAGCGTCAAAATCTTCAAAAAGGGCGCTTTGACTTTGACTTTCGGGCATGCGGGGTCACTTCACTTCTGTCCTCAGGGAGACAGATAGCTGTGACGCAACATCCATGCCAATCTGCATATGATATTGTTCAAATTGGTCGATGGTCCGGCGCGCCGGGCGCGACGGGGATTAGCGCCCGATGGCATAGCCCTGCATGAAACGCGGATTGGCGGCCGCCTTGAGCAGTCCGTCTTCCTTGCAGGCGGCGGTCATGCGGCCGATGCACCAGTCGTCGTCGACTTCCAGGTTATGGCCGCGACGCGCCAGTTCCTTTTGCGTTTCCACCGGGAACCGGCCTTCGATGACCAGATGGCCCGGTTCCCAATGGCGGGGATAGAACGACGACGGAAAATGCTTGGTGTGGAAGGCCGGCGCGTCGATGGCTTCCTGCATGTTCAGGCCGTAATGAACCTTGCGCACGAAGTAACCAAGCGCCCATTGATCCTGTGAATCGCCGCCCGGCGTGCCGAAGGGCATCCAGGCTTTGCCGTCGCGCAGGGCAAAGCCCGGGCTGAGCGTGGTCCGTGGGCGCATCTTTGGCTGCAGGCGATCCTGCTTCTTTTCGTCGAGCCAGTACATCTGGCCCCGGTTGGTCAGGCAGAAGCCGAGGCCGGGAATGGCCGGGTTGCTCTGCAGCCAGCCGCCGGACGGCGTGCCGGAAATCATGTTGCCGTCCTTGTCGATGATGTCGAAGTGGCAGGTATCGCCGGCGGTATGGCCGTCGTGGGCGACTTCCATGTCGTCGAAACGGGCTACGGTCGGCTCGCCGGTGCCAAGCGCGCTCGGCTGGGCCCGCTCGTCCGCCGTCGGCATGCGCAGGATCGGATCGGCGCCGAAGCCGGGCACGTCGCCGGGCCGAAGTTCAAGCGAGGCCGTGTCCGTGATCAGGGCGCGGCGCGCGTCGTTGTAGGCATCGGACAGCAGGACATCCATGGGGATGTCGATGAAGTCGGGATCGCCGTAGAACTTTTCCCGGTCGGCGAAGGCAAGCTTGGCGCATTCGGTGACGACGTGCACGAAGTCCGGTCCCGTGAAGGGCATGGACGACAGGTCGAACCCCTTGAGCAAGGCGAGCTGCTGCAACAGCGCCGGCCCCTGGCCCCAGGGGCCGGTCTTGCACACGGTATAATTCAGATAATCGTAGGTCAGCGGATCTTCGATGGTCGCCTTCCAATTGGCGAGGTCATCACCCGTCAGCAGTCCGGCGTGCCGTTCGCCGGTGGTGTCCATGACCGGGGTGCGCATGAAGGTGTCGATGGCTTCCGCGACGAAGCCCTTGTACCACACGTCATGGGCGGCGTTGATTTCCGCTTCGCGCCCACCACCGGCGGACTCGGCTTCCTTCAGTACCCGGCGATACATGTCGGCCATGATCTCGTTCTTGAACAAGGTGCCGGCCTCGGGCACCTGGCCGTTCTTCAGCCAGATGTCGCGGGACGTGTGCCATTCGTCTTCGAACATCGGCTTGATGGTCGCGATGGTGTTGCAGATGTTGGGCACCAGGGCATAGCCGTTGGCCGCGAAATTGATCGCCGGTTCCAGAACCTCGCGCAGGCGCATGGTGCCGAAATCGCGGAGCAGGGTGGTCCAGGCGCTGAAAGCTCCCGGCACCACGGCCGCCAGATGGCCGGTGCCCGGCATGATCTTGTGCCCCATGGCGCGGTATTTTTCGATCGTCGCCGCGGCGGCGGACACGCCCTGACCGCAGATGACCCGGGTCTTCGCGTCGTTCGCCGTGTGGATGATGATCGGCACGTCACCGCCCGGTCCGTTCAAATGGGGCTCCACCACCTGGAGGGCGAACCCGGTCGCCACGCCGGCGTCGAACGCATTGCCGCCCTTTTCCAGGATCGCCATGCCAACGGCGGTCGCCAGCCAATGGGTCGAGGTAACGACGCCAAAGGTGCCGAGGAGTTCAGGCCGGGTTGTGAAGGGCTGTGTTGCGGGCATGTCGAGTGACCTTTCGGAAGGAGGTGGGCGTGCGCGCCGGTGCGCACTCTTTCCTATCCCCTTCGCTGGCGGCCCGCAATAGGCTGACGGCCGGCAACGGAACGCAGTCCACAGCAGGGCCTGAAACACCCGATCGGGCAAAGCAGACTAAGTTTAAAGACGGTGAGCGGTTTTGGGACGGTTTGAACTTGTCGAAGGCACCACATCAGATTACCGTTTCCATTACCGTACTCTAATGGGCGGCCAACGCCCACCGTACGATATGACGAGCACAACGCTGCTCAGCACAACGCTGCATATATGCATTCTTTGGGAGGAAACCACTTATGCATCAGCTCAATCGTTCGATTGCCGCACTGTCGATCATGTTCGCGACCAGCTTGGCGACCCCTGCCATGGCGCAGACGGATATCACTTGGGGAACCTCGGCGGTCGGTTCATCCGGACACCGGGCCCTCGTCAATCTGTCGACCGTCCTGAACAAGGAAATGAAGAACTATCAGGTCACCGTGCAGCCCATGCCGGGCGCCATTGTTTCGGTGAAAAGCTACGCCGCGGGCAAGACGCTTGGTTACTACGGCGCCGATATCGCCTTCTTCGAATTGGCGAACGGGACCAACCGCTTTAAGGGCTTCAAGGACCAAATGAAGCGCCAGCCGGTGCAATCGTTCTGGGCCTTCACGGTGGAGGTCGGCGCGGCCATCAACGCGCGCGACAAGGATAAGATCAAGTCCTGGGGCGACCTTACGGACAAGCAGGTGTTTTCCGGGCCTTTGCCTTGGGATACCCGGGCGCAGCTCGAACGCGGCCTTGCCGCCGTGGGCACCAAACACAAATACATCGAGGTCGATCTGTCGACCGCCGGGTCGTTGATGGAATCCGGGCGTCTTGACGGGTTCATCGTCTACACCAATGCGGAATCCACCACGGCTCCCTGGATCACCGAAGCGGGCTTGGCCACCAACTGGGTTGTCTTGAACCCGACCAAGGAAGAGGAAGCCAAATTGAAGAAGGCCGGCCTCGCCGTTGTCGACGTCCCGGCCTCGGCCTTCAAGCGGGACATCGGCGCCCCCTCGGCCAAGCTCTTGCCGTTCTACTATGGCTTCCATGTCGGCATGGAGATTCCGGAAGCGGACGTCTATCGCATGCTGACCATCATCGAAAAGAACGTCGATGAACTGGTCAAACTCGACAAGGCCTTTGCCCAGTTGAAGGACATGAAGGGCATGCAGCGCCGCGGCGTCGAATCCTCGATCGACTTGGTTCCCGTCCATCCCGGGCTGGCCAAGTGGATGAAGGAAAAGGGCGTCTGGGACGCCAAGTGGGATAGCCGCATCGCCAAGTAAGAACCGCCGCTTTTGCGGCCAACACGAAAATCAGGGGCGGGCGCTCTTGGCGCCCGCCCCGCGTGATGTCGACAGGTGTCAGCATGTCCGCCTCCCCTTATCCGAAGCGCCTGATGGCCGCTCTTGACGGCCTCTATATGCTCACGGCCACGATCTTTTTTGTTTATCTATTCAATTACTTCATCAGCGGCGAAGGTGGTCCGACCGTCCTTGCGGTGACCATGTTGCCTGTGTGTTATGTCCTGTTCATTCTGCAGGCGCTGCGCACCAACGACCTTTACCCCAGCCTAGGCCCGATGACGAACATCGCCATCGGCGCCGTTCAGATCGGTCTGGCGCTTGCCGTGCTCTATTACATGCGCTCGGAATTCTTCGCGATCCGCACCGACCGCGCCGGGTTTTGGAACACGACCGACATGATCATGGGCGGGATCATGGCGTTGTTGATCCTGGAATATACGCGCAAGCGGTATTTCGTGATCCTGGTCCTCAACGTCGTGCTGATCCTCTATGCCGTTTACGGCAATCATGTCGGCGGCATGTTCCACCACCCGGGCATGAGTTGGGAACGCATCGTAACGGCCTCAAGCCTGGAGATGACGACGGGAGTCTATTCCCGCCTGCCGCAGTTGGCGCTTACCCTGATCGGGTCGTTCATTCTGGTCCTCAGCGTTCTGCGCGCGTTCGGCGGGGTTGAATCAATTCTTCTGGGCGCCGGCCTGATTTCGGCGAAATCGCCCTATGCCCTGCCGCAGGCCGCGGTCATCGGGTCGCTCGGCGTCGCGACGGTCAGTGGGTCGGGCGCGGCCAACGCCGCGGCGACGGGATCGGCAACCATTCCCGCGATGATCCAGTCGGGATTGCCGCGCGCAACGGCTGCGGCGATCGAGGCGGCGTCGTCCCTCGGCGGGCAGTTGATGCCGCCGATCATGGGGATCTCCGCTTTCCTGATGGCCGACTTCCTGGGGGAAAGCTATTTCGACGTGGTCGCCCGCGGCTACGCACCGGCCGTCATCTACTTCGTCGCGCTGATCGCGTCGGTCTATCTGCTGTCGGTCCACTACCGCGCGGACACCGAGGTAACCTTGCCCGGTGGCACGTTCACGATCGGTGACGCCGTCAACATCGGTGTGTTCGCCATGGTCGTGTTCGGGCTGATCGGGCTGATGGCGGTCACCCATATGGCGGCCATGATCGCCGCCTTGACCATCTTCGTGATGGTGGCGCCGGTCATGTTCAGCATTGATGCCTACCGTCGCTTCAGGGTGGAAGGCAGACCGTCGATCCGCCAGTTGCTGACCCCGATCGGGCGGATGATCGATGCGTTCTCGTCCATGACGGCGGACCTGACTTTGCTGCTTGCGGCCTTGTCGATCATGACGGGCGTGTTCGTCATTACCGGTATCCCGACCAAGGTCGGCGTGCTGATGCTGGAAGCCGCCGGCATCAACCTGATCGCCATGGCGGTGATCGCCTTCCTGTTCGGTGCCCTGGTCGGCACCGGCCTGCCGCCGGCCCCGACCTACATCCTGACCGCCCTGGTCATCGCGCCGCCCATGATCAAGTCCTGCGTCGATCCCTGGGTCGTCCATTTCTACGCCTTTTTCCTGGCGGTCTGGGGCGAGTTGACGCCACCCACTTCGGTGGTCGCCGCGGTGACGGCGAAGATTGCGGATGCGTCGTTCATGCGAACGTTGGGCCGCGCGCTGATGCTTTGCGTTTCCTTGTTCACCCTGATGGCGGGCGTCTTCATCCGTCCGGAACTGGTGAAGCAGCCCGGGGTGGATCAACTGGCCGCACTCGGCCTCATTCTCGTGCCGACCTTGGGCATCGTGTTTGCCATTCAGGCCCGCTTCGCGACCGACCGGATAAGGAATTTGACGGCACGTGGCGTGCTGATGGTGGTGTCGCTGTTCGCGCTTCTGTATCCGGATGACGCCATTGCGGCCATCGCCTGCGTGCCGGTTCTGCTGATCATCGTCGCCTGGGTGCTGTACCAGCGACCACGGCAGATCCGGGCCGCCAAGGCATCCGGCTGATAAAATCTCAACCCACGCCCAGATAATCTCAATTGGCGGGCAGGGGCATCATTTCTAAGATCATCTCACCCGTAACGGACGGAACAGCCAAGAACCATGACAGAAAATTACGCCTGGGCGCCGGATATCTACGACGTCCTCAAGGATTTGGACGTGCGCCAAGTTGCCTATGTCCCCGATGCGGGCCATGCCCGACTGCTCAAGATGTGCGAAGCGGACAACGCCATGCGTTGCATTCCGCTGACGACCGAGGAAGAAGGCATCAGCCTGTCCGCCGGTGCCTGGCTTGGCGGTGAGCGGGCGGTGATGCTGCTTCAGTCTTCGGGCGTGGGGAATTGCATCAACATGATCTCACTGGCCAATACCTGCCGCTTTCCGTTGCTGATGCTGGTTACCATGCGGGCCCAGTGGCGCGAGTTCAATCCATGGCAGAAACCCATGGGTGAGGGCACGCGCCCGGCCCTGGAGGCCATGGGCGTGAAAGTCACACAAGTTGACGAGCCGGATCAGGTCGGTGAGACGGTGCGCTCGGCCGGCGAGCAGGCCTATGGCTGGCCGGACATGGCGGCGGTGCTTCTTCATCAGAAGCTCATGCCCGTGAAGACTTTCGGCAAGTAAGGCGGGAACACGAACATGGATAAGCAACGCGCTGACAATTACGAACTGCACCGCCGCGAGGTCGCCAAGACCCTGCTGAAGGACCGCACCGACGACTTCCTGGTCGTCACCGGCCTGGGCTCCCCCAACTGGGACGCCACCAATGCCGGCGATCATCCGCTGACCTTCCCCTTGTGGGGGGCGATGGGCGGGGCCGCCACCATGGGCCTGGGCCTGGCAACCGCACAGCCGGGCAAGCGGGTCATGGTGATGACCGGCGACGGGGAAATGCTCATGGCCATGGGCTCTTTCGCGACCATCGCCACGCAGCGGGTCGAGAATCTGGCGATCATCGTGTTCGACAACGAACGCTATGGCGAAACCGGCATGCAGGCGACCCATACGGCGGGACCCGTCGACATGGCCGCCGTCGCCAAGGCCTGCGGCTTTCCGGTCACGGCCACGGTCAAGACCGAAGCCGAACTGATGGCGGCCCTGCCGCTGATCAAGGAAACCAAGGGACCGGTGTTCGTCGACATCAAGGTCAAGGCCGAACCGCTGCCCTTCATCCTGCCGACCAAGGACGGGGTGCATCTGAAGAACCGGTTCCGGGAAAGGCTGTTGGGGCCCGACAGCCTGCTTTAGAGTGCCTGCATGTTGAGCAGGAGGATGCATTTATGAGCGGCACCGATCTGGCAGGGGTTCAATCCTGCATCCAGGCCTATCTCGACGGCCTTTATAAGGGGGATACGGATCTGCTGTTCAAAAGGGCATTCCACCCCGATGCCCGAATGAACGCGGCCGATGTGGGCGGCGCGCGCATTCATTGGACCATGGCCGAGTTCGAAAAGCTGATCCGCGAGCGGGAATCCCCCGAGGCCGCTGGCTTTCCCCGCAAGGAGCGCATCGTCTCCATCGACTTCGCCGGGCCGGACACGGCCAACGTGAAGGTAGAGGTTCTGGTGGGAAAGCGGGACTTCACGGACCTTCTGGCCTGCATTCGCATCGACGGCGAGTGGAAGGTCATCGCCAAGACCTATTGCCTGACCCGTGAATTCGAGACGAAAGACGACGTCTTCGCGGCAATGGTCTAGCCCTTAAGGATAGGTTTCCGAGGTTTTCGGCCGACATGGCATGCATATTGCTGTGTGTGGTTCGTCGATCGCGCGCTATGTGTTGAACGGCATCGTCAATCACATTGGGTCTCGGGGATCAAATGCGGAAGCACACAAATAACCTTATTCTGGCCGGCGTCGGCGGCATTCTGATTGCCTTCCTCACCCATTTGCTGGCCGCCGACATGGATCCGATGGCGCAATGGGACGCGTTCGTCACGGCGAATGAGTCCTGGGCACTGCGCGATGCACCGGTCATCGCCGTCGCGCTGGCGATCTATGTGTTCATTTTGTTGTTCGGACAAATCCGTATCAATCAGGGGCTGATCGAGCGGACGAAGGCGGACAATCGTCACCGCATGGCGGTCGAAAACGATCTGCGCGATGCCCTGGCTGCCCGCGACGGTTTTTTCGCGGCCATGAGCCACGACCTGAAAACGCCGGTCAACAGCATCATGGGATTTTCGGAAATGATGCGGACGCAGGTGTTCGGCGCCCTGGGGCACGAGAAGTATGTCGAGTACACGGAAGACATCAATCGGGCCGCGAACATGCTTGATCTGACGATCTCGCAGATCCTCGATATTTCACGCCTGAATTCCGATGATCCGTTGGCCATCCGCGAAGAGACATTCGACCTAATGGGTGAGTTGCACTTCTGCAGCAAGCTGATCGCCGGATGGAAGGGCGGGCGCCACGCCATTACGGTATCCGGAAACGTTCCGCCGGTGAATGTCGTGTTCGACCGGACCCTGTTCCGCCGCTATGTCACCAATCTTTTGACGAATGCGGTGAAGTACGCTGGCAGGGATGCGGATATCGGCATCCATGTGCTCTGCACGGGACCCGGCAACAACGTTTATCTGACGGTCTATGACAACGGTGTCGGGCTGACGTCGGGGCGCGTGACGGATGCCGCGCAAAGGTATGCCCGATTGAACGAGAATTCCGATTCCTATGGCGATAGCGCAGGCCTCGGGCTGTGGATCGTCGAGAAGATCGCCGAAGCGCACGATTGCGAAATTTCCATCAAATCCGGCACCGGTCACGGATTCCGTGTCATTTTGGGAATCCCGGCAGAGCGCATTGTCGCCGCGGATCCTGACGTGTTCAAAATCGCCTGCTAGATGTCAGGCCCCGTGGCGGAGGGCGCGACCGGCGTTGGCTCTATCGGATTCCAGCCTCCGCCTGATAGGATTGTCTCAAACACGACTTAATGTGGAGGAGACAATCGTGGGCAACCTCAAACGCTATCAAATGACCATTGCCGGCCAGAAGGTCGACCCGGCCTCGGGCGAATGGTTTGAAACCGAAAACCCCTATACGGGCAAGGCCTGGGCGGAAATTCCGCGCGGCAACGCGGAAGACATCGACCGCGCCGTCAAGGCGGCCAAGGCGGCACTTCCCGGTTGGCGCAAGACCATCGCCACCCAGCGTGGTCATCTGATGCGGAAGCTGGGTGACCTGATCGCCGAAAACGCCGACAGCCTGGCCGCGACGGAAGTCCGCGACAACGGCAAACTGATCGCGGAAATGGGCCTGCAGCTCAAGTACGCGCCGCAGTGGTACTATTACTTCGGCGGCCTGGCCGACAAGATCGAAGGGGCCGTCATCCCCATCGACAAGCCGGACACCTTCAACTTCACGCGCAAGGAACCGCTCGGCGTCATCGGCATGATCACGCCGTGGAACTCGCCGCTCATGCTGACGGCGTGGAAGCTGGCGCCGGCGCTGGCCGCCGGAAACACGGTGGTTCTCAAGCCGTCGGAATTCACCTCGGCCTCGGCGTTGGAGTTCATGGATCTGGTCAAGCAGGCCGGTTTCCCCGACGGGGTGGTCAACATCGTCACCGGGTTTGGCAAGGAAGCGGGCGAAGCCCTGATCAGCCATCCGGACGTCGCCAAGATCGCCTTCACCGGCGGCTCCGCCACGGGCAAGCACGTCTATTCCACGGCGGCGCAGACGTTGAAGAAGGTGTCTCTCGAACTGGGCGGCAAGTCGCCCAACATCGTGTTTGATGACTGCAACGTGGAGAATGCGGTCAAGGGCGTGATCTCGGGCATCTTTGCCGCCACGGGCCAGACCTGCATCGCCGGCTCGCGCCTGTTGGTGCAGAAATCCATCCACGACGAATTCGTCGATAAGCTGGTGGCGCTGGCCAAGACGGCCAAAATGGGGGATCCCATGAATCCGGATACCCAAGTCGGCCCGGTCACCACACCGCCCCAGTACGAGAAAATCCTGGGCTACATGGACATCGCCAAGGGCGAGGGGGCGGAGGCCGTATTGGGGGGCAGCAAGGCGTCGCGCCCCGAATGCGGCGACGGCTGGTTCGTGGAACCGACGATCTTCACCGGCGTCAACAACCAGATGCGTATTGCCCAGGAGGAAGTGTTCGGCCCGGTGCTGTCGGTGATCCCGTTCGAGGACGAGGAAGAGGCGCTGGCCATCGGCAACGACGTAGTGTTCGGCCTCGCCGCCGGGGTCTGGACGGAAAGCATCCGCCGCGCCTTCATCATGTCGCAGGAACTGCAGGCCGGGACCGTCTGGGTGAATACCTATCGGGCGGTCAGCTACATGTCGCCCTTCGGCGGTTACAAGCAGTCGGGCCTGGGCCGGGAAAGCGGGCAGGCCGCCATCGAGGAATACCTGCAGACCAAGTCCGTATGGATTTCCATGGCGACCGAAGTGCCGAACCCGTTTGTCATGAGATAGGGGACAAAACGGTGACAAAGACCGTCCTCATCACCGGCGGCAGCCGCGGCATCGGCGAAGCCATGGTGCGGCTGTTCGCCGAACGCGGCTGGTCGGTCATCTTCACCTTCGTCTCCAATGCGGCCGCGGCGCATAAGGTCGCGACGGAAGCAGGCGCGCGGGCGATGCGCTGCGATTCCGGCAGCGAGGACGACATCCTGGCCCTGTTCGAGCAGTTGGACGGCGAGGGCATCGTGCTGGACGCCCTGATCAACAATGCCGGGGTATCCGGGCCGCGCCGCCGGGCGGTCGAGGTCACGCGGGAGGTTCTGGAACAGGTCACCCGGATCAACTTCATCGGCCCGGTGCTGTTCTGCCGCGAGGCGGTCAAGCGCATGTCGACGGCCACGGGTGGCCGTGGCGGGGTGATCGTCAATCTGTCTTCCACCGCGACCAAGAAGGGCGGGGCCGGGCAGTGGGCCGATTATGCGGCGCTCAAGGGGGCCATCGACGTGTTCACCAACGGCTTGGCCCGCGAAGTGGCGGCGGAGGGCATCCGTGTCAACGCCGTGGCGCCGGGATACGTGCTAACGGATATGGCGGTCGACGGCGGCATCGCGGCAAGCTTCGAAACGGCCCTGAAATCGGACATCCCCATGGGCCGCATCGGTGAGGTGCGGGAAATTGCCGAAGGGGCCTATTGGCTGTGCACAGATGCGGCCGGTTACGTCACCGGCACGGTCCTGAACGTCGCCGGCGGGCGCTAGGCGGCGGTCACGGTCGGGCGAAGGCGGTCACGTCCGTCGGTTTTCCCCACTTCAGGATTTCCCGGTGCAGGCGGTCGTATTTTTCCTGCCCCGCGCCGTCGCCGAACAGGGGGTCGTCGGGTAGGGTAATTGCGTCCCGGATGTCCTGCCAGTCCTGGTCAGTCAAGGCGCGCAGGGCCGGTGGAAAGAACACCACTTCCTCCATCTGCATGTGGCGGCGTTGGAAGGACAGATAGTCGCCTGCGACTTCGACGAACCAATCGCGCGGCAGTTCCGCATCCTGCATGACGTTGTGGAGGGCCGCCGCGAAACGGCGCGTCAGGGCGCCGAGCTTTTCGTGCTCCTTGTCCAGTTCGCCGATGCTCGCCACGGCGTCGGGGTCCCGCTGGCGCAGTTTCGCCAGGACAAGGTCTTCGATCGGATGGTGATAGAGGTCCGGATAGTTCCGCGTGTAGTCCAGGATATTGCTGACAAGCTCGTAGTCGGGCAATTCGCCGGCATCGAAGATGCGGACCTCGCGGGCGATCAAATCCATCAATCGGGCGAGTTTTTTATGGTCGTCGCGCAGTTTCCAGATCACGTCGGACATGGCCATTCCTCCACCTCGCTGTGCAGGCAGCCTAGCCGCGAAAGGGGCGGACCGCGTTGATATGGGTCAAGAAGGTGAAGCGGTGTGGATAACTTTGGGGATAGAACCCGGTTTTGCGTCATTTGACCTGATGTCGGCGCATTGTCTCGATTATACGCCCGTGGCGGGGCCAAAGGCGCGTGATCGGTGTCCGTGGGTGTGAAGGCGGCGGGGAATGGGGGAGGCCAAGGGGGCGGAAGCGGGGACAACGAAGCGCCAAGACCGGGAACCTGCGCCCAGACCGCTGCCGTCCCTGGGGGAGGCCGGGGAACCGGGAAGAATGCGCCTGTTCGAAAAAGCCTTGCTGAGCGCGGCTTTCACGTCGAAAGAGGGGGAGGCGGCCCCGCACCCCGTCGAATTGATCCCAACCCTTCATCGGGGATGTTCGCCCTCGGCGAAAGGTTCACGGGAATGCGCTGTGTCATGGCGCCGGACTTTACAATCTTTCACAGGCCGGGGCGGGCCGCGGCGCGGGAAAGCCCGGATTTCGGCGGCCGGACCGGGCAAGGCTGGAAAAAGGCGAATAATGGCAATTCGGCGCAAATGTGGATATCTCACGCGGCAGGGGCGGCGGGATTCCGCCGGATGGATTTCAGGTGCGCACGTAGTGCGCGTAGGAAGTCCGCGGGAATGGCCGCTTTGAGGGACAAAATGGCGTCAATCACGCTTGCCCCCGATGGGGCGGGATGGTAGCTGGAATGTACACAGTGCCGGCGGAGAATCGTTCGCGCCGCAGTCACCGCATTCCAGGCCAGGAGCCCGCGCCATGTTCGACCGTGATCGTTTCACCCAGGATTGTCTCGACGCCATCCGCGAGACCGACAGCCACATGGCGGTGAAGGAACTGGTCGAACGCGCCTGCAGCGACCCGGCGGACCTGCTGCGCGGTCTGGGTGAACCGACCAAGGCCGGGCCCGACAAGCTTTACGTGTCGGACGAACTGACGATCCTCAATCTCGTCTGGGGCCCCTACATGACCCTGCTGCCGCACAATCACAACATGTGGGCGGTGATCGGCCTCTATACCGGGGCCGAGGACAACGTGTTCTGGAAAAAGGTCGATGGCGAGCCCGGTCATACCCGCATCGAAGCCGCCGGCGCCAAGGCCATGCGCCCCGGCGACGTGGCGCCGCTGGGCAAGGACATCGTCCATTCCGTGACCAACCCGGTCGACAAACTGACCGGCGCGCTGCACGTCTACGGCGGCAACTTCTTCGAAGTCCATCGCAGCGAATGGGAAGCGGAAAGCCTGACCGAGCGGCCCTACGACGTGGCCCGCAACATGGGTTTGTTCGAAACCTACAACCAGAAGCTCGACGCGGCAGAATAGCCCCCGGGGCCGCGCACGGCCCCCAGCGGGCCGACTTCTTTACGTTTTCACGTTCTCAGGCTTGCCACCCCCAGACTTCTGTCTAGGTCGGGAAAGTGATTCCTATCACTGTGGTGGGCGGCGCGCATCGGTACGAGGGGAATGGTCCGGCATCAGTCCCGCCCGCAGCGGCTTCAGCCTGAACTTGAAAACGTCCCCGCGCGTCGAGCAACGCGTAAAAACAGAGAAAGCGATGTCCCCTCAGCCAGCCTCCGCAACTACCAACCGCGCGCCCCTCAAAAAGAACCACCGCAGCTTTATCGCCGGAGACGAGATCATCTGCGAAGGCGATTCAGGTGACGAGGCCTATCTGATCCTGAGCGGGCGTGTTGAAATCTGCAAAGGTATGCGGACTTGCTCGCCGAAGACCATTGCCGTGCTCGGCAAGGGCGATGTCGTCGGTGAACTCGCGTTGATTGACGCCCATACACGGTCCGCATCGGTGATCGCCTTGGAAGACACGACGGTCAGCGTATTGCCGCGACGGGAGTTCGAGGATCGTGCGGCCGCCATGGACCCCTTGTTGCGGGCGGTCTACGGCGTGACTGTGAAGCGTCTGCGCCATGTTCTGGAACACGGCCGGGGATTGAACACCTACGGCTCCATGAGCAATTGGCGCACCTAATCCAGGCCCTCACAGCAGATCACTGAAATAGGCCAGGTGCGTGGTGTCGCAGCGCGAGATGCGCAGTTCCACCGGCGTACCGTCCAACGTCTGCGCGATGCGCTCGATGCGCAGCAGCGGTGCGCCCCGGTCGAGGCCTAAATGAGTCACGTCGTCGGGGCCGGCGGCCTCGGCGGTGATCTTTTCGACCGCGCGGTGAACGATCACGGCGAAGCGGTCCTGATAAAGCTGATAGAGGGTGTTGGGCAGCTGCGTCTTGTTCAGGTCGCCCAGCCCGGGGAACAGGTCGTCCGGCAGGATGATCAGTTCCAGGACCGCCCGCCGCGCCATCAGATCACGCACGCGCTTGATCTCGACCACCCGCGCCTGCGGGGAGAGTCGGAGGGCCAGGGCCTCGGTCTGCGTCACCCGGCGCTGCGTCATCGACAGCACCCGCGAGGTCGGCAGGCGCCGCTCCCCATCCGCCGCCAACAGGTGGAAGAAGTGGAAGCGGTCGCGATCCGGGCCATGGGCATGGACGAAGGTGCCGCGCCCCTGATGGCGGATTACCAGGTTTTCCCGCGCCATTTCATCCAGTGCGCGGCGCACCGTGCCCTGGGCCACGCCGAAGCGGGCGGCCAGTTTCTGTTCCGACGGCAGGGGCTCGGTCACCGGATGGCGGCCCTGGGCGATCTCGCGCAGCAGGGCTTCGCGGACCTGCCGGTACAGCGGCCCGTCGCCGGATCGGGGCCGGTCCCCCCAGGTTTCAGGCATTCGCGGCCCCTTCGTCAAAAAAACGCAAAGTCTTCTATAAGAGTTATAAGACTTGCTTGACGGCGGCAAGAGCCAAGGACTATTGCGGGTACGGGCGAACAACAAAGGGAGCATCAATCCCAGCCCGTACGTTAAGCATTTGAGGAAACCCAGGGCGCACCCTGAACCCATACCGTTCGGCGCAAGGCCGTCCCCCCGACCTCGTCTCAGGCATCCGTCTGCGGCGGCGGCAGGGGTCAGCGTTTTGCGCGGAACCTGGACCCGGAGGACAAGTCTTGTCGATTCATAAACAGATCGTCACGGACATGGTGAACAACAACATCGAGTTCATCACCACTGTTCCGTGTAAGCAGCTCGGCGGCGTGATCGAAGAAGCCGAAAACCACCCCAGCATCATGCACGTGCCGTGCAACAAGGAAGACGAAGGCATGGGCCTCTGCGCCGGCGCCTTCATGGGCGGCAAGCGGTCGGCCATCATCATGCAGAACACGGCGCTCGGCGTGACGCTCAACTCGCTGGCGACGCTGATCCAATTCTACCACATCCCGCTGCCCATGCTGATCAGCTACCGCGGCGAACTGGGCGAGCCGGTGGCCTGCCAGGTTGAAATGGCCCTGCACACCAAGGCCCTGCTCAACCAGATGCTGATCCCGACCTACCACTTCCACAAGCGGGAAGACGCGGGCGAGCTCGACAAAATTCTCAAGTACACCTTCATGTGCAACAAGCCGGTGGCCATTCTGACCGACGCCACCTTCTGGAAAGGGGAATGACCATGATCCGCTCCGACGTTCTGAAAAGCCTGATCCCGGTCATTTCCGATCAGTTCGTGGTCTGCAACATCGGCCTGCCCAGCCAGGAACTCCACCTGCTGGACGATCAGCCGACCAACTTCTACATGCTCGGCACCATGGGCCTGTCGTCGTCCATCGGTCTGGGCCTGGCGCTGGCGCAGAAGCAGACCATCATCGCCATCGACGGTGACGGCTCGGTCCTGACCAACCTGGGCACCCTGCCGACCATCGGCAATAACGTGGCCGACAACTTCATCCTGCTGATCATCGACAATGGTAGCTACGGTTCGACCGGCGATCAGCCGACCTATGCCGGCAAGAAGACCTCGCTGACCAAGGTCGCCGAGGCCTGCGGCTGCGACAACGTGATCGAGTGCAAGGCCGAAGACACGGCCCAGGTCATGAAGGATGCCATCGCGTCGAAGAAACAGACGGTCATCGTCTGCAAATGTGAATCGGGCAACATCCCGGTTCCCAACATCACCATGGACCAGGTCGTGATCCGCGACCGCTTCATGAAGGCGCTTGAAGCGGCCAACGCTTAAGGCTCCTTAAGTACGGTGTCCTCCCAGCCAGGGGCGGGACGCGTCGGCATCCATCGCCGCGCGCCCGCCCTTGGCGGGTCCTTCGGGGACCGTTAAGGTCTCCCGGCTTTTCACTGGCGGCCGCCTGGCCGCCGCAGCCGCCGGAGTATTCAGCAGCATGGCCGACATCCTCATCACCGAGTTCATGGAAGAGTCCCAGGTCGCCCGTCTGGCCGAAAGCTATGATGTGGCCTATCTGCCGGACCTGGTGGCCGAGCAGGACAAGATCCCGGCCCTGATGCCCGGCGTGCGCGGCCTGATCGTGCGCAACGCGACCCAGGTGCGGGGCGCCGTGCTGGACGCCGCCGACAAGCTGGAATGCGTCGGCCGGCTCGGCGTCGGCCTCGACAACATCGACATGGACGCCTGCGCCGCAAAGGGCGTGAAGGTGTTTCCCGCCACCGGGGCCAATTCCGATTCCGTGGCCGAACTGGCCATGGGGGCGATCTACGTGATGTTCCGCCGCTCCTATCTGGCGACGCCGGACGTGGTCGCCGGCAAATGGCCGCGCATCGAATTGATGGGCCGCGAGGTTCAGGGCAAGACCCTGGGCATCATCGGCCTGGGCTGGACCGGCCAGGCCCTGGCTTGGCGGGCCCGCGGCAACGGCATGAACCGCATCGCCTACGACCCCTGGGTCAAGAAGGACGATCCGCGCTGGGCCGACTGCAAGGTCGAACGCGCCGAGACCCTGGATGACCTGCTGCCGAAATGCGACGCGGTCTCGATCCACGTGCCGCTGACCGACGACACGCGCGGCCTGTTCAACGCCGAGACCATCGCCAAGATGAAGGACCGCGCCCTGCTGCTGAACCTGTCGCGCGGCGGCATCGTCGACGAACAGGCCCTGGTCGACGCGCTGAAATCCGGCAAGCTGTGGGGCGGCTTCACCGACGTGTTCGTCGAGGAGCCCCTGACATCCCCCAACATCTTCGAAGGCGTGCCCAACCTGTACTGCACGCCCCATGTCGGCCCGCGCACGGAAGAGGGCGAGGGCAAGGTATCCACCGTCACCGCCGATGCGGTGCTCAACTGTCTGAACGGGAACTAAACACGATGGCGATCAAGACCCTGGAAGAACTCGAACAGCTGGCCTTCAAGGTCTTCCTGAATTCGAATGTGTCGGAAAACAACGCGGCCCATGTCGTCCGCGCCCTGGTTCAGGCCGAAGCTGACGGCGTGCCGTCCCACGGCCTGTCCCGCGTGCCGAGCTACGCCGACCAGGCTAAGTCGGGCAAGGTCGACGGCCATGCCATCGCCCGCCTGGAACAGACGGCGACGGCGGCCCTGCGGGTCGACGCCAACGGCGGCTATGCCTATCCGGCCATTCATCTGGGCCTCGGCCGCGCCATCACCCTGGCCCAGGAAGCGGGCATCGTCGGCCTCGCCATCGGCAATTCCCACCACGGCGGCGTCGGCGGGCATCCGGTCGAAGCCGCCGCCCGCAAGGGCCTGATCGCCATGGGCTTCCTCAACGCCCCGGCGGCCATCGCCCCCTGGAACGGCAACCGGGCGCTCTACGGCACCAACCCCATTGCTTTCGCCTGCCCTCGGCGCAACGCCGACGGCACGGACTGGGGTGACCCGATCCTGGTCGACCTGGCGCTGTCCAAGGTTGCGCGCGGCAAGATCATGATGGCCGCCAACAAGGGCGAGCCGATCCCCGAGGGCTGGTCCACGGACAAGCACGGCAATCCAACCACGGATGCCAAGGAAGCGCTGGACGGCGGCATGATGATCCCCATGGGCGATGCCAAGGGCGCGGCGCTGGTGCTGATGGTGGAAATCCTGGCGGCGACGCTGACCGGCTCCAACCACGGCTTCGAAGCCTCCAGCTTCTTCGCCGCCGACGGCGAGCCGCCCAAGGTCGGCCAGTTCTTCATCCTGATCGACCCTTCTGCCTTCGCCGACAACGACGAGGAAGCGGCCGAAAACCGTTTCATCGAACGCATCGGCACCCTGGTCCAGGCCATCACCGAGCAAGACGGCGCCTGGCTCCCCGGCGTCGACCGCTGGGCCAACCGCGCCAAGGCCAACGCCGAGGGTGTGGAGGTGGCGGACAAGCTGCTGGCGGACCTTGAGGCCCGCGCGGCTGGCTAGTCCACAGATAATTCAGGTGAAAGTTTTTGTTTCTGTTTAACTGCAGAACGATGCCGCATGACAAAGGCGACAATAAACATTGTCAGTAGGCTGACACCGATCCAGAAATTTTCTCTCGACATGGCAACATGCAACGCTCCCAGAGTTTGAAGAGAAAAGCCAAGCACCAACGCGGTTAACCCAAAACTGGTGTCAACTTTCTGTACAAATAGATCGAGTGCGAGGTTTTCGATTCCGTCTAGAGATCGATAGTGAAGGATATCCTTGTCGCTGACAGCGAGTAAGCCAACAGCAAGAATGATCACTCCAGCGACATCCCAAAAAAGGCCAAGAACGACCACTAAATTTACGTCGTCCATTTCATACTCCTTTTCCTGGGGGAGAAGGATTAAGGCACCACCTTTCCCGGATTCATGATGCCCTTGGGGTCGAGCGCGGCCTTGATGCTGCGGAGCAGGTGTTTCTCCACGTCCGTCTTGTAGCGGTCCATCTCGTGCACCTTGAGCAGCCCGATGCCGTGTTCGGCGGAGAAGGAGCCGCCGAGGCTATCGGCGATGTCGTGGACGCCGGGGGGCACTTCGTGGCGCAGGCGTTCGGCGTCTTCCGGCGTCGTGTCCTTGGGCATCACCAGGTTGTAGTGCAGGTTGCCGTCGCCCATGTGGCCGAAGGCCATGATGGTGCAGCCGGGGATCGCCGCCTGCACATGGGGGTCGGCCTTGGCCAGGAATTCGGGGATTTTCGAGACCGGCACGGAAATGTCATGCTTGGCCGAAGGGCCGCAATGCTTGAGCGCTTCGGGAATGGATTCCCGCAGATTCCAGAGCTTGGCCGCCTGATCGCCGCTTTCGGCCAGCACGGCGTCGATGATCTCTTCCGCTTCGAAGGCTTCACCCAGGGCTTCCTCGGCCAGGTCGCGGATCACGCCCTTCTGCCCCGATGCCATTTCGACGAGCGCATAATGCTCGTACTTCTGCTGCATGGGGTCCTGGGTATTGGGGATGTGTTCGAACACCGCATCCAGCGGCGCGCGGCAGATGTATTCGAAACTGGTGACCTGATCGCCCGTGGCGCGTTTCAGGCGGTTGAGCAGGTTCGACAGGTCGGCCGGCGAGTTGGCGGCGACCAGGGCCGTCGTCGTTTCCGCCGGGCGGGGGAACAGTTTCAGGACGGCGGCGGTGATGATGCCGAGCGTGCCCTCGGCCCCCATGAACACATGCTTCAGGTCATAGCCCGTGTTGTTCTTGCGGATGCCGCGCAGCCCGTTCCACACGCGGCCGTCGGCCGTCACGACCTCCAGCCCCAGCACCAGGTCCCGGGCGTTGCCGTAGCGCAGCACCTGAATGCCGCCGGCATTGGTCGAGAGATTGCCGCCGATCTGGCAGGTCCCCTCGGCGGCCAGCGACAGGGGGAACAGGAGCCCGGCGCCCTCGGCCTTGTCCTGGATATCCTTGAGGATGCAGCCGGCTTCGACCGTCATGGTCGCGTTGACGGGGTCGATCTCGCGCACGGCATTCATGCGGCCCATGTTGACCAGCACGCCGCCCTGGGCGACGGCCCCGCCGCACAGGCCCGTATTGCCGCCCTGGGGGGTGATGGTCACGCCGTGTTCGGCGCAGATGGCGACGATCTTGGAGACCTCGTCCGTATTGGCCGGGCGCAGCACCAGCGGGCTTTCGCCTTGGTAGTAATTGCGCTCCTCCGCCAGATAGGGGGCCATGTCGGCGGGCGTCTCAAACCAGCCCTTGTCGCCCACGGCGTTTTTCAGCGCGGTGCGCGCGGTTTCGGGAAGAGAAGGCATATGGGCGCCGTCGGCCATGATCGTATTCCTTGAAGGCGATGGTCACTGGGGATGTTTCAGGTCATATTTGGCACGAAGGCCGCCCAACGACAAGCCGGAGCCCCGCCCATGACCGCGACAATTTCTCAACCCAAGCCCGAGAATTCCAAAAGCGTCCCGCAAGGCGGCACGCCGGGGGAAACCACGGTCTGCGTCATCGGCGCCGGCATCGTCGGCGTCAACTGCGCCCTGGCGGCGGTGAAGGAGGGGTTCAAGGTCACCCTGATCGACCGCATCGCGCCGGGGGAGGCGTGCTCCTTCGGCAATGCCGGCATCCTGGCGGAATGGTCCTTCGTGCCGACCTTCGGGCCGGAAGTGCTGCGCAGCGTGCCCGGCTATCTGCTGGATCCCAAGGGGCCTTTGACCATCCGCTGGGCACGGCTGCCGCATATTCTGCCCTGGTTGCTGCGCATGCTGCGCTTCGCCAGCGTTTCGCACCAGCGCCGCGCCGCCGACGCCATGCGCCATCTGACCATCGGCTGCTCCGACGCCTATGGGGCCTTGGCGGCGGAGGCGGGGGCGCCGGAACTGGTGCGCCGCGACCCGGTGCTGCAGGTCTATGACAACGAGAGCGATTTCAAGAAGGCGGAGGCCGATCTGGCTTTCCGCGCGAGCTACGGCATCAAGTATCAGGCGCTGGACCGCAAGGAACTGACGGACCTGGAGCCGGCGCTCGGCCCCGATTTCAAATGGGCCCATGCCTTGCTCGGCGGCGGCACCACGACCAACCCGGGCCGCCTGACCAAGGTCCTGGCCGAGGCGTTCGTCAAGCGCGGCGGCACCCTGAAGCAGGGCGAGGTGCGGGGGCTTGCGCGACAAGCCGACGGCGGGTTCCGGATCGAAACGTCGGATGGCGTTCTCGAGGCCGATCGAATCGTGCTGGCCGCCGGTGCCTTTTCCCACAAGCTGGCGGCCCTGCTGGGCGAGAAGATCCCGCTGGGGACCGAGCGCGGCTATCACGCCATCCTGGCCGACCCGGGGGTGCAGGTGAACCACGCCGTCGGCTGGAAGGCCCGCGCGTTCTATGCCTCGCCCATGGAGATGGGACTGCGGCTCGCCGGTACGGTCGAACTGGCCGGGCTGGAGGCGCCGCCCGATTACGCCCGGGTAAAGGTCATGACCGAGTTGGTGCCCAAGCTGCTGCCCGGCGTGAAGACGGAGGTTTCGACGCAATGGATGGGCTTCCGCCCGACCTTGCCGGACAGCCTGCCGGTGCTCGGCCCGTCGTCGGTGGCGCCGGGGCTGTTCCATGCCTTCGGCCATCAGCACGTGGGCCTGACCTGCGGCCCGGCGACGGGGCGCGTGATCGCGCGGCTGTTGAAGGGCGAGGCGCCGAACGTGGACCTGACGCCGTTCCGGGCGGATCGATTTTAGCGATCTGGGCGGTCGGGATTACGCCGCGAGGGCGCTTTCCATGTAGGGCCGGAAGTGGTCGATGTCCGGCGTCTCCAGGCCGGCGACCTTGGCCCGGTCGTCCCATTCACGCACCTTGACCGCGTCCTGATAGTGGGGTTGGGCCTCGAAGGCTTTGACCTCGGCATCGCTCATGGGGCCGCCCTGCAGTTCGAGGGAGGTCACCGAGGCCGGGGACAGGGTCTCGAAATAGCCCGGCCGCGTGGCGCAGAGATAGCGCTTGGCCTCGACATGCAAACCGACGGCCTGGGCCACGCGGGCGTTGAAATGGCGCTCCGCCCAGCCGCGGGCGATGGCCTCGTGCTTGTCGTTGATGCCGCGGTCGGCGGCGTCCTGGCCGTGTTTCTGCATCATGTGCCCGATGTCGTGCAGGAAGGCGGCGGCGACCAGATCGCCGTCCCCCGATTCCCGCTCCGCCAGCCAGGCGCACTGCAGCGCGTGTTCCAGCTGCGAGACGACTTCCGTGTACGGGCGGCGGCCCAAATCAAGGTAAACATCCAAGGCGTCGGTGAGAGGGTTTTTCGTCATGGTCAGGTTCCTGTAAACTAGATCAGGTCCTATGAGAAGGACACGGGGCAATGCCGCCCTGGATATCCACCAATTTTATTATATTGGTCCGGTGTCAGTCAGGTGAATTTTTGTTGATCCCAAGCGGTACTTGAACTTACCGCATGGCCCGGTGTATGCAACGCGCCTGGAGGAGACGATTCCAATGCTAAGGCGTCTTATACTTTCTGCTTTTCTGGTTACGGGCCTGCTGGCTTTCGCGCCGCGCGCCGTTTGTGCCGAAGTGACGACGGATGAAGTCAAAACCTTCGTCAATTCCATGGCCTCGTCGGCGATCAGTTCCCTGACCGGGAAGGATATCGCCCGCGAAGTGCGCAAGGAGCGCTTCCGCAACCTGGTGAACGATTTCTTCGCCATCAAGTCCATCGGCAAATGGGTGCTGGGCCGCCATTGGCGCCGCGCCACCCCGGAACAGCGCGAGGAATACCTGGCCCTGTTCGAAAATATGCTGCTCGAACGCTATGTCGACGGGTTCAAGGATTACTCCGGCGAATCCCTGGAAATCCATCGCGCCGAAAAGCGCCAGGAAAACGATTTCATCGTGCACACCATGCTGAAGCGCCCCAACGGCCAGCCGGTCGAGGTCAGCTGGCGCGTGGGCGTGGGTGAACGGGACGGCCAGCATATCTTCAAGATCGTCGACATCATCGTGAACGGTCTGTCCATGGCCCTGACCCAGCAGAAGGAATTCAATTCCGTTATCTCGAACAACGGAAATTCCGTCGACAGCCTGCTGGAGAAAATGCGGGAAATGGCCAAGCCCGCAGGCTGAACCTAGCGAACCAGCGAAGGTGTTTTCCGGTCATGGGGCAGCCCGCCGATTCTCATGAAACGACGCCGGGTGCCGGCGTGGAAACGCCATCGGGCAAAGACGCCGCTTACGAAAACTTCCCCGTCGGCTCGTTCCTGCTGCCGGCCCACGCGCGCCCGCATGTGGCGTGCTTCTATCGCTTCGCCCGCGCCATCGACGACATCGCCGACAACAACACCCTGGACGCGGACACCAAGGTCCGCCGCCTGGCCGCGTTCGAAGCCGCCCTTTTGGGGCAGCATCCGGGCGACCCCGATTTCGCCACGGCCAATGCCATGCGCGACAGCCTGGGCGAAACGGACATCACGCCGCGCCATTGCCAGGACCTGATCGACGCCTTCAAGCAGGACGCGGTGAAGAGCCGATACACGGATTGGGACGACCTGATGTACTACTGCATCCGCTCGGCCGCTCCCGTGGGCCGCTACCTGATCGATCTGCATGGTGGGTCGTCCCTGGGTTACGGCCCGTCCGACGCACTGTGCAACGCGCTTCAGGTCATCAATCATCTGCAGGACTGCCAGGACGATTACCGCACCTTGGACCGGGTCTACCTGCCGGGCGACTGGATGGCGGAAGAGGGGGCGGTGGTTGAAGACCTGGACCGCGCCGCCTGTACCCCGGCGCTGCGCCGGGTGATCGATCGCTGCCTGGACGCGACCGAATTCCTGCTGGCCGAGGCCCGACCCATCGCGTCCGGCATGCACAGCCGCCGCCTGGGGATGGAGGCGGCTGCCATCTGGGAGATCGCCCGCCGGCTGACGGACCTGCTGCGCCGCGAGGACCCGCTGGCCGGGCGCGTGGCGCTCGGCAAGGGCGGCTATGCCTGGTGCTGCGCCAAGGGGGCGCTGGCC
Organism: Rhodospirillaceae bacterium; assembly: GCA_002706405.1. Taxonomy (GTDB): domain Bacteria; phylum Pseudomonadota; class Alphaproteobacteria; order Rhodospirillales; family Casp-alpha2; genus UBA1479. Next base: position 15,101 of record PALN01000033.1, on the reverse strand, counting down.
GCACTGGTCGGCCGTCACGGGCGATGAGATCTGGGCGATGACCGGCGCGGCCTTGCTGGCGCTCGTGGTCTGGATCGGCATCCTGTTCTGCCGCGGGCGGTTCTGGTTTGCCGACCAATTCCTAAGCCCCGCCGCCAAGACCCCGCCCAAGGGCGGCTGGCCCGCCGTGGTCGCCGTCATTCCCGCCCGCGACGAGGCTGACAGCATCGCCCGCACGGTATCGTCTTTGGTTACCCAGGATTATCCCGGGCGGCTTGATGTCATGGTGGTCGATGACAATTCGACGGACGGCACGGGGGCGCTGGCGCGGCAGGCGGCCGAGACGGCGGGGGCCGGCAACCGCTTTCATCTGGTCACCGGCAAGCCCTTGGCCGAAGGCTGGTCCGGCAAGCTGTGGGCAGTTCATCAGGGGCTTCAGGCAGCGTCGGATAAGGCGTCCGATGCGCGCTATGTCCTGCTGACCGATGCCGACATTTCTCACGACCCGGCGAACCTGCGCCGTCTGGTCGAAAAGGCGGAGATGGAAAACCGCGATCTGGTGTCCCTCATGGTACGGCTCAATTGCGAGACACCGTGGGAACGTCTGCTGATCCCGGCCTTCGTGTTTTTCTTCCAGAAACTGTTTCCCTTTCCCTGGGTCAACGACCCGGTCAAGCGCACGGCGGCGGCGGCGGGCGGCTGCATGCTGGTGCGGCGCCGCGCCCTGGATGCGGCCGGTGGGATTTCCGCGATCAAGAACCGGCTGATCGATGATTGCGCGCTGGCGGCGCTGTTGAAGGCGCGGGGGTCGATCTGGCTCGGCCTCAGCCGCGAGACGGTCAGCCTGCGCCGCTACGACGGCCTGGGGGAACTCTGGCAGATGGTGGCGCGCACGGCCTATGAACAGCTCGGCCATTCGCCGCTGATGCTGCTCGGCACCGTTTTCGGCATGGCTCTGCTTTATCTGCTGCCACCGGTGGCGGTGGTTTGGGGGCTGGTGACGGGAGATGGGTGTCTGCTGGCCGCCGGGGCCGCGGGCTGGCTCGCCATGGCCGTCGCCTATTTCCCGACCCTGCGGCTTTACGGCAGCCCTCCCTGGGCGGCGGCGGCACTGCCGGCGGCGGGATTTCTCTATACTCTGATGACCATCGATTCCGCCCGCCGTCACGGTCAGGGCCGGGGCGGCGGATGGAAAGGGCGGACTTACGCCGGCCGTTCGGGCGGGTCTGAATCAGGGGGCTAGCCGTGTCAGGGCTTGGGCGGCGTTAAAGGACGCTGGCCTTCGTCGCGCCCCCCAGTGTATCCATAGCGCCCATGGACAATCTGGTGACCCTTTCCGAGGCCGACGTTGCCCGCGCCCGCGCGCAGGTCGAAGATATCGTGCGCGCGTCGGGCACGACCTTCTTTTGGGCCATGCGGTTCCTGCCCGGTGAAAAGCGCCGCGCCATGTTCGCGGTCTATGCCTTTTGCCGCATCGTCGACGATATCGCCGACGAGCCCAATCCGCTGGATGTGAAGAAGCGCGAGCTGGCGCGATGGCGGGATGAAATCCGCTCCCTTTATATGGGGCGGCCGATGGATCCTGTCGCCATCGCCCTGGCCGAACCGGTCGCCCGGTTCGGACTGGCTGAAGCCGATTTCCAGGCCGTCATCGACGGCATGGAAACGGACGCGGCGGCAACGCTGCGCCTCGCCACCCGCGACGACCTGTTGCGCTACTGTGACCGCGTCGCCTGCGCCGTCGGGCGGCTGAGCTGCCGCATCTTCGGTCTCGGGCGGGACGTCGGCGACAAGCTGGCGGCGTCGCTCGGTCTGGCCCTTCAGTTGACCAACATCCTGCGCGACCTGGCCGAGGACGCGGAGCGGGACCGGCTGTACCTGCCGGAAGACCTGCTGGCCGACCACGGGGTCACGGCCCGCGATCCCAAGGGTGTTCTCGCCGATGCCAAGCTGATCCCCGCCGTGGCCGAGATCGGCGCCCTGGCCGAAGGCAAGTTCGCCGAAGCCCGGGCCTTGATCGGCCAATGCGAAGGCGATCGGGTCAAGCCCGCGACCATGATGATGGAAGCCTATGAGCGCATCTTCCGCCGCATGCGGGGGCGCGGCTGGCATCGGGTGTTGGAGCTGGCGGGATTGACCAAGGCGGAAAAGCTGTGGGTCGCCTTCCGCTATGGCCTGTTGTAGCCCCGGCGATGGCGGGCGGACGTATTCATGTGATCGGCGCCGGCGTGGCGGGGCTTGCCGCCGCCCTGCGCTTGGCTGAACGGGGCTGCAACGTCACCCTGCATGACAGCGCCGGGCATGCGGGCGGGCGCTGCCGATCCTATTTCGACGTTCATCTGGATCGCCGTATCGACAACGGCAATCATCTGATGCTGTCCGGCAACTGGGCGATCCGTGATTATCTGCAAACGGTCGGGGCGGCGGACAGCCTGACCGGGCCCGAAGACGCATCCTTTCCCTTTCGCGATCTGCGGACCGGCGAAACCTGGACCGTGACGCCCGATGCGGGGCGCGTGCCCTGGTCGATCCTGTTTGGGTCAGGCCGGGTGCCGGGAACCCGGTTGAGTGAATACCTGCGGGTGCGGCATCTTGCCGCGGCCGGCCCCGACGCCACGGTCGCGGAGTGTCTGGCCGGGCCGGGGGCGTTGTTCGAAAAATTCTGGGAACCGCTTGCCGTCGGCGTGCTGAATACGTCTGTCGACACGGCGTCGGCGCGCCTGTTGTGGCCGGTTGTGAAAGAAACCTTCGGGCGCGGCCGCGCCGCCTGCAAGCCCCTGATGGCGCGGGCAGGGTTGAGTGAAAGCTTCGTCGATCCCGCACTCACCTATCTGGCGGGGAAGGGGGCGACGGTGCGGTTCAACAACCGCCTGCGGGCTTTGGACCTTGGCGACGGGCAGGTTCGCGCCCTCGATTTCGCCGGCGCCACGGTGGTTCTGGAGCCGGGGGATCAGGTCGTCCTCGCCGTGCCGGCTTGGGCGGCGGCTGATCTGCTGCCCGATCTGAACGGACCGGAAGGCAGCCATGCCATCGTCAACGCCCATTTCCGCCTGACCGGGCCGGTGCCGCCGGCACCGCCGATGGTCGGTCTGGTCGGCGGCACGGCGCAATGGGTGTTCCTGCGCGGCGACGTGGCCTCGGTGACGGTCAGCGCGGCCGACGATCTGGCGGCGGAAGCCAACGAGACCATTGCGCAGCGTCTTTGGTCGGAGGTCCGGGCGGCCCTGGGATTGGCCGATGGTCCCTTGCCGCTGTGGCGCATCGTCAAGGAAAAGCGGGCGACTATCAGCCAGACCCCGGCCCAGGATCGTCGCCGCCCGCAGCCGCGAACGGTGTGGCGAAATCTGGTCCTGGCCGGCGACTGGACGGCGACGGGTCTGCCGGCGACCATCGAAGGCTCCATCCGGTCCGGCTTCCGGGCCGCGGACATGGTTGTCACATCCGTGTCATCGTCTTGATTTGAGAGACCCTTTCTGTAAGAAGGGGCGTGATGGCCGCGGGCATTGAATTTTGCGCCTGCGAAGAGTACATCTGGGCGATTAATGGCCTGATAACAAAAGATTCAAGCGGTGATGTGATGGACAAGTCCAAGCAGCCAACGGACAGCGTGCCGGTTGCCGGTGCCGGCGAGACGCCTCATGCGGGTCCTCACCCGGAGCTGGATTCCGCCATCGACGAGGCCCAGGCTTGGCTGGCCGGTCAACAGGCCAAGGACGGCAGCTGGGCGTTCGAGCTTGAAGCAGATGCGACGATCCCCGCCGAATATGTGCTTCTGAACCATTTCCTGGGCGAACCGAACGACGCTATCGAAGCCAAGATGGGCAACTACCTGCGCCGCATTCAGGGTGCACATGGCGGTTGGCCGCTGTTCCATGACGGCGATTTCGATATGAGTGCGACGGTCAAGGCCTACTACGCCCTGAAGCTGATCGGCGACGACCCGGATGCCCCTCATATGGCCAAGGCGCGGGCGGCCGTGCTGGCGCGCGGTGGTGCCGCGCGCTCGAACGTGTTCACGCGCATCGCACTGGCGTTGTTTGAACAGGTGCCCTGGCGCGCCGCGCCGGTGATCCGACCGGAAGCCATCCTGCTGCCGTCATGGTCACCGTTCCACATCGATAAGGTCGCTTATTGGTCGCGCACGGTGATGATCCCGCTGTTCGTGCTCGCCGCGACCCGGCCCAAGGCACGGAACCCGCGGGGCCTGGGCATTCGCGAACTGTTCAGCGAAGACCCCTTCAAGCAGACCGATTTCCTGCACAACCCCACGGGGCATGTGCTGGGCAACGTGTTCCTGGCCATCGACAAGGCGGCGCGGCTGGTTCAGCCGATGATCCCCCAATGGCTGGAAAAGAAGGCCATCACCAAATGCATGGACTTCGTGAAGACGCGCTTGAACGGCGAGGACGGCTTGGGCGGCATCTTCCCGGCGATGGCCAATGCGGTCATGGCCTATGACGTGCTGGGCTATCCCCGCGACCATCCCGATTTCGTGACGGCGCGCGGCGCCATTGAAAAGCTGGTGGTGGAGCGGGACGACGAAGCCTATTGCCAGCCTTGCCTGTCGCCCGTTTGGGACACGGGCCTGGCGCTTCATGCCATGCAGGAATGCGGCATGGAAAAGGGTGATCTGGTGTTGGACAAGGCCGCCGAATGGCTGGTCGACCGCCAGATTACGGACGTCAAGGGCGACTGGGCCGTCCGGCGTCCGAACCTGCGCCCCGGCGGTTGGGCGTTCCAGTACTGGAACGACCATTACCCGGACGTCGACGACACGGCGGTCGTCGTCATGGCGCTGCACCGCGCCGACCCGGTTCGCTACAAAGAAGCGATCGACCGCGGGGTCGAATGGATCATCGGCATGCAGAGCGAAAGCGGCGGCTGGGGTGCTTTCGATGCGGAGAACGAAGCGCATTACCTGAATCATATTCCGTTCGCGGACCACGGGGCCCTGTTGGACCCGCCGACGTCCGACGTCAGCGCCCGCTGCCTGGGGATGCTGGCGCAGCTTGGTTATGGCGCCGACGATGCCGTGGTCGCCCGCGCGATTACGTTCCTGAAGAACGAACAGGAAGAAGACGGTTCCTGGTTCGGGCGTTGGGGCACCAATTACATCTACGGCACCTGGTCGGTCCTGAGTGCCTTGAACGCGATCGGCGAAGATATGAGCCAGCCTTATATTCGCCGTGCCGTCGACTGGCTGAAGAGCCGCCAGATGGCCGATGGCGGCTGGGGCGAGGATTGCGCGACCTATTGGGAAGAGCGTAAGGGCCTGGCCAAGGAAAGCACGCCGTCGCAGACGGCTTGGGCCTTGATGGGCCTGATGGCCGCGGGTGAACTGGACAGCGCCCAGGTCGAAAGCGGCGTCAACTATCTGCTGAACCATCCGCGTGAAGGCGGAAAATGGCAGGAATCCATGTTCAACGCCGTGGGCTTTCCCAAGGTGTTCTACATCACCTATCACGGATACAGCGCCTATTTCCCGCTATGGTCCTTGTCCCGCTACCGCAATCTGAAGCGCAGCAACACCAAACGCCCCGCCTACGGCATTTGATCGGCCCGGCGTGATGGCCCGTATCGGCATCATCACCGGGGTTTTACGTGAGGTCGCCTGCCTTTCCGATATTTCCACCGATGTCGACCTGGACGTGCGGGCATCCGGCGCCGATCCCCGGCGCGCCGGCGAATTGGCGGATGAAATGTTCGCCCAAGGGGCGGTGGCCCTGCTCAGCTTCGGCCTGTGCGGCGGCCTGGACCCGACGCTGAAGGCCGGGGATGTGATCCTGCCGACCCGTGTCATCTCTGCCGAAGGCAAGAGCCTGACCTGTGATCCCGACTGGACCGGCCGGCTGGAGGATGCGCTGGGCGCCATGGTGACGCGCAAGGGCACCACCTTGGCGCATGCGCCGACCATCGTCGCCGGACCCCGACGCAAATCCGTGCTGCGCGCCACCACGGGCGCGGATGCCGTCGATATGGAAAGCTATGCCGTGGGGCGGGCGGCGCGAAAGGCGGGGCGGCCCTTCGCGATCATCCGTGCCGTGTCCGATACCTCGGAAACACGATTGCCCGAATGGACGGACGAAATCGTCTCGACCTCGGGCGGCACGGACGGGGTGCGCCTGTTGAAGAACCTGGCGACCCATCCGGGCGATATCGGGAAGTTGCTGGCGCTGGGGCGCGGCAGCACGCGGGCGTTGAAGGTCCTGCGTGATGTGGCCAAGCGTCTCGGCCCCGGCCTTGCCTTTGAGTGACGAAGCCTGTTTTTAGGCCGCCTCTTCCTTCTTGCGGGCGGCGGCCTGTTTTTCGGCCTCGGCCTTTTCTTCCATCTTCTGGCTCAGCGTCTTGACCAGGCCTTCGAATACGAATTCGGCCGGGCGCTGGTTGTCCATGTTGATTTCCGGGGCCATCTCGCCGTCCGTGTTGATGCCTTTCAGGAAGACCTTCAGGGCCTTCAGCGGATGCGACACGGTGTCGGTGACGGCGGTCGGCTCATAGCCGCAATGGACCATGCAGTCGGCGCATTTTTCGTAATTGCCGGTGCCGTACTTGTCCCATTCGACGCTGTCCATCAGTTCCTGGAACGTGTCGGCATAGCCTTCGTTCAGCAGGTAGCAGGGTTTCTGCCAGCCGAAGATGTTGCGCGTCGGATTGCCCCAGGGCGTGCATTTGTAGCTCTGGTTGCCGGCCAGGAAGTCGAGGAACAGGCTCGACTGGCTGAACCGCCATTTCTCGGCGCCTTCGTGCTTGAAGACGTCGCGGAACAGCTGCTTGGTCTTCTTGCGGGACAGGAAATGTTCCTGATCGGGCGCCCGTTCATAGGCATAGCCGGGCGATACGGTGATGCCCTCGACCCCCAGGTCGTGGGTGCAGAAGTCGAAGAACTCGGCCGCTTCGGCCGCGGACATCTGATCGAACAGGGTGCAGTTGACGTTGACCCGGAAACCCATGGCCTTCGCCTTGCGGATGGCGGAAACGGCGCGCTTGAAGGTACCCGGCTGGTTCACGGCCTTGTCGTGATGGGCTTCCATGCCGTCCAGATGGACCGAGAAGGTCAGGTAGGGCGTGGGCGTGAACTTGCTCAGGTTCTTTTCCAGAAGCAGGGCGTTGGTGCACAGATAGACGAACTTCTTGCGCGCCACGATGCCCTCGACGATTTCCTTGATCTCCTTGTGGATCAGCGGCTCGCCACCGGGGATTGAGACGATGGGCGCGCCACAGTCATCGACCGCCTTCAGGCACTCGTCCACGGACAGGCGCTTGTTCAGGATGTCGTCTTCGTAATCGATCTTGCCGCAGCCGGGGCAGGCCAGATTGCAGCGGAACAGGGGTTCCAGCATCAGGACGAGGGGGTATTTCTCCACCCCGCGAAGCTTCTTGCCCATGATATAGGCGCCGACGCGGACCTGCTGGATGACGGGGACTGCCATGTAACTCTCCGGTATCTCAGGCCCCGGCGTGGGGGCCTGTGCCGTCGTTCAATTCGCGCGGCAGTTTGAAAACGATGTTTTCTTGCACACCCTTCAGTTCTTCGACCTGGGTGTTGCCGAACTCGCCAAGGCGGCGGATCAGTTCCTGCACCAGTTCCTCTGGCGCCGAAGCACCGGCGGTGATGCCGACCGTCGTCACGCCGTCGAGCCATTTGGGGTCGAGCATGCTGGCATCGTCGATCAGATAAGCGGGCACGCCGATCTCGCCGCCGATTTCCCGCAGGCGGTTGGAGTTCGACGAATTCTTCGCGCCGACCACCAGCAGCAGATCGACCTTGGTGCACAATTCGCGCACCGCCTGCTGACGGTTCTGGGTGGCGTAGCAAATGTCTTTCACGTCCGGGCCGACGATGGCCGGGAAGCGGTTTTTCAGGGCGTTGATGGTGTCGCGGGTTTCATCGACGCTGAGGGTCGTCTGCGTCACGTAAGACAGCGCCTTCGGGTCCTTGACCTGGAGATGGGCCACGTCTTCCGGGGTCTGCACCAAGTGGACACCGCCGGGAATACGGCCCTGGGTGCCTTCGACCTCGGGATGGCCGGCATGGCCGATCAAAATGACCTCGCGGCCTTTCTGGGCGTGATTCTGGCCTTCCTTGTGAACCTTGGAGACCAGCGGGCAGGTCGCGTCGATCACGGGCAGGCCGCGGTCGTTGGCCTCGACCTCGACCTTTTCGGCGACGCCGTGGGCGGAAAAGATGGTGACGGCGCCGTCGGGCACGTCGGACACTTCTTCGACGAACACGGCACCCTTGGCGCGCAGAGATTCGACGACGTGCTTGTTGTGCACGATCTCGTGGCGGACGTAGACGGGCGGTCCGTGGATTTCCAGGGCCCGTTCAACGATTTCGATGGCGCGCTCCACCCCGGCGCAGAAACCGCGCGGGCTGGCGAGCAGGATCTTCAGGTTTTTGGTCATCGCGATCACATAATCCTCAGGAGGGCCCTTGTAAACCTTGAGATATTGCAGTGCAAACGGGCATTTTAAGCTACATGGGGCCGTGCAACTCCATTGTTAAGGGGCGGCGACCGGAAAGTCAGCCAATTACCGCTGGAAATCGAGACTTTTATGAGGCCTAAATCCCCGCCATGACAAAAGGCTCTCCCAATCTGGTGACGGGCGCCAGCGGCTTCGTCGGCGCCGCCGTGGTGCGCAAACTGCTCGACGCGGGCGAGGCCGTGCGCGTCCTCATGCGCCCCGGCAGCGACCGCCGCAACATCGCCGGCCTGGATGTCGAGGTCGTCGAAGGCGACCTGCGGGCACCGGAAACGCTGGCGCCGGCGGTCAAGGGCTGCCGCGCCCTGTACCATGTGGCCGCCGACTACCGCATCTGGACCCGCGATCCCGCCGCCATGTTCCGTGCCAATGTGGACGGCTCCGCCGCCATCGTGCGCGCGGCGGCCGAGGCTGGGGCGGAACGCATCGTCTATACCTCTTCCGTCGCCGTGTTGGGCATTCCGCCGGGCGGCGTCGGCGACGAAGACACGCCGGTTACCTATGGCGACATGATCGGGCCTTACAAGCAGTCCAAATACAAGGCCGAGGAACGCATCCGGGAATTGACCGCCCAGGAAGGCTGGCCCGTGGTCATCGTCAACCCGTCGACCCCCATCGGCCCGCGCGACGTGAAGCCGACGCCGACCGGGCGCATCGTCGTCGACGCGGCCAACGGCAAGATGCCGGTCTATGTGGATACGGGCCTGAACGTCGCCCATGTGGACGATGTGGCGGCGGGGCACCTGCTGGCCTTCGCCAAGGGACGCATCGGCGAGCGCTACGTGCTGGGCGGCGAGAACATGGGGTTGAGCGATATTCTCGGCGTGATTGCCGAGTTGACCGGCGGGCGGCCGCCTCTGTTCCGGGTGCCGACGGGCCTGATCATGCCGATCGCCCATATCTCTGAAGCCTGGTGCCGGCTGACCGGCGCGGCGGAACCGATGGTTGCCCCGGATTCGGTGCGCATGGCGAAAAAGAAGATGTTCTTCCGTTGGGACAAGGCGGCCCGGGAACTGGGTTATGCGCCCCGCCCGGCGCGGGACGCCCTGGCCGACGCCGTCGCCTGGTTCCGTGCCAACGGCTATATCGCGTAACGATCGAAGCGGTGGTGTGTTGCCATGCGCTCAGCGCATGTTTCTCCGCAATTTCACGATATTGACAATAGACCGTCACATGCGCACCTAATGCGCGACGAAACGGAAAGTGGATTTAACGATCAAATGAAAGCAGTCATGTTGGCCGCCGGCGTCGGTCGTCGCCTTTTCGGCGACGGTAACGACGATCCTCCCAAGGCCCTTCTTCAGTTCGGCGACCGCACGCTGCTGGCCCGTCATATCGAGGTTTTGACCCAGCTTGGGGTCGAGGAGCTGATCGTCGTCGTCGGCCATAAGAAGGAAATGATCAAGGAAGAACTGGCTCGCGTGGCGCCCAAGGGCTTCGCGCGCACCCTGTTCAATCCGCGCTTCAAGGAAAGCCCGATCCTGTCCCTGGCCCGGGCGGGCGAGGTTCTGCGCTCGGGCGACCGGGTCTTGTTCATGGACGCCGACGTCTATTACCACGACGATCTGCTGAAGGTTCTGATCGCCAGCCGCCACCAGACCTGCATCATCCTGGACCGGGATTTCGTGCCGGGCGACGAGCCGGTGAAGACCTGCGTGCGCGACGGCGTTCTGGTTGATTTCGGCAAGAAGGTGTTCGAGCCCCATGACACGGTCGGAGAATGGCCGGGCTTCCTGACCATGGCGCCGGACATCGCGCAGCGGGTCGCCGACCGCGCGGACGAGTTGTCCCAAGGCGACATGCCGGGCTTCGTTTATGAAGATGCCTTCTGCGACGTCATGAAGGCGTCGGAACCGGGCACCTTCGGCTACGAAGACGTGACGGGCATTCCGTGGATCGAGATTGATTTTCCCGAGGACCGGGAGCGGGCGGCCACGGAAATCCGCGCCAAGATCGCGGCCTACAAGCCCATGTCCGAACGTGTCGGCACCGCCGCCGAGTAGGTCTCGCTAAACTCTAAAGACGTATTGTTTCGCCGGGTCGCGGTCGATGTCCGGCGGGTAGTTCTTGTGCTTGTCCGCGTAGTAGCGGTCCATGAAATCACCTGCCGAGGCGCGATTGTAGGTGGCGTAATAGATGCGGCGGGTCTTGTCGCTCAGGTTCGCTTCCGACGCATGAGGGGCGAAGCTGTCGAAGAACACCACGTCACCGGGATTGGTCGGCACGGGCTGGAAATCCATGTCGGCCATGTCGGCGTCGGTCATGGGTTCCCAAGACCGGAACATGCCCTTCTTGTGATGGCCGCGGACCATCTTCAGGCAGCCGTTTTCTTCCGTCGCAGGATCAATGGACACCAGGGCCGAGATGAAGAAATCCGTGTAGGCATCCCAGCCGGCCTGGGAATCCTGATGCGGCTTGAAGCCGTCACCGCCGGGCATCTTGAAATTGATCTTTTCCTTGAACAGGGCCGCCTCTTCGCCCAGCAACTGGCCCGTGGGTCCGCGCAGGGCTTCGGCCAGGGCGCCGAACCCGTCATGAAACGGGGAAATGCGCTCGATCCGGCTGACCAGGTTGTCGTCCGGGTTCTTCTGGCTTTTCTCATGGAACACCCAATGGCGGCCCGAAACTTCAGGCAGGGCCAGGACCTCGTCGGTCCACACCCCGATGCGCGCCATGTCGTCGGCGGAAAACCCGCCGCGCAGGACAAGGTAGCCGTCATCGGCGAATTGTTTGATCTGGGCGTCGGTAAGTACGGGTGTATTCAGCATGATTTCTTCAACGGCAGTGCCGATGCCGGTTGCCTTTTGTCACAATTTTCATGATGTTCCGGGCTAGCCTATCGCCCCATGTAATCCCGCCCGTAGCCGGAGGCAAGACCATTAGTCACAATACCTGGATCCACAAGGTCGCGCGCCTGACCGTGACCAAACCTTTGATGGCGACGGGCAGCCGCATCACGCCGAGCCAAGTGACCGTCGTGCGCATGGCAACGGGTATCGCCGCCGCCGCCGCCTTCTCCATCGGCCCATCGCCGTGGTTGGACCTGCCGTGGTGGCAGATCGGCGCGGTTCTGTTCATCCTGTCCATGGTGCTGGACCGGGGCGATGGCGACTACGCCCGCCAATCGGGACAGACCAGCGCCGCCGGCCATAAGTTCGACCTGATCGCCGACGCCGTGTGCAACGCCATCATCTTCGTCGGCCTGGGCATCGGGCTGCGGGGCGGTGAATGGGGCATGCTGGCCATCCCCATGGGCGTTCTCGCCGGCGCGTCGGTGACCTTTATCCTGTGGATGGTCATGCGCATGGAAAGCCTGGCGGGCGCGCGCAGCGCCGAACTGGGCTCGTTCATGGGATTCGATCCCGACGACGCCATCCTGGTTGCGCCGATTATGGTGCTTCTCGGCTACCAGGAAGCGCTTCTGGTCGCGGCCACCATCGGCGCCCCCGGCTTTGCGCTGCTGTTTGCGGTGCAATGGGGGATCAAGTACCGGGCCCGCCGCCGCGCCCTGGCCGAAGGCGGAAAGCCGGAGGAATGACCGAGGCCGCGGCCGCATTTCCGGGAACCTTGTTCCGAGCCTGGGTCGGCTTGGTCCGTCGTGGTGCTTGGGCGGTCGTGCTGCTGTCCATCATCGGCGCCGGGCTGACGCTTTCCTATCTGCAGCGCAATCTGGCGATCCATACGGACACCACGGACATGCTGTCCGCCGACCTGCCGTTCCGCAAAAACAACAGCACGGTCAATCGCCTGTTCCCGCAGTTGAGCGACAATATCCTGCTGGTCCTGGACGGTGCGGTGCCGGAACGGGTCGACCGTGCGGCGCGGGAATTTCGCGCTCGGCTTATGGCGCAGCCGCAAACCTTCGGCAGCCTGTTCGACCCGGAAGGGGATCCGTTCCTGCAAGAGAACGGCCTGTTGTTCCTGGACGTGGCGGAACTGGAAGACCTGACCGGCCGCCTCGCCGAAGCGCAGCCCTTCCTCGCCAGCCTGTGGGGCGATGCCAGTCTGGCGACCCTGTTCGACCTGCTGCGCCAGGGAATCGAACAGCAGCTTGACGGCAAGGCGCCGCCCGTGGCCCTGGCCAAGGTACTCAACCTGTTGGCCGATGTTGGTGAGAAGCGGGCCAAGGGCGAGGACGCGATCCTGTCCTGGCAGCGCCTGCTGGCCGGGGAAGATGACGCCGTGGCGCGGCGGTTCATCGTGCTAAAGCCGCCGCTGGATTTCGCTTCGCTGCAGCCGGCGGGCAAGCCGATCGCTGCCCTCAAGGATCTGCGCCGGGAATTGAAGCTGGACGGGGCGGGGGCCGTGCGCCTGCGCATCTCCGGCTCCGCCGCGCTGCAGCAGGATGAACTGAAAAGCGTCGAGCGCGGCATGGGCATGGCGGGGGCGCTGTCGTTTGTCCTGGTTCTGGCGTTGTTGATCCTCGGCCTGCGGTCGCTGCGCATGGTCATTGCCGTGCTGGCAACCCTGATCCTGGGCCTTGTCTGGACGGCCGGTTTCGCGATCTGGGCGCTTGGAGCCCTCAACCTGATTTCCGTCGCCTTCGCCGTGCTGTTCATCGGGCTCAGCGTCGACTTCGGCATCCATTTCGCCTTGCGTTACCGGGAACACCGTGCCGGAGGCTTGGACAACGGCGCGGCGCTGGAGGCCACGGCGGCGGCGGGCGGCGGGGGGCTGACGCTTTGCGCCGTGGCGGCGGCCATCGCCTTTTACTCCTTTTTGCCGACCGACTACGTGGGCCTCGCCGAGTTGGGCCTGATCGCGGGGTCCGGCATGTTCATCGCCCTGGCCGCGAACCTGACCGTGCTGCCCGCCCTGTTGACCCTGATGCCCGCCGCGGCGGGCCGCCGTGACGGTCATGTGGGATGGACCGATCGGGCGCGCCGCGCCCTGCAGGGCCATCCCCGTCGGGTGCTGATCGGGGCCGTGGTCGTGGCGGTTATCGGCTTGGCTGCCGTGCCCCAGGCGCGGTTCGATTTCGATCCCCTGAACCTGCAGGACCGGACCTTGGAATCGGTTGCCGTGGTCCACGAACTGGCGGCCGGGGAGGGGGCATCGACCTACAGCGCCACGGTGCTGGCCCCCGACGTGGCGGCGGCACGGGGCCTGGCGGAACAGCTCACGGCCTTGCCCGAGGTCAAGGGAGTCGCCTCGATCTTCAGCTTCGTGCCGGACGACCAGGAAGAAAAGGCCGAGATTGTCCGCGACTTGGCGCTGTTCATGCTGCCGTCGCTGGCGGCCGGCGGCGGGGCGGAGGACCGGGACGCGACGCGCCGCCGCACGGCGGCCGCCGAGTTGACCGCGGCCCTGGGCGGATTGGACAGCGCCAACGCGGGGCCGGATCTCGCCCGTGCGGCCGGGCGTCTGACGACGTTGCTGAAGACCCTCGACGATGCGGGCCTGGCCGGGCTGGAGCAGGGCCTTCTGGCCGTGTTCCCCGATGCCGTCGAACGCCTGCGCGGCAGTTTGAGTCCGACACCATTCACGCTGGCCGATCTGCCGGCGGACATCCGCGCGCGTTATGTCGCGCCGGACGGTCAGGCGCGGCTTGAGGTCATTCCCGCCGCCGACCTGCGGGACCCGGACGCCGTCGAGGCCTTTGTCGCGGCATTGCGCCAGGTCACGCCCGATGCCTCGGGCGCGCCGGTCACGATCTTTGAGGCGGGGCGGGCGGTGCTGTCGGCCTTTGTCCAGGCCGGGGCCATCGCGGTGACCGCGATCCTGATCCTGCTCGGCCTGCTGCTGCGCCGGGTCAGCGACGTCGCCTTCGTCTTTGCCCCCCTTGGCCTGGCGGCGGTGCTGACGGTGCTGTGTTCCGTCGCGTTCCAGGTGCCGTTCAACTTCGCCAACATCATCGTCTTGCCGCTGTTGTTCGGCCTCGGCGTCGCCAGCGGCATTCATCTGGTCCTGCGCGACCGCCAGGAACGCGCCGGCGGGTCGACGGCGACGGCGGGCGATGCCTTCGAAACCTCGACCCCCCGAGCGGTGCTGTTCAGTGCCCTCACCACCATCGGCTCGTTCGGGTCGATCGCGTTATCCGGCCATCCCGGCACGGCCAGCATGGGCGTGCTGCTGACCATCGCCATTACCTTGACCCTGGTCTGTACGCTGGTCCTGTTGCCGGCGCTGCTTGCGCTGCGTGGCCGGAGGCGGACATGACCACTGCCGGCCGTCCCGTGACGCGGTTTCTCTCCTGGCTATATATCGGACTGGGGGTGGCGTTGTTGGCCTGGGTGGTTGCCGAGGTCGATTTCGATGCGGCCCTTGCCGCCGTTCTCGGCATGGGCTGGCAGGGGCTGGCGGCGGCGTTCGCGATTTACCTGGCCGCCTTCTACATCGATAGCCTGTCCTGGCATTTGGCTATTCTGCGCCTGCCCTTGACGCCTCGGTGGTCCTATATCGTGTGGCGGATTCGCATGGTCGGGGAGGCCTTTAACACGGTGCTGCCGGCCGGCGGGTTCGGCGGCGAGCCGATCAAGGCGGTGCTGCTGAAACGCCATCACGCGGTCAGCTACCGCGAGGGCACGGCCTCGATCATTCTGGCGCGGACGGTGAACCTGATCGGGCTGGTCGTTTTCATGCTGGTCGGCCTGATCCTGTTGGCCGGGCATGAGATCGGCGGGCGCTACGGTCCCTTC